>JAVSMP010000001.1:1367343-1709179 GCA_032027145.1 Ignavibacterium sp. | reverse complement strand
AGAGACAGGCAAGCGAGTCCCATTCAGCATCTCCGCTGGTTGTAAGTATCTTGGCATTTACCACATCTCCACAACAATTTACCCTCATCTCGCAGGTGAATTCATAACTATCCAGAAAGTTTAACAATTGAAGTGGAGGCAGTTCTGATTGCTTAATAAGAGAAGGAGGAACAAAATTTGACTCTTCGGGTTGAAAAACTTTACAGCCCGAGATGAATAATAATAGACAAATGAAAATTATCTTTTTCATTTTACACCTCTATAAGCTTAGTTGTTTTTCTAATTATGTTAATGAAAAATAAATAGGCTTAACAAACCAATTATCTTTCTAATAGTAATTAGCAATTAAAATCTGATATTGTCAATAGTTTTTGTTCTAATGAAAATAATAACCTGATAGTGTTGTAATTGAAGGTATAAATAGAAAAGCAAATGAGGATTAGTTTTAAAGCCCCCCAAAAGAAGAGCCAACTGCCGGATTCGAACCGGCGACCTAATCATTACGAATGATTTGCTCTACCAGCTGAGCTAAGTTGGCTTATATCTTTACTGCAAAAAACAAGGCGAAGAAAAACTCTCCGCCCGCAAATCAAACGTAAAGGATTATCTTACTCTTTTTTTATGTCTGTTCTTTCTTAGTCTTTTTTTCCTTTTGTGTGTTGACATTTTATGGCGTTTTCTTTTTTTACCACAAGGCATATTATTCTTCTCCTTTTAAGATATTAATCAATGATTTTTCAATAACTGTTCTGCTTTTTGCCCGATCTCGTTTGTCGGATTTAGATCGTAAGCTTTTTGCAGCCACTCTTTTGATTTTGAAAGATTACCCGCAGATAAATTTACAACTCCTAAATTTAAGTGAGCTATCTGATGATTAGGCACATACTTTAGTGCCGCTTCCATCTCCTTAATTGCATTTGGATAATCTCTTAAGTTAAAATAACATACTCCCATATCTACCCTTGCATCGGCATCGGCAGGATTTTTTTCAAGATATGTTTTGTAATTCTGTATTGCAGCTTCAAACAAACCTGAATCATTCTTTAAATGTGCAAGTTCAAGAAGACTCTGCTGGTCATCCGGATTTTGCTTTACTTTTGCTTCAAGCTCGTTGATCGCCTGCAGACTATTCAGATTTACACCCGAATTAGTTACTTCCTGCTGTTCATTTTGATTAACAGAACTTACAACTCCACTTGAAGAATCCAGCATTCCAGATGAAAACATAATAACTGCAATTACAACAATACCGCCAATTAAAACTCCGTAAATAATTTTTGGATTTAAAGTTTTTCCATTGACAGTAGAAATATTTTGATTGTTATCAGCTCCGGATTTAGAGTTTTTATTAAAAGCTATTTTAGCACCACACTCCGGACAAAACTTATGATTTATTTCTAATTTACTTCCGCATTGATTACAAAACTTAGACATTAAACATATCCTTATAATTTATCGGCAAGACCGGTTTTAACGATTTCTTTAAATTCTTTAGAAAACTTAAAAGTAGGAACAAAATGTTCATCAACAAAAACCTTTTCACCGGTTTTTGGATTTCTGGCAGTTCTGGCATTTTTCTTTTTAACCTTATAACTTCCAAAGCCACGAATTTCGATGCCTTTCCCTTCTTTCAATGCTTCAATCACAGTAGTAAAGAATCCTTCAATAATTGCCTCAGTTTCAAGTTTTGTCAGCCCTGTGCCTGCTGCAACTCTATCTACAATATCAGCTTTTGTCATTTTAAACCTATTTTTCTGACAGTAATTTTTTTGGAGGCAAAAAATATTAAAGATTTGAGCTAAATCCAACTTAAATGCTTATTTTATAATATATTAGAAAGTGCATCGTTTTTGAATTATCTAAGACTTTCTCTCACATTGAAAAGGAAATTTATATAAGATCTTTGTTATTTTAAGGAAAACGAAATAAAAGATTGCTGATTTTGGCAAGATGATTGTCGGTATCGCTAGCGGATAGGAAATAATAATGCAATTAATTGAAATCATTCAACTTATATTTCTTGGGTTTACAGTTATAAGCCTGGTCATTCTTGTAACCACCTATTTTACCTATAGAAGACGGAAGCAATTAGTCCACACAAAAAAGCAAATATCTTCTGAAGATGTTAGCAAAGAGATTACTAAAGCCAGTAAGGATTCTGTTTTAATTAAAAAGTCTATCGAAACAGATGATAGTTTTAGTCCAGATAAATCGTTGACACGTGAACCTACAATTGCTGAAAAGAAAAAAAACAAGTTTGAAATATTCAAGCCGGCAAGTAATAATTATCCACACACTCAAACCAAAATTTCTGATAAAAAACAACCTCCCAAAACCAAGTAATGCCGATTTGCTTTTATTGAATTTTCCGGTTATGCAAATCACAGATATTATTCCAATCATCACCTAAAAAATATTCTTTAGTATATTTGATTCGAAGAAAAATTATAAAAAGGAATAATAATGGAAACAACATTTAAAATTGATGGAATGAGCTGTAATCATTGTGTAATGGCAGTAAAGAAAGAAATACAAAAACTTGATGTTGATAGTCTTGATGTAAAAATCGGTGAAGCAATTGTAAAATTTGATGAAAAGAAAGTAAGTGAATCCCAGATAAAAGAAGCGATAACTGAAGCAGGTTATACAGTAATTCAATAATTAATTGATAATGATCGAAGTAAAGAAAATATCACTTCCGGTTGAAGGAATGACTTGTGCAAGCTGTGTTGCCCGAGTTGAAAAGACAGTTTCTAAAGTTGAGGGAATAAAGAATGTCAGTGTTAATCTGGCAACAGAAAAAGTTTCATTCGATTATGATCCTCAATTGGTTGATTTGAAAGATGTTGCTGCAAAAATTGAAGATGCTGGATATAAACTTGATATTACTGAAACAACTAAAGAAGAAATACCGGAAACTGAGTTAAAAACATCAAATACTGATTATCAACTGGAGTTAAAAAAGAATCTTATCTTTTCAATCATTATGACAATACCCATTGCAATTATTAATATGGGTATAATGTGGGAAGATTTTTTTCTGAATAATCATTTAAATGCTGAACAGATAAACAAAATTCTACTCATTCTTACTACTCCGGTTATATTTATATCCGGCAGAAGATTTTTTTCAATATTCTGGAAAAATCTTAAGCACTTTACTGCTGATATGAATTCTCTGGTAGCTGTTGGAACTGGTTCGGCTTATACATATAGTCTGCTGGTTACACTTTTTCCAGAAATGTTTCCACATCATCAAAACATCAGCCATGTTTATTTTGATACGACTGCAGTGATAATTACTTTAATATTATTAGGAAGATGGCTTGAAGCAAAAGCTAAATCAAAGACAGGTACAGCAATAAAGAAACTATTTGAGCTGCAGCCAAAAACAGCACTTGTAAAAGAGAATAATCTTGAAATTGAAAAACCACTAAGCGAAATAAAAACCGGTGATATAATTATAATTAAGCCAGGGGCAAAAATCCCAGCCGATGGTTTAATTATTTCCGGTTCATCAGCAATTGACGAATCAATGATAACCGGTGAAAGTGTGCCGGTAGAAAAAATCATCGGTTCAAAAGTAATCGGCGGTACTATAAACACTAACGGATACTTTGAATTTGAAATCACCGATATCGGAAAGAACTCAGTGCTTGGTCATATTATAAAACTTGTTGAAGACGCTCAGGGATCAAAAGCGCCTATACAAAATATTGCAGATAAAGTTGCATCTATCTTTGTTCCTTCAGTTATTATCATAGCAATCTTAACTTTTATTTATTGGTTAGTATTTGCCCAGTCAGATTTGAGTATTGCTTTAATAAATTTTGTTGCTGTTTTGATAATTGCCTGCCCCTGTGCACTTGGTTTGGCAACTCCAACAGCGCTGATAGTTGCAATGGGAAAAGCTGCACATAATGGGATATTGTTCAAAGACGGTGAGAGTCTTGAAGAACTGCACAGAGCAGATACAATTGTCTTTGATAAAACTGGCACCTTAACCGAAGGTAAGCTTTCGATAAAAAATTTCTTTTTTGATGGAATTTCTGAGAAAGAATTCTTCTCAGTTTTAGCTTCACTCGAAAAAAGATCCGATCATCCGCTTGCAAAAGCTGTTATAGACTATGCCGCTGATAAAGATGTTAATTATTATGAAACAGAAGAGTTTGAAAACAGATCAGGCAAAGGACTAATTGCAAAAATCAACAATAAAGTTATTCTTGCAGGTAACGCTCAATTGATGCAGGAAAATAAGATTTCAGTTGAACGGTTTTCTAAAGAATTATCAAATGAAAATATAAAGAATACATCCATAATTTTTTTAGCTGTTGAAAAAGAATTGAAAGGATTCGTAACTGTAGTTGATTCAATTAAACCAACTTCAAAAGAAGTAATTGACGGGTTGAAAAAGATTAATGTAACTCCTGTTCTTTCTTCAGGGGATAACGAAAACACTACAAAAAAAATTGCAGCACTGGCTGGAATTGAAAAATATTTTGCAGAGGTTACGCCTCATAACAAATTATTAAAGATAAAAGAATTGCAGTCTGAAAATAAAAAAGTAGTTATGGTTGGTGATGGTATAAATGATGCCCCTGCATTGGCACAAAGCGATATAGGAATTGCAATTGGTACAGGGACAGATGTTGCAATTGAAAGCGCCGGTGTTGTGTTATTAAGCGGTGATCTTAAAGGCGTTTTAAAAGCAATAAAACTTTCCAACAAAACAATCAGCGTTATTAAACAAAACCTTTTCTGGGCATTTATTTATAATGTAATCGGGATTCCCCTTGCTGCATTAGGAATGCTTAATCCAATGTTTGCTGCATTAGCAATGTCTCTTAGCTCAGTATCTGTAATAAGTAATTCACTTAGACTTAAGAACAGTAAACTTTAATACCGGAAGATTCATTTTAAAAACATTACTAAAAATTCCTCTCCCGGCATTTGAATAATTAAATTCGCGGTAGTCTTTCTAAAAATGAGCTGTTGCTTAATACTGCAAAAGTTTCGGTTTTTCGTAATTCATTTAAATTAAGGCAATTCATATAACTCATAGAACTTTTAAGTCCGTCAGAAATTCCATCAATTACATTTTTAACAGCGCCTTTGTATGCAACCATTGTTTCTTCACCTTCAATAAACTCATTTCTCATTTTTACTCCAAAGGATGCTGAGCCGCGATACTTTTTCCAGAGTTGTCCATTGTACTTAATTACTTCACCAGGAGTTTCCCTTGTTCCGGAAAGCATTCTGCCAAGCATAACTATATCAGCACCAAGCGCAATTGCCTTAGCAACATCGCCGGGGCTCTTCACTCCGCCGTCGGCAATGATTTTAATTTTCAAATTTTTCTGAGCTCTTGAGAAGCAGATATTCAGAAGCGATGAAACCTGTCCAATCCCAATACCTGTTTGGATTGAAGTTGTACAGACACTTCCACTGCCTATTCCAACTCTAACAGCATCAGCTCCGGCATTTTCTA
Organism: Ignavibacterium sp.; assembly: GCA_032027145.1. Classification (NCBI taxonomy): domain Bacteria; kingdom Pseudomonadati; phylum Ignavibacteriota; class Ignavibacteria; order Ignavibacteriales; family Ignavibacteriaceae; genus Ignavibacterium; species Ignavibacterium sp. Next base: position 1,703,691 of record JAVSMP010000001.1, on the reverse strand, counting down.
ACTGATGTAAACTATCACCGTGAGCTATATTTCCTACTATAACTTTTACATCAAATTTCTTTTTTATCGCTTCAGTTTTCTTAAGCACCTCTTTATTATTGGCATTTGCTGTATCAATACAAATTAAATATTTCTTTTCGGCAATTTTTTCTATTGTTTTTAAATCTGTATTCAGTGCGATTGAAACAGCTTTTATACCCTTTCCATTCTTTGCGTTCAACACTGCATCCAAAGAAGAATCAAATCTGTTTATAATGCCAAGACTTCCCAGCTTTGTCAGTTCTTTTGCCATTTCAATTCCTGTTACAGAATCCATCGGACTGGAAATTACCGGTACAGTTAGTTTAAGTCCTAAAAAATTACAATTAGTAGAGGCTTCTGTTCTGGATTTTATTCTTGAAATCTGTGTAGGAATAAGGCTTATATCGTCATAAGTAAGTGATTGACTATAAGAGTTTAGTTCTGTTTTTGAATATACCTTCATTGCTTTCTCAAATTAGTTTAAATTAATTTTTCAACTTCATCAATTATCTGATTCATTTTTTTTGTTACCGTTAAAATCGGTTCCGGCGAATTCATGTCAACGCCAGCATTTTTTAAGATATTTATCGGATAATCTGAACTGCCTGCTTTCAGAAAATCCAGATACTTATTAACTGCAGGTTTTCCTTCAGATTTTACTTTTGCTGCTAAAGCTTCTGAAGCTGCAAATCCTGTTGCATACTGATAGACATAAAAATTATAATAAAAGTGTGGTACTCTTGCCCAGGTATAAGATTCTTCTTCATCAACAATCATTTTATCACCCCAGTACTTCTGATAAACATCTTTGTAAAGTTTACAAAGTATATCCGGAGTAAGAACTTCTCCATTCTCTACTTTGGAATGAGTCAGCATTTCAAACTCCGCAAACATAACTTGTCTGTAAACAGTTGTTGTTATGTTATTAAGATATTTTTCAAGTAAGAATAATTTCTCATCTGATGTTTCAGAAATCTTTATCAGATGATCGAGCAGCAGATTTTCATTAAATGTAGATGCAACCTCTGCAAGAAAAATGGAATAGTTAGCGTAAATATATGGTTGTGTTAAGCCTGTATAATAGGAGTGCATATTATGCCCCATTTCGTGAGCAAGAGTAAATACGTCATTTAACAGATCAGTCCAGTTTAAAAGTACATAAGGATGCACCCCAAAAGTTGTTCCAGATGAATATGCCCCGCTTCTTTTTGCTTTGGTTTCATAAACATCAATCCAGCGGTTCTCAAATGCCTTGTTCAAAGATCCTAAGTAATCATCACCCATTATTTTTAAGGAATCCAGAACAAGTTTTACAGCTTGGTCGTATGGATATTTCTTTTCCAGCTTGGGATCAAATACAGTTACATAAACATCAAAAGGATGAAGCTCATCGATCTTTAATAATTTTTTCTTAAGTAAAGCCCAGCGATACATAGGTTCCATATTATCGCTTAAAGATTTTATCAGATTATCATAAACCGATAAAGGAATATTGTTTCTAAATAATGCAGCTTCTCTTGCTGATTTATATTTTCTTGTTCTTGCATAAAAAATATTAGTTTTAATATTTCCATTAAATAAGGCACTTAAAGAGTTTGCATTTTTCCGGTAAACAGATAGATATGCCTTGAATGCATCTTCACGATATGTTCTGTCCTTTGAATACAAAGCAGCATAATAACGCGAATGAGAAATCTCAACTGAATTTCCATCTTCATCAATTACTTTTGGAAATTCCAAATCAGCATTAGTAAATAACGAATATGTATTATAAGGTATTTGTGTAATTTCATCAGCCATAGCAAGAAGTTCTTCCTGCTCTTTATCTAAGGTATGCTTTCTGAATCTTAACAAATCATCAAACCAATGTTTATAAACCCTCAGCTCAGCATTACTATTTAACATCTCAGTAATTTTATTTTCATCAATCCTTAATATTTCCGGTTTTATAAACGAACTTGCAGTAAGTATCTGTGCATAAAGACTTTTGTATCTTCCATCCATTCTCTGATATCTTGTATCACGCATATTACTATCTTTTGAGAGCATAGCATACAGATTTAAACGCTCCAGTTTAATACCAACTTCTTCATCAAATTTTAAGCAGGCTAAAAGATCAGACGAATTATTAAGACGTCCTTCAAAAGTTTTATATTTAACAATATTATCACTAACCCAATTAAAATCATTTTCCCATTGAACATCAGTTGTATAAATGTCTGAAAGATTCCACTTATATCTTTCATCAATTTGATCCCTGGTTGGAATTTCAATAATTGAATTATCTGTATTAAAAATTAGATTTTTCATAATCACCCCTCTAACGTGGAATTAAATATTTTAAATTATTTCACAAATATATTATAGTATTATTTGATTAAAATCATCTTTCTGGAATTAACCTGACCGCCAACCTTTAACTCGTAAAAATATGTTCCTGATGCTAAATTATTTTCAGCCTCAAACACAACTTCGTGTATGCCTGCAGGTTTTATTTCACTTACTAATATTTTGATTTCATTACCAAGAATATCAAATACCTTTAACAAAACAAACTCAGAGTTCAGCAATGAATACTTTATTTTAGTTAACGGGTTAAATGGATTTGGATAATTCTGATATAACTCAAACATCAATGGCTTAACAGACTTATCATCAACATTAGTTATTTGATCTTTGATGTTTGTTTCCAGCCCAGGTATTGTAAAAACAGGACCATTAATCCAAGACAAATTTAAATGAGTTGAGGGAATATAGCTTTTAACTTTCCAGTTTGAAGGTGCCAGCCAGATAGTTTCTTCCACTCCAAATAATTTAATTATGATCGGAATAAGCTGTGTATAACTGAGTCGTCTCTCAAGTAAAAACTTTTTACAAGTAAAACTCCCTATATCAGTGCTTATTATTTCATCACTTAATCTTTTACCAATTAATTGAAACCTGATCGGGTAATTAACTGAATTAACAGCTATGATTGTGTCCTTGCTGAAAATTACATACTCCTGATTTACTGTGCTTGCAAATCTGTAATATGAATACCAGCCTTTTAAGGAATTAAAGAAACTTAGGAAGTTTACTCCTAATGTTGAATCCAGATTACCGAGCAGTCCTGATAATAAATTCGGGTCAAAATATTCAAATCCATTTGAGCCGCTAAAACTGTAAAAAAGTGAATCTATAAAAGGCTGGATGTTTATTGTATTCAATGCCCCGGTTTTAGTAAGAACAATTTTTGAATCTCTTCCATTAAAAGGTGCTTCAACATAAAAAGAATCTATACCATAAAATTTTAAAGAATCAACCCGGTTGTTTAAAGAATCAAGCGGAATTAATTCATAATTCCATTTATAACCAGTTTGCTCCGGAAAATAATCAGAGGCTATCTGTCCAAAGGCAAATTCCAGACTTCCAAGAAGAAATAGGATGATAATCATTTTTTTCATAGTTAAGAATCTATTTATAACACAAGCAAATATAAATAAAGAAACCCCTTTTTGTATAAATAAATTTATTAAAACAGAAAACTGTTGACAACATCTCTGCATTCAGTATATAATTAAAAACGATCTGTTTAAAATCGTTGTTATTGTCATTTTGAACCGTCCAATAGTAAACCTGAATCCATTTTAGTATTGGTGTTTGTTTGGGAATCAAAATAAATAGATTCTGAGATAATCTGTTTTTTAGGGAAAGGATAGTATGCTCATTAAATAATTTTTAAAATATTTTATCAAAAGTCAGCAAAGATCATTCATTAAAATATGAAAGCGAAAATTTCAATTTACCTGAAAAATTTTGGAAATTTAGTTCAACCTTGTCCGGAATACCATTGGTCATCTTCCTTAATTCATTTTTTACTTCAGATTCAGCAGAGAACCTATATAGTGAAATACCTTTTTTATCTCTGATTGTAAATAAAACCGATCCGCCTTCAAAATCTGTAATAGTGAGCAGGGTTTTTGTAGTATTAAGATTAAAGTTTGTAATTGCAGTAATATCAGTGGTTAAATCTTCTGCAAAGATTATTAAACTGTAATAGTTGGTTTTATTATCCTGAATTGGATCATTGACATTGCCGGCATCATTTCCCGGAGTCAAAATTTCTTCACGGCAATTGGTGAATAGAAACAAATATAAAATCTGAAACAGTAGTAGCAGTAATCTATACATTTACAACTTTCAGAATTAATTAATCTTGTCTTTGAGCTTAAACTATTTTATTAAAATCTAAATTGCAACACATTTTAATGTACTTATAGAAATTTTAGTTTATACCCCATAATCATTTATCCAGCACATGATTTTAACCTATCTTAAACACTTTAAACTAATCAGTAAATATTTAACTTAAAAAAATGAAGGTTTTTAATCTTTCTATATAAATAACAACATATTTATATTTGTTAATACAAGCTACAATTAAATTATGAATCCAATATACGAAGCAGTTATCGGGTTGGAAGTTCACGCACAACTTCTAACTGATACAAAAATATTCTGCGGCTGCTCTGCAAAATTTGGTGATGAACCAAACAGTAATACTTGTCCGGTTTGTCTTGGTCATCCCGGTGTGCTGCCAGTGCTAAATAAAAAAGCAGTTGAGTTTACTGTTTTAATGGGGCTTGCAGCAAAATGTACAATTAATAGCCATTCAGTTTTTGCACGCAAAAATTATTTTTATCCTGATCTTCCTAAAGGATATCAAATCTCACAATATGAAGAGCCGATTTGTGAAAATGGGTTTGTTGAAATACATCCAAAAGATTCTGAGTTAAAAAAAATCGGAATTACCCGGATTCATCTTGAGGAAGATGCTGGAAAATCAATTCACGATCTCAGTTCTTCAACATTAATAGATGTAAACAGGTCTGGAGTTCCATTGATCGAAATTGTAAGTGAACCGGATATTAGAACCTCCGAAGAAGCTTATTTATATTTAACAAAGATCAAACAATTAGTACAGTATCTTGGAATTTGTGATGGAAATATGGAAGAAGGCTCGCTTAGATGTGATGCAAACATTTCTGTCCGGCTAAAAGGTGATAATCAATTAGGTGTTAAAACTGAAATTAAGAATATGAACTCATTTAGAAATGTTGAGCGAGCTATTGAATACGAAGTTAAACGACAGATTGAATTGATTGAAGACGGAGAAAAGATAACTCAGCAAACATTGCTTTGGGATGCAGATGCAAATGAAGTTTATCCAATGAGAAGCAAAGAAGAAGCACACGATTACAGGTATTTTCCTGATCCGGATTTATTGCCGGTTGAAATTGATAATAATTGGCTAAAAGAATTAAAGTCATCTCTTATTGAATTACCCGATGAAAAACTGAAACGTTTTGTTAATAATTTCAAATTACCACTATATGATTCAGAGATAATCACAAATAACAGAGAGCTCGCTGATTATTATGAAAAAATTGTTGCTGTAACTGATGAATACAAACTTGCAAGTAACTGGCTGACCGGTGATATTCTCTCAGTATTAAATGACAAAAAATTAAACATAGCAGAGTTTACAATTTCACCTGATAATCTGGGAAAATTGATTAATCTTATTAAAGAAGGCACCATAAGCAGTAAGATAGCTAAAGAAGTTTTTGCTGAAATGTTGAATAGTAATTCTGATCCTGAAATAATTGTGAAAGAAAAAAATCTTGTACAAATCTCTAATCCTGAGGAATTATCTGAAATCATCAAAAAGATTACGGCTGAAAATCCTGAACAGGTATCAGATTATAAATCAGGGAAAGAAAAAGTCTTTGGATTTTTTGTCGGGCAGATAATGAAAGAAACAAAGGGTAAAGCCAATCCAAAACTTGTTAATGATATATTGAAACAAGTATTATCCAATTAAAATTGTATTTTTACTTTCAATATTGTGTTAATTTTTAGGATAAACATTTAATTTACTTTTGAACAATCTTTTTAGGAGAATAAATTGTCTTTTTTAGAAAAATTGAAGAAACTGTTTAGAAAAAAAGAAAGACCAAAACCAACTACACTTGCAGGTAAAATTGCGGAGTTTTTTCGTCAACTGGCTTTTGCAGGAATAGCGGCACTTTTTATTATAACATTTATAGTCCAAAATACCAGAATCCCAACGGGCTCAATGGAAAACACTATTCTTGTCGGTGATTTTGTTCTTGTTAATAAATTTATCTACGGCTCAAGTTCGCCTCAATATATTTGGTTTACCGAAATTAAACTTCCTTATTTCACATTGCCAGCTCTTAGAGAGCCACAGCCAAAAGATATAGTTGTATTTGAATATCCCGGTGACCGCGATAAGCTTGAACCAACTCAGAAAAATGTAAACTACGTAAAAAGATGTATCGGGATACCCGGTGATACTGTGGAAATAAAAGATAAAGTTGTCTATGTAAATGGAAAGGAATTCTGGAGACCTACGTATATCAAGTATCTTAGACCAATTCAAAAAGGTTATGTTGAACCAAGAATCTTCCCAAAAGGAATGCCCTGGAATGAAGATAATTATGGTCCGCTTGTAGTCCCGAAAAAAGGGATGATAATACCATTAAATATCTATAATGTCGAACAATGGAGAACAACAATAGACAGGGAATTTGGAAAAAGAGTTGTCGAGATTAAGGGCAATACAGTTGTTATAGACAACATCCCGGTTTCTTCTTATACATTTAAGAAAGATTATTATTTTATGATGGGCGATAACAGAGATGATAGTCTGGATAGCAGATTTTGGGGCTTTGTTCCCCGTAATGCCGTAATTGGTGAAGCTTTTATTACTCTCTTTTCGTGGGATAGAGATATTCCGTTTTCACAACCGATAAAATTACTTGGTTCAATCAGACCTGATAGAATATTAAAACTGCTTCACTAAGAGTAGAATGAATTTAAAAATAAAATCCTGCGTTTTTTAAGCGCAGGATTTTTTTTGTTGTAAAAAATGAAAGCGATTCAAAGATAGTTTTGATAATAAAACTCTATATCATCTCATCAATATCATTTTTCTTGTCTCATTAAAACTGCCTGCATTAAGAGTATAAATATAAACTCCGCTTGGCAGATTACTTGCATCAAAAGTTACTTCGTACTGCCCTTCGTTCATCTGATTATTAATTAATGTTGCAATCTCTTTCCCGATAATATCATATACCTTTAATGTGGTATATTCATTTGAAGCAAGATTGAATTTTATTTTAGTAGCCGGATTAAACGGATTAGGATAATTCTGTTCAAGTAAAAATGTTTGTGGTTGTATTTCATCTTCAATTCCAACAACAACAGAATTAATGTTTTTTAATATCCAATTACCAGGGTCAATCGTTATTGATGTTGGTTCATTTGCAACTGTTACATTAAAATTTTGTTCTTGTGCATTATTAAAAACTGTAATTATTGTATCTCCAACAGATGAATTTACTTTAATTTGTATTGGCATTGTAAAAAAAGACGGATTTGTATTTGTATTCTGCGTAATCTTTAATGCAAGATCATATAAATTACCGCCAAGACTGTTTTTGCTCCATACAACCGAATACTTTGGAAAGTTTTCGCCATAAATCCATTGTTGGAAGAAGTAATTTAAATCCAGTCCTGAAACACTTTCTGCTATTGCCTGAAAATCCTCTGTAACTGCATTACCGTAGGAAACACTCGGATGATAAGAATAAGTTCTTAGTATATTAAAAAATGTTGAATCACCAACGATGCCTCTTAACATATGCAGAACTACACAAGCTTTTGAATAAGTTCTGTATGAATCAAAAATTTCCCATTCAGAAGAAATATTTTGCACATAGATTGTACCGGTTGCAAATTTTGCAAAATACATTTCATCAGCAATATAGTTATCGTATGCAGACTTTCCGTTCCATGCTTCATAGATAAGTCCCTCACCCATTGTTGCAAAGCCTTCATTAAGCCATATATGGTGCCAATCTTTACAAGTTATGTTATCACCATACCACATATGCGCTAATTCATGAGCAATCAATCCATCGCCAAAACCTACCATTGAAGAAATTGTCTGATGTTCCATTCCCCCGCCCCAGCCAAATTGTGCGTGTCCGTATTTTTCATTAATAAACGGATATTCTCCAAACCTTTCAGCAAAAATTTCAATCATACCCGGCGTTTTATTCAATTGCGGGATATTTGCATTTAAACTCGATGGATATAAATAATGAGTAACCGGCATAGAATCCGCAGGGCTGTAATGATAATAGTTTGTGTAAAGTGCATAATTAGTTATTGCCAATGATATTAAATATGGTGCAATCGGATAGCTGACATTCCATTTATATGTGTGTGTGCCGTTTCCGTTATTCACAACATCAATTAAATTACCATTTGAAACTGGGGTTAAAGATGTGCTTACTGTAAGCCAGATATCAGCTGAATCTGCTTTATCTCCAGGAGTATCTTTAACAACCCACCAATCTTTTGCACCGTATGGCTCGCTTAAAGACCAAATTAAAGGATTACCGCCCTGTGAACTAAATTTAAAACTTCCAAAACCACCTGAAGCCGGTGTTCCGTGGTAATAAACAATTGTTGTAAAATCATCATCCTGGTTTAATGTTGTATTTGTCTGAATAATAACTGTGTTTGTTCCTCTTGAAAAAGAAGCACTGTTCCCATTAAACAAAACAGAATCTACAATCATTGAGTTTATAAAATCGTAATAAATTTCTGTTACATTAGATTGTACCACTTTTGCGTTACAGGTTATGTTTCCGGAAATAGTCTGCAGTGTATGATTTATAGTAAGATCGAGTTTGTAATATTTTACATCATACTTGGGATCGCCTGGATAATTTATTTCCGCTAATTTCTTTAAGCGATTGAATTGTGCTGTCTTACCAAGGATACAACTTTCTTTACCACTTTGTGCAAAAGCAAATTGTGTTACAAGCATCAAAACAGCTACGATTAAGTTTTTCATATTAGTTCCTGAATTTTTATTTATTATTTACTAAAATAATTAGTGCGAATATAATTCAACACTACAATTTATCAATTAACTTCCTGAATTCTGCAAATGGATCTGAAATCACAATATTTGCATACTTTGCTTTCTCTGTTTTCCAGAGATGAAAGATTGAATATCCCTTTGGATATCTTATCTACATAAAGCGGAATCACCTCATTACAAATCCTGATTAATTCTTTGTTTGATTCGATCAGTTCGTTCTCTTCAATATTTCGTTTGTTGGAAATATGAATAATCTTTTCACCAAATTCTCCTTTTTTAAGTTTTAAAGAATAAATAACTGCCTGAGCAGGAATTAATTCTTTATTCAACTGAGCCTGAATCAAAACTCTGGAAGCGTAAAGATAAATTGGCAGTTGAAGAGATATACCCGATTCAAGATCAGGTTTTGTTGGTTTTTTTCCGCTTAATTTATAATCAATTACTTTATACTTTTCATTCTCTTCATCCAGATCAATTCTGTCAATCTTGCCTCTTATTTTAACGTCTTTAACATTCACTTCATATTCGGGCACTGATTTATTAAAGCTTCCAAATGCAATTTCAAAGTATTGAGGGATATAACTACCTTCATTATTGCGCTCAGTTTCTAAAAACCTATAAAGAATGGAGTTTTGTTTGTTACCAGCAATTCCAAATATTTTTTCTCTTTCAAAAAATGCCGGTGTTGATTGAAGATTTAATCTATCAACTTTTTTTCCAGCAACTTCAAAAATAATTTTTTCAGCAATCTTGAATGTTTTGTCGTTACAATTTTTAAGTAAAATATTTTTCTCTTTAATAGTTTTATAAAATTCATATAAGATTGAATGAACCAAACTGCCAAGCTCAAAAGCTTCGATTTCTTCACTTGGTTCTTCGATGGTTTCCAGCAAGAGAATTCTCTTAAGAAAATATTGAAACGGACATTTTGCATATTCTTCTAACTGAGATGCAGAAAATTGTTTTTCTTTTTGTTCGAGCAATTTCTTTTTTTCTTCATCAGTTAATGATTCACCAATAAAACCTGTATATTCACTTTCACCGAACGGATCATCATTTCTTATTCTTTCAATTTCTATGCTTTGTTTAAGTTGTTCAGTATTAATACCTGAATCAGATAAAACATTCTCCTTACCTTTTTTCATCAATGTTGAAGCCTTCATCAGCAGTTCCATTTTACTATAAATCAATGATTCATAGTCAATTGTGCTTTTCTCAATTGGATTAAAAATTCTTGTAAAATCATTTAAAAACGAAGAAGGTGTAAACTCTTTTCGCTCGCTGTTTCTAGCATAACTGAGATAAATTCTTTTCTTAACAGATGATAATGTTTGATAGAAATGATATCTTTCTTCAAGTATATGTTTATACTCATCTTTTCTGTACGAACCAGAAAAGAAAATCTCCGGCTGATATCTTGTGGGAAATTCACCATCAACCATTCCGCCGATAAAAACATTATCAAAGTATAAACCGCGTAACTCGTTTACTGAAGTAACAAGCACTCCGCTTGAATGTCTTTCTTTAATATTGTAACGTGTAAACTGAAGAGCTGTCTTTAATTGTGAAATAAAAAATCCCAGCGGATATTTTGTTAAGTCACCAAGTTCCTGGCTAAGCAAGCTGAATAATTCATCGGATATTTGAAGCAAGGTTGTTACTGCTTTAACATTTTTCTCTACTGAGTCAGGATGATCATTGACTAATCTTTCCGGAATATGTAAATCAAAAACAAGCTGTTTAAAATCTGACCTGAATTCTGAAATGGTTTTTTTATCTCTGAATTTTCCAACAAGCTCATAGATTTTTTCAATATCACTTTTAGCCTTAGTATAAAGACCGGCAGGTAATAAGTTATTCTCATCATCTTCATCAGATAATTTTAATTCTTCCAATGCTCTGTCAATCAGATCAATCCAGTTATTATAGCCGGAAATGATCTTTAAGTTTGATGAAACTCTAAGCAGATTTGAAAGATCTATCTCGTTATTTTTTATCCATCTTCCGGTTAATGCACGAAAAATATTTTTGTAATAAAAATTATTCTCAGATATTTCAAGCAGATTTATAATAGAAATGACAGGTTGGGATTCACTCAACGGAAATCTGTCTGTCAGATTAAAAGGAATACCATACCGGGTAAAAATATCTCTTATAAGATTTGAATGATCAGAAATTAGATTAAATGCTACTGCAATTGAGCCAACATCGGCTTTGTGATCAAGTATTAACGATTTAATCTCTTTTGCTATAAGTGTAATCTCATCTTCAGGAGTCTGTCCGGTTATTTTTATAACTTCAACTTCGGACTTCCTGGTTTGACTTTTATCTGCAAGGGTAAATAGTTTTTCTCTTAATACTTGTCTGAAAAATGTAAAACCAGCCTGTGAAGTATCTTTTATTTCGGAAAAGCCTTTTACAGAAAAATTTCTATAACATTCATCAAGATGCGAAAACAATGATGGATTATAATTATAATAATCAAACAACACGTATAGCTTCAGATCGTTAAGATTTGTTGTGTTGTTGATTATTTCAATCTCTGGAATTGTAAACTCATCAAATCCATTTACAATTACGAGATTAACTTCCGGGAAAAAAGTTCTGAATCTTTCTTCAAATTTATTTAAATCAAATTTTAGCAGTTCCGAATAAACATCTCCATCTTCATACACATTAAGGTTAACACATAATTGAAGATATTTATTGTACACATTTGCAATGTCAACTGCTTTCAGTTTTTCTGATCCTGAAAGTTTATGAGATTCTTCTATAAGCTGTTCTGGTTTTATACCATTAAGTTTATACTTATTAATAACATTTTTAATTCTATCAAGTGTACCACTTGGAATACCATCAATATAACTTGAAAAATATTTCAGATCAGTTTCAGCAAAAGCCCTGTTTAGCAGTACAGCTCCGGAAGCTTCACCAAGTACTTTATTTCTTTTAAGATCATTTTCAAAAAATAATTTTGCTGTATAAGTAGAAAGTGTATAGAGATGCATTAAAGAAACAGCTTTATTTGGTGAGGCTGTTATAAGTTCACGTTTTAGATATCGTATCTTACGGTTAGTCGGAACAATTATTAAAACCTGATTTAGTTTTTGCTGCTGAATATATTCATCAATCAACAAGTCAGGATCAATACCATCAGTTTTAGTTTTACTTAAAATCACTTTTTGTTTTTAATTTAAAATTCAGAACTAAACACAATTCTTATTTATTTATCTTAAAGACTAATAAACAGAATTTTATCTGCATTTATCTGTAATAAAAGATAAAATGATATATAAATACATTGATATTGTCTAATCAATAATTATTTTAATATAAGAAAAATAAGAATATTATTAAGCGAATGAAAAGAATCGGGATACTTTTTACTTTTATATTATTGATGTTTGCACAACAAAATAGTTTTGCACAACACATCGGTGAATTAGCTCCGCCTAAGCTGCCTGAAGTTTTCCCATTAAATGCATGGGGAGTGGATATAATGATTGGTGATGCTGGTTTTGGACTTGGAACTTTCTTTCGTAAGCAGCTTGATTTAAAATGGACTGCCTTTGTTGATATTTCTTTTGCAGAGACAAAAGATGATCGGGAGTTTGAATACATTGATTTTTGGGGAAATGTTCATACTATTGGAAAAAAGAACAGAGTTTTTCAGGCACCAATAAATGTTGGCGTTCATTACAGAGTTTTTGAAAATACTATTGCTGATAATTTGCGTCCTTATTTAAGTGCTGGTGTTGGTCCGACAATTATTGTTACCACACCTTATAAAGAAGAGTTTTTTAATTCATTCGGAAAAGCTCAGGCAAAGTACGCTCTCGGTGGATACTTCGGTTTGGGCGCAAACTTTGGACTTGATAAATCCAGTTTGATTGGTATTAATATCAGATATTACTACTCAAAAATTTTGAATGGCGGAGTCGAAAGTCTTGAAGGTAGAATGAAAACAGAAATCCAGGGATTTTTTATTACTCTAAATCTTGGGCTGATGTATTAACGCGTTTACTTCCATTTAATTGTACATCCGATTGAAAAGGTTTCAGGAACAGATACCTCTTTTTCATAAAGTACCTCTGATATTGCATCACGCAAATAATGATTCTGAACTTTGTCCGGTTCCTGCCAATTATCATCAATCTTTCCTTCGTATTTTAATCTCCTTTCGGTATTAAAAAGAAAGATCTGCGGAGTATGTGATGCACCGAATGCTTTAGCAATTTCCTGAGTTTCATCTCTTAGATAAGGGAAGTTAAAATGTTTTTCATCAGCCCGCTTTTTCATCTCATCAAATGAGTCTTCAGGATATTTATAATCATCATTTGAATTGATTGCAACAATCTGAACCCCTTTATCTTTGAATTCATTTTGTAGATCTATCATTCGTCCTTCATAAGCCTGCACATAAGGGCAATGATTACAGCTAAACACAACAACCAAAATATTTTTATCAGCAAAGTCCTCAGATGAATAAATTTTTCCATCTGTACCGGTTAAATTGAACTGCGGTAAAAAAGAATTTATTTTCAATTTGTTATCAGGCATTGTAAATTTTCCTTCAGATATAAATTCATTTAGTTGACTGGTCAAAAATATTAAAAATGAAAACATTCCTCATAATATTATTAATAACAATAACAGAAATAGTTATGCCGCAAAATTATGATTTCGAAAATTATCTGTATCAGTCTTACGAACGATACAAAGAAAAATCTCTTGTTCACAGAAGGTTCAAACATGCTGATATTGTACCGCTGATAAATAAACTAAAAAATAAAAGCGGATTTAAGGTTAAAATTGTAGGAAAATCTGCTGAAGGAAGAAGTCTGAATCTCATTACCATCGGTAAAGGAAAAATAAAAGTTTTTATGTGGTCTCAAATGCATGGTGATGAGCCTACAGCAACTGCAGCATTGTTTGATATCTTTAATTTTATTAATGATTCTGCAAACAAAGATTTTTGTAATTCATTATTTGAAAAAGTTACGCTTTATTTCTTGCCGATGGTAAATCCAGATGGAGCAGAAAGATTCAGACGCAGGAATTTTTATGATATTGATTTGAATCGTGATGCAATCAGGCAGCAAAGTCCTGAAGCAATTGTGCTAAAAAGCGTTTTCGATAGCCTAAAAGCAGATTTTGGTTTTAACTTACACGATCAGGGACACAGATACTCAGTCGGAAACAGTTTCAAAACAGCATCAATCAGTTTTCTGGCACCTGCATATAATCATCAAAAAGAATTTAACAGCGTTAGGAATAACGCTGTAAAACTTATTGGAAATATGTACAATGTTCTTTCACAATTTATTCCCGGTCATATTGCCAAGTATGATGATGAACATGAACCACGAGCATTCGGAGATAATTTTCAGAAATGGGGTACTAGTACAATTCTTATTGAATCCGGCGGCTGGAAAGATGATCCCGAAAAACAGTTTATCAGAAAATTAAATTTTATAGCTCTGCTTTCTGCGTTTAAATCTATTGCTGAAGAAAGTTATGTTAACACAAGCCCAGGAATCTATGATTCAATTCCGTTTAATGGTGAATATATATTTGATATGCTTTTAAGAAACCTTACGATGTATATCGGGAAGGAAAAAATTAAAGTTGATATCGCTGTTAATCGTGATGAATTTGAGATGTTGAAAAAAAATAAAATTTTCTACCGCTCTCAGGTTGCTGATCTTGGAGATCTTTCTGTTTTTTATGCTTATGAGGATCATGATTTTAATGGATATTCGATCGAACGAGCAAAAGTATATGATAAAAAAGTGTATTCATTAAAGGAATTAAAAAAGCTTGACTGCAATGAGTTTTACTCAAAAGGATATTCTACAGTTCTTGTGAACAAGCTGCCCGATGAAAAGTTTTCTGAATCCTTATTAAACATTGCATTAAAAAACAAAATTGATACTACAATCAATATTGGTGAAATTGCAAATTTCGTAATCAAAAAGGATGATAAAATTGAATACATAGTAATAAATGGTTTTTTATATAAAATTGATGATGATAGAAAACCCGAAGGTAATGGTCTTATTATAAAATGAATCTTTGATTAGTGAACTTATATTTTTATAATTACAAAAAATAATCAGAAGCAATTGGTAAATTATGCTCGCTTTTCCGTTTACAAAAATAACCTCCGAAGAGAAAAAACTTAATGAAGAATTTCAACGCAAAGCTATTCCGCATATAGATGAATTATATGATTTTGCATGTAGAATAACAGGAAACAGCAGCTATGGTAGTGATTTGCTTATCGAAACGTTCAGGAGGGCATATTGGTTTTGGGAAAAACTTGATGAAAGAATCGGCTGCAAAGCATGGTTATTCAGAATTATGCGAAATACTTATACAAGTATTTACTGGAAGAAAACAAAAAAATCCGATGAGGTTAATTATGAAGAAATTGAAAAATTATATGAAAGTATCAAGCCATCACTTACTCAAGATTATATCCTGAAAGTAGAAAATTATAACCTTCGGAAGGATGAACTTTCGAAAATAATTTCATCCTTACCTTATGATTTCAGAATTGTAATCATTTTAAAAGATATTCTCGGACAAAATTACGATGAAATTGCTGATTTTGTTGATGTACCTGTTGGAACTGTCAGATCGAGATTATATCGTGCAAGAAAAATATTTTTTGTTAAATTAAAAAAATATTCTGCAGAAAAAGACAATCTGAAAAATCCTGGAGCTACAATATGACTGAAATAAAAAAAGATCATATTGCAGCTTTTGTTGATGGAGAAATAAAAGATGAGCTTATCGAAGAAGTAGAAAAGAAAATTGAAGCTGAAAGTGATTTTGCAATTGAGTATAAAGTTCAGCTATTGGTTAAAAGTTTGGTAAAAGAAAATGTAATTAAATATGAAGCTCCAACAAATGTCCGTAAAAGAATCTTAAAACACACCAATTCAGGATTAAATGTTTATAAGTCAGCTAATAAATCCCGTTCATATATATTTGAAAAACCTGCCTTTGTATTTGCTACTGCGTTAGTTATTGTTTTCGCAATTGCGCTGATAGTTATGAATAGAGCTGACTTTGTTGAAAAAAAGGATTTTGATATTGAGCAGGTTGGAGAGAATAATCTGCTCGTTCAGGCGCAGAATAATTTTAATCTGATTCTTCAGGGAAAGTTGGATCTTCAGATAAACACTTCAGACTTTAAAGAAGTTTTAAAATTCTTTCATGATAAAGCAGTTAATTACAATGCTATTGTTCCTGAAATTCCAAAGTGGATATTATCAGGAGCTTTTATATCTGAAGAACACGGAAAAAATTTTGCTAATCTTGTTTACACAGGAGAGAATAATGAACTGGTATATATATATCAGATAGATGAGTCTTATCTATATGATAACCATATTATCACACTTAATGATGATTTCATAAAATATCTTGATGAGGGGAATTGCTATATAAAAGTATCAGATAATCGTGTTTCAGTTTTAACAAAAATAGAATCAAATATTTGTGCGGTTGTTTCAAACAGTAGCTCTGATACAATTAAAAAATTTTTTTGCAGCCAATAAACAAATGAGGTTCACTATATGTTTAAGATCAAAAATATTTTACTCCCAACTGATTTCAGCAAAACATCATTAACTGCGTCAGAGTATGCAATTAATCTTACAAAGCAATATGGAGCAAAACTGCATGTACTGCATGTGCTAGAAAAAATCCCTCCAATTCTTGCAATAAGGTCTTTAGATCTCTCAAGAGATAAAATTATAAAGTCAATTAATGCCGATGCACAAGCACATCTTGATGAATGTATCAAGAAAATTAAAAAACATGGAGAATTTGAAATAATATCAGTTATTCGCAAAGGCATCGATTATGAAGAAATTATCAAATACTCACAGGAAAAAAAGATTGATATAATTGTTATCGCTACGCATGGAAGGACCGGAATTTTACATACTTTGCTGGGAAGTGTTGCAGAAAAAGTGATTAGATACTCAAAAATACCGGTTTTAGTCACTACTCCGCCTTCAAAAACTTAATGTGTCAAAATTCTTGCATTATCAGGTAGATTTTGATAATTTTGATACTCGCATAATTGATTAGTAGGTGTATTATGGCAAAAATTAAAAATGTAGAGGCTTTCTGCAGTATATGTGGTACTGTTCGAAAGATGGAATTGACGGGTGAAGTTGCCGGTGAAGATAATAAGCGCTGGGCAAAATGTAAAAAATGTAAACAAACTATGGTTATTGATATGACCGAAGATGTTGTTGTACAAAAGATTTCACTCGATGGGATTGAAAATGAAGATTGTGTTACCTATTCACCGAAAAACAGTTACGAAATCGGACAAACAATTTTTCATGAAAACTGGAATGACTTTGGTAAAGTAGTATCCAAAGAAGTTCTTTCAAACGGACAAAAATCGATTTCTGTGGAGTTTCAGAAATCTGGTAATAAAAAATTAGTTGAATCATATAATAAACCACAAACAGACCAGGAAGAACAAAGCGAGGTGATATAATTGGTCGGTATTCAAATAGGCGATAACGAATCCATTGATAAAGCTCTTAGACGTTTTAAGAAAAAATATGAACGCTCTGGTGTGCTTAAAGAATATAAGAAGAGAACATTTTTTGTTAAACCTTCTATTAAGAAAAGAATGGAAAGAATAAAAGCTCAGAGGCGTGCTCAGCGTCCCGAAAATCAGATGATCTAATTTTAGTTTAAAGTCTCACAATATGTGAGACTTTTTTTTTCTGTTTAATTCACTCTATTAAAAAATCATTTCTCAGCCTTAATTACAACAAAACCGCCTTCCCCGTATCCAGATTTATAATGTTGAATGCTTTTTATTTCTGATAACTCTCCAAATATTGTTTGAACAAAATGAATATTTATAAATCCGGTTTCCTCCAATAGTAATCTTATTTCATCAGCAGTGTAGAAAGTTGCTTGATTATAAAACTTATCCGAGTTTTTAAAACTCTCATAAGTTTTACCAAGCGGACTGCCTTTATCAATAAAGCCAATAATAAAGTAACCCCCGGACTTTACAACTCTTTTCACTTCAAAAAATGCTTTTCTAACATCATCAATAAAACAGATTGTAGTTACCATTAAAATAAAATCATAACTGTCATTATCTAAAGGCAGGTTCTCAGCTATACCATTATAAACCTTCAAACCCTTTTTCAATGAGAATTCTCTCATACTTTCTGAAGGTTCTACCCCTTCTCTTATACCTAACGGAATTGCAAATCTTCCTGTTCCAATACCAATTTCAATACCTTTTCTATCTTTTGGAATAAAATGATTTACGGCATTCAGTTCAGATTCAAAAATAAATTTAAATTTATTAAACCACTCTTCATATTCACCAACATAATTCTCAAAAGGTTTAGTCCTTGCCATTTTCTACCAATAATTACAATGTAAATATCTTTATCCTATATGGATTCTTGGTTCAATTACTGCTGGTTCTTTTTCCTTTAAGAAATTTCTTTCAAGATGTTCTTTTACAATTTTGAATGCTGTATCTATATCGTTGCAAAAGTGAAATAGTTTAAGATCAGCTTCACTTATTAAACCATTTTCAATCAATGCGTTAAAGTTTACAACACTTTTCCAGTACTTTTCATCATAAATTACCACAGCTAATTTTTTTCTGATCTTTTCAGTTTGAACTAAAGTTAAAATTTCAAACAGTTCATCAAATGTTCCAAATCCACCGGGAAAAACTATAAAAGCTTTTGAAAGATATGCGAACCAGAATTTTCTCATAAAGAAGTAGTGAAATTCAAAACTTAATTCTTTAGTAACATAGCGATTAACAAATTGTTCAAACGGAATGCTGATATTTAATCCAACCGAATAGCCGCCGGCTTTTTTAGCACCTTTATTTGCAGCCTCCATAATTCCAGGTCCGCCACCAGTACAAACAATAAATCTGTTTGCGCTTGTTTCAAGATTCATAGACCATTGAGTTAATCTTTTTGACAACTCAACTGCATCTTCATAATAGCGCGACATTTCCAGACCTTGTTGTGCTTTTCGTAATTCTTTTGCAAAATTAGGTGTTGATTTAGGATTAGCATTTTTAATCTTATTAAAGTCTGTCAGTGCTTCTTTTTTTGATTTTAATCTGGCTGAACCAAAAAACACTATAGTATCCATTATTTTATGTTTCTTAAATCTTGCCTGAGGCTCAAGATATTCTGCAATCAATCTTATTGTTCTGCCATCTGAAGAAGACATGAAATCACTGTTCTGATATGCCTTTACCGACTTTGATATTTTTGCCATCAATTACCTTCTTTATTAATAATGATTTTGCTGAGATATAAAATCCAGAAATCTTTATCTTTATATTTGTAAAGAAAACATGGATTTTGCTTTTAAATTAACGTGCAAATATAATTTTTTTTAGTAAGATATGAAGAGAAAAATACTATTCTTTTTGCTGTTGACTAATCTGCTCTATTGTATTTCTAAAGAAGAAGCGGTTGACAGAATCAACAAAATACTCGCTTCACTCCCTGCAAATACTATAAGCGGCATTATCGTTTATAATCCGCTAAGTCAGGACACTATTTTTTCTGTTAACGAAAAAAAACAGATGACACCCGCCTCATTAACAAAACTATTTACAACTGCCGTAGCTCTTACAATAATGGGAGAAGAACATCAGTTATCAACCAAACTCCTTACCGATGATACAAATATTTCTGATAAAGTAATCAATGGAAATCTTTATATAAAAGGGTATGGAAATTCTACATTCAGCGATTTTGATCTGCAGGAAATGGTTAATGAATTGAGCAGTAAAGGAATTAATAAGATAACCGGAAATATAATTGGTGATGATACCTATCTGGATAATATTTATACCCGTGAAGACTGGATTGAAGGTGAGGGTTCAAACATAAAACTTCCTCCTATATCTGCATTAGTATTGGATAGAAACAAAACAGTTACCCGAAAAAAGATGAGGAGAAGATTCAGGTATGTTACTGAAATGGCAAAAGATCCTGCGTTATTTGCAGCTAACCGGCTTTTTACAAAATTAAAAGAAAATAGTATTGAAGTTGGCGGAAATCCTCAGAAAGGTAAAACTCCTGATAAATCAATTCTTATCTCTCAAAAGTCAATCTTTCTTAATGAATTAATCGCATTGATAAATAAACACAGCGATAACTTTTTGGCTGAGTGTTTATTTAAAACTCTGGGAGCTGAAGCGACCGGAGAACAAGGTAATTCTTTCTATTCTCAGCAATCAATACAAAAGTTTGTTAAAGATAACAATATATATTTTAACGGGACAGAAATCGTTGATGGCTCCGGAATATCACGCTCTGATAAAGTAACTCCTTTATCAGTTAACGGTGTGCTGGAAAAAATGTACTTTGATCTCAATCATTTCGATGCATTTTATAATTCACTTAGCATTGCTGGTGTAGATGGAACACTTAGAGGGCGAATGACTGGGACATTTGCAGAAAATAATTTTCGAGGTAAAACTGGTACACTAAACGGTGTTTCAGGGCTTGCAGGATATTTTACTGCTCCAGATGGTGAAGATTATATAGTTACAATTATGTTTGAGTTTACAAAAGGCGGTTGGGGATATTACAGAGACATTCAAGATCAAATTGTAGATGTTCTCTCGGAACTTAATATTAACAGCTCCGATCAATAACCGGAGCTGATAAAAAATGATTATTAGTTTGTAGGTGGTAAATTTTGTGGCGGAAGAGTAGGCTGTGTAGGAACATTCTGTCTTCCACTTTCCTGAATAATACTCCTTTGTTCGGCTGTAGTTTGTCCGGGTAAAAAGAATAAATTTACTAACAATGCAATAACAGCTAAAGCACCTGCTAACCACCATGTAGCCTTACTTAAGAAATCTGCTGTTCTGCGCGTACCAAACATAGTACCCATTCCTCCGGCACCGCCAAATGTTCCGGCTAATCCACCACCTTTACTTGATTGAAGTAAAACAATAACAATCAGAAGAATGGCGGCAATTGTTGCTATCAACACTAACAAAGTATACATAAATATATCTCCTTAATATTGTAGCGGGGGAGGGATTCGAACCCCCGACACGTGGATTATGATTCCACTGCTCTAACCTACTGAGCTACCCCGCCAAATTTGAGCCGTAAATATAATTCTTTGAGCCTAAATTTCAAATTTTTTGGGTTATTGCTGATGCTTCAATGTTTCCCATAATACATCAAGCAGTTGATTAAGCCCCTGCCCTGTTACTGATGAGAAAATAAAAGTTGGAGTTTTGATTTTCTTAAATTTTATCTTGTTTAGTTTATGTATTTCTTTCTCTGGAATAAGATCTGATTTTGAGAATGAAACAATTATTTGTTTTTCAACTAATTTTTTGCTGTACTTTTTTAATTCATTATATAATGTATTAAAATCTTTCAGATAATCTTCTGATGTAATATCAATCAGAAAAAGTAATATTTTCGTTCTTTCGATATGTCGTAAAAATTTTAATCCTAAGCCTTTTCCTTGATGGGCACCTTCAATTATTCCGGGAATATCAGCAACAATAAAACTCTGAAAATCTTTGTAACTAACAATGCCAAGATTTGGCTCTAAAGTAGTAAATGGATAATCTGCAATTTTGGGCTTAGCTGCAGAAATTTTTGAAATCAATGTTGATTTACCTGCATTTGGAAATCCAACTAATCCAACATCTGCGATAAGTTTTAACTCAAGTACTAATTTGGCATAAGTACCGGGTTTACCATTTGTTGCAAAACGGGGTGTTCTGCGGGTAGGAGTAGCAAAGTTACTGTTTCCTTTACCACCAATACCACCACTAAATAAAACTTTTCGAACACCATTTTCTGATAAGTCTAAAATAATTTCATCAGTTTCAGCATCTTTAACAATTGTTCCTGTTGGAACTTTTATTATTACATCTTTTCCATTCCTGCCATCTTTAAGTGAGTTACCACCTGGTTGTCCATTGCCGGCAAAGAATTTTTTTTTGTATTTGAAATCTAAAAGAGTAGAAAGATTAGAGTGGGCTTCAAAAATAACACTGCCGCCTCGTCCACCATTTCCGCCTAAAGGACCGCCTTTGGGTACATACTTTTCTCTTCTAAAAGTAACTGCGCCATCCCCGCCTTTACCAGAACTAACTTCAATTTGAGCAAAATCAATAAACATTAAATATCAACATTAAAAAACTTTGCTACAGCACCCTTTAACATCGCCGCCTCTTTGCTATGGGGTTTAATTCTTGCATATTTAAAAACATTATCAAGTATTCTGCTTGCTTCATCGTAATTGCTGCATTCACTCATTTTCTCAACAGTATTAGCAAAATCTTCGCTGTCAGAATTAAAAAGATTTTTTATGATCTTATCTATTTCTTTCTTTGATAAATAACTGAAAATATCTTCAGATTTGCTTTTTAGTTTTGATTTATAAGCAGTATCTGATTGTTCTTCTTTTTCTTCGGATATAGCAGGAGCTAGATCTTTTTCAAAATCAATTTTATCAATAGCTATACCCTCATCCTGATTTTCTTTAATTTCCAATTCATGTTCAAGGTTTAGTTCAGTTGTTTCTATATCAATTTCAGTTTCATTACCAGATTCAAGATCTTTCTTTAATTTATCATTATCATCATCTATGGAAATTTCAAGTTCATTATCATAAAAGTTCAGCAGATCTTCCTGTTCTTTATCATCTAGAATTATTATTTCTTCATTATTAACTTTATCAATCTCTTCAGTAAGATTAAATAACATTTCTTCCTCTGTAATAGATTCTTCCTTAACAGGTTCCATTAATTCAATCTTCTCAAGATCGTTATTTATTGCTTCACTTTTATCTTCAAAAACAGTTTCTTTATACTCTTCATTTAATACAACAACCTGATCCAGAGTCTTTTCATCTTTAATTCCATCATCTGGAATCATATTCGGTATTTGAGTTTCATTTATTTCGTCTTGTTTTTCATCCTCAGCAACAACAAATTGAGATTCATCTGTACTTTGAGTTATTTCGACATCTAATTTTTCATCAATAAGATCAGAACTTTCTGTTGTTTCTACATTCTGAATATCAGTTTCTTTAATGCTTTCGTCATCATCCATAAACTCATCTGGTGTAAATTCATTTTCTAAAGGATTTTCAAAATGTTTATCATCTGATAATTTTTCTTCTTTTTCTGTTTCTTCAACAAATATAGAATCAATATTCAAGGTTGAATAGAGAACTTTCCTAACCTCATCTATGTCAGCTTTCTTTTTACCGGTATTTGCATAACCTCTTTTCAATTTAAATATGAGCTCAGTAAGATTTTTTTCTTTTAAGAAGTGTTCAACTGATTCAATTGCAACAGAAGACTTGTTTAATCCGCCAATACTGAAATAATCAGCAATTGCATAAAGTGCGTTATCTACAAGTTTACTTTGATGTAACATAAAAAGTTCACGGTCAATTTTATTGACTATCAGTTCAAACTCAGTTACTGAAACATTTAAGATCTTTTTCTTGGATAAATATGCAAGAAAGACATTGTTCAGATATTCGTAGTAATAAGTATAATTAAACATCAGTTGGATTTCATTGACAGAGACTGATTTGTTATTGCCAAAAATCAATTTGGATAACGACCATTTTGGACGAGCAACATAATTAGCATTAAACGATACAGCTTGCAGTATTATGTTTTTAATATCTTCATAAGAAATTTTCTTGGTTTTCTTTATCTCTGTTCCAATCAGATTAAAATAATTTGAGATTTCTTTTCCGGAATAATCAAATAAGGAATTCTCAATCAGTTTTTTACGATCCTCATAAATTAGATAATCAACTTCTCCTTCCACATACTTTTTAATAGAAGGGTGAATATCAGTTGCAAGTATCTTATCAACAGTAATAAAAGAACCAAGTTCCTTTACTTTATTCAGGGTAAAATCACTTATGAATTTTATTTCATTTTCAAACATTTTTTTATCTTTCAGTTTGATTGGTTGGTAAAAATATAAAAAAATCCTGAATATGGCTATGCCCTGATTATGGAAATAGATGATTGAGAGTGGAATAAGATCAATTTGGGAAACTAAGATTTAACAATAAACTGAATAAAACAGATAATTTTTAAGGTATGATTGTAATTTTAGATATTTGCGAGAGTATTATCAGAAATTCGATAAATTGATGATAACACTTTGTATTTCAAAACAAACAGGCGATTTTTTTGAATCGCCTGTTACATTAACATTGTAATATCTAATCTACAATTTCTTTGGATTTCACCTTTGTTAAAACATATTCACGATTCATTCTTGCAATGTTGCTCACAGAAATTCCCTTAGGACATTCAGCCTCGCAGGCATAAGTATTAGTGCAGCTCCCAAATCCAAGTTCATCCATTACCTTTACCATTCTTTCGACTCTGCGGTAACGCTCTGGCTGCCCTTGAGGAAGCAATGCATATTGTGAAACTTTGGCTGAAACAAATAGAACTGCAGAAGCGTTTTTACAAGCAGCTACGCAAGCCCCGCAACCAATACAGGCAGCAGCATCCATTGCAAGACTTGCCTGATCTTTTGAAATTGGAATCGAATTACCATCAGGCACACCGCCAGTATTAACAGAAACATATCCTCCGGCTTGAAGAATTTTATCAAAACCTGAACGATCTACCATCAAATCTTTGATCACTGGAAAAGCCTTAGCTCTGAAAGGTTCTACCCAAATTGTTTCTCCATCTTTAAAGTTTCTCATATGAAGCTGACAGGTTGCAATTTTTTGTAACGGACCATGTGGTCTCCCGTTAATTACAAGTCCGCAGGTACCGCAAATTCCTTCACGACAATCACTTTCAAAATGTATTGCCTCCTGATCTTTAGCTTCAAGCTCGTTGTTAATTTCATCCAGCATTTCAAGAAATGAAGCATCGGGTGAAACTTGAACTTTATATTCAACAAAGCTGCCGACAGATTTAGAATTTTTTTGTCGCCAAATTTGCAATGTTAGGTTTAATTTCTTTGCTTCCATCATTTATAACTCCTTATCGCTGGTTTTACATATTCAAATTCGAGAGATTCTTTGTGAAGATTCCATTTATTATCTCCTGCCATTTCCCATGCAGAAACATAAGAATATTTTTCATCGTTACGCTTGGCTTCACCGTCTTCAAACTGATATTCTTCCCTAAAGTGTCCACCGCAAGATTCATTTCTTTCGAGTGCATCGATAGCCATAAGTTCACCTAATTCGAAATAATCAACCAGCCTGCCTGCTCTTTCAAGAGTCTGATTAACATCATCACCGCTGCCCGGTATAGTTACATTTTTCCAGAACTCAGTTTTTAATGATCTTATCTCATCAACAGCTTCTTTTAGTCCTTTTTCATTACGAGCCATTCCAACTTTATTCCACATTATTCTGCCAAGATGTTTATGGATATCATCAACAGTTCTTTTTCCTTTAATTGACAAAAGTTTGTTAGTTAAATCTCTAACACCATTTGCAACTTTATCAAATTCCGGATGATCTGTATTTACGTATGCTGGTTTATCACCAGCAAGATAATTACCCATTGTATAAGGAATGACAAAGTAACCATCGGCAAGACCCTGCATTAATGCTGAAGCACCTAAACGATTTGCGCCATGATCCGAAAAGTTTGCCTCGCCAAGTACAAATAATCCGGGTACATTGCTCATCAGATTATAATCCACCCATAAACCGCCCATTGTGTAATGCGGTGCGGGATAAATCATCATCGGATATTCATAAGGATGTTCGCCTGTAATTGTTTCATAAATCTCAAAAAGATTTCCATATCTTTCTTCAATAACATGTTTGCCAAGTCTGTTAATAGCATCTTTAAAATCCAGATATACAGCGTGTCCGCCTTTTACTCCTCTTCCTTCATCACAAACTTCTTTAGCAGCACGGGATGAAATATCTCTTGGGGAAAGATTTCCGAATGAAGGATATTTTCTTTCAAGATAATAATCTCTTTCATCTTCGGGAATATCATTTGGATTACGCATATCACCTTTTTTCTTTGATACCCAAACCCTACCATCATTGCGCAAGGATTCACTCATTAAAGTAAGTTTTGATTGTGAATCGCCATGTAATGGAAGACAAGTCGGATGAATCTGAGTAAAACAAGGGTTTGCAAAGAACGCACCGCGCTTATGTGCACGCCATATAGCAGTTGCATTACAGTTCATAGCATTTGTGGATAAAAAGAAAACGTTAGCATAACCACCAGTTGCAAGAACAACAGCATGTGCAGCATACTTTTCAATTTCTCCTGTTAAAAGATTTCTACATACAATTCCTTTTGCAGCTCCATCAACAATTACTAAATCAAGCATTTCTCTTCGTGTAAAAAGTTTTACCGAACCATTATCAATCTGTCTGTTAAGTGCACTAACTGCACCGAGTAATAATTGCTGTCCCGTTTGTCCTCTTGCATAAAAAGTTCTGGAAACCTGTGCACCGCCGAATGATCTGTTATCTAGCACTCCGCCATACTCTCTGGCGAAAGGAACGCCCTGTGCAACACATTGATCAATAATATTACCACTTACTTCTGCAAGCCGGTAAACATTTGCTTCTCTTGATCTGAAGTCTCCTCCTTTTACTGTATCATAAAATAATCTGTAGGTGGAGTCTCCATCGTTCTGATAGTTTTTAGAAGCATTTATACCTCCTTGTGCAGAAATGCTGTGTGCTCTTCTAGCACTATCGTGAAAAGTAAAAGCTTTAACTTTATATCCAAGTTCACCAAGTGATGCAGCAGCAGATGCGCCGGCTAATCCGGTACCAACAACAATAATTTCAAATTTTCTTTTGTTAGCCGGGTTAACAAGTTTCATATTAAACTTGTGATTAGTCCATTTTTCAGAAATATGACCGGATGGAATTTTTGAATCAAGCTTTATCATCAGTTACCTCCTCCTAATAAAAAATAAAGCGGCATTGCGGCAAATCCTAAAGCCATAATAATTGCATAAACAGTTCCAATCTTTTTTACCCATGGCATATATTTTTTATGATTCCAGCCAAAGGTTTGGAATGCTGATTGAAATCCATGGTTTAGATGGTAACCAAGTAAAATCATAGCAATTACATATAGAATAGCGTACCACCAAATATTAAAAAAATAGACAACCATATCATAATACTGATGTTTATCCGCTAACTCCATTGGATCAGAAACATTAAATCTCCAAAAAAATGTACCAAGATGAATAACAAGAAAAATGAAAATAATTGATCCGGTTAAGAACATAGTTCTGGAGAAAACATCACTATTTTGAGGAGATCCGTTAATTTGATTTCGTTGTCCTTTGGCTTTTTTATTAGAGATCCATAATCTTGTTCCATTAAGAATATGAATAACAAATGCTGCAAGTAAAACTATCTCGATAACACGAATAAGAGGTTTTATTGCATCCAAAGCTAACACATAAGCATTGAATGCATCAGCACCAAAAAATAACGTAAGATTTCCAATTAAATGGATAAGTAAAAATATCAGTAAAAAACTTCCGGTCAGTGCCATCATAAATTTTTTACCAATAGATGACTCAATAAATTTGAATACCCAGCCCATTAATAGCTCCTTTTAAATGAAGATTGATCATTAGCTGTTATTAACTTAAAGTTGATATTGAATGATTTACAGTAAGATTGTTCTAAGAAGAAATATAAAGATTTAATCAGAGACATTCGAAATTAAAGATGTTTATTAAATGACACCAAAACTTAATTGCAACATAGAAAAAAAAAGTTATCACAAAAAGTACTTTTGCAAAATTTTTTATTTTATTTGAACCGCAAAAAATTTAAGTGTATTTTTGTACACGTTCTTTGAACAGAATTTACGGTGTCCCACTCAATACTTTTGAGCAAGGGAAATTATAGGGAAGTCCGGTGCTTCGCCTCAGGCGGAAATTCCGGCGCTGTCGCGCAACTGTAAATAGCACTTTGTTGCAATGTTAAATTTTCAATCTTAAATGCTCAATGAGTTACATTGAACATTTAGTACTTAACATTAAGCATTTTGTTAAAAGCCAGGAGACCTGCCGCAAATTATTTAATCAATCACCTTCGCGTAAAAGGCAAGATTAACGATTTTCTTCTTATTCCTCATCGTTTTATCTCAACTTAATTCCGCGAAGTTACTTTAATAAAGTTAATGGTTTTAAATTCATTTTTATGTTTTCAGAAGTAACTTCAGTGAGAAAAAAGATAAGCTGTCTTTTTTTTACATCCTTGTTTTTGTTATCAGGCAATTCTTTTTGCCAATCGAATGATACTTTAAAAACGTATCAGTTAGACAATATTATTGTTACAGCTACAAAGTTTAATACTGATTTAAAAAGCTCACCAAATAAAATTGAAATTATTGATGCTGAATTAATTAATAATTTTAATGGCAATCGTTTACCTGAAATCTTAAATAATTCATCATCCGTTTATATCAAATCTTACGGCGCAACTCCAACATTAAAAACAATTTCTTTAAATGGATTAGGAGCAGAGCATACTTTAATTCTGGTTGATGGAGTAAAAATAAATTCATTTCAGAATGGGCAAATAGATTTATCACTTATTCCTAAAGAAAATATCGAACGAATAGAAATTGTAAATAATGGAATGAGCTCGATCTATGGAAGTGAAGCTATAGGCGGCACAATCAATATTATTACTAATTATAAAAACCCATTTTATAATGATGATAATTTTAATGTTAAAGCAAATGTTGGTTTAGGCTCATTTAATACTTCAAGATATGGACTAACTTTTAACAAACGTCTTAACAATTTTAACATCAATGTATTTTATGATTACGAAAAATCAGATGGAAACTTTGAGTATTATTTTAATAACGGCAGCACTTCACAGTTAAAAGATCGGGAAAATGCCGCTTATAATCTTTATGATTTTGGAATAAATTCGCAGTTATTTTTTAATAACACAAACAAAATAAATTTTTATTCAACATTTTCGTATCAAAATAAACAGGTACCGGGAATTGAAACCGGGGCACCTCCATCAAAAACCAATCAAAAAGATAAAAACTGGAATAATATAATTTCATTTGAAAAAATATTTTCTGATCAGGTTATTTTTAAAGGGAATTTTAACTTTCAGAATAACTTGCAGAACTATCAAATTAAACCTGTAACAAATAGTAATTATAAAAATATTGTTGCAAGTTTTGCACCTGAATTACAACTAAAGTTTACAAATTTTGATCTTATAACCGGTTACAGTTTTGCTTATGCTGAATTGAAAAGTAATGAAGTAGAAAGTAATTCAAGAAGAAATCAACACGCTCTATTTATATCCACAGGCAGCAGTGCTCTTGATAATCTTAAGTTATTTTCATCAGTCCGTGTCGATCATTTCTCTGATCTTAAAAAGAATGCTTTGACATCTAAGATCGGATTAAACTACAAGCCTTTTGAAAAAATCGATTTAAATATAAGAGCGAATGTTGGTAATAATTTTAGAGCACCAACATTTAATGATCTTTACTGGAAAGAATCTGGCAATCCTGATCTTAAACCTGAAGGATCTTTTAACTTTGAGACCGGTTTTACAAGCGGGATTGTTTTTTTTATACCGATACAATTCGATTTTACATACACACATATAAACGCCAAGAATAAAATTATGTGGATACCTCAAAGGAATTTGCTGTGGGCGCCAATAAATATCGCATCATCAGAATCAAATAATTATTTGATTAATATTTCTATAAATCAAAAACTAAACGAGCAAATTAATATAAGATTTAACTCAGGCTTAAATCTTATCAATTCAAAAAAAACAAATGAATCATTTTCCGGTGATCCATCAAAAGATAAATATTTACCCTACCTGCCATTGCAAGCTGTAAAACTTGGCTTAATGATAGATTACAATTTAGCTAGTCTGAATTTTTTCTACACACATACTGGAAAAAGATTCTCTGATTTTGAAAATATAAAATCAATGAAATCATTTAATATTTTGGATGGAAATATCTCATTCAAATTAAAATTTTGGGAAATCGCATCTACACTAAAACTTGAAGTAAATAATATTACAAATGCCGATTACCAAACTATATCGGGATACCCAATGCCATTAAGAAATTACTTTTTAACATTATCAATAAATTATTAAAGGAGTGCTATGAAGAATCTTTTAACGTTCGTTTTGTATATTTTGATTGCATTTAGTTTAAATGCTCAGCAATTGAGTAAAGTTTATGTGCTTTCAGAAGGTGGCTTTAGTACCGGCTCATCAATGTTATCTCTATATGATAACCAATCGAGTAATTTTATACAAAGCATATTTTCACCGGGTAATATTGGCTTGTATCCTGATGGACTGGTTTATCATGAAGGTTATCTTTACTTAACTGAGCAAGGCAGTTATGGAAGCAGCGGAAAAATATATAAACTTGATACACTTGGGACAGTTATAAGTTCTGCAACAGTCGGAACAAATCCTTACTCTCTTGCAATAACCAATGATAAAATTTATTTAACCAACGGATCAGTGGGTAATGTTTCTGTTTTAAATCTTAATGATTTTTCTTTTGTTAAAAACATTACTGTAGGAGTTTATCCACAAGAAATAATAGCCCACAATAATAAAGTTTTTGTTGCAAATACAAGTGTTTGGGGCGGAGGTTCCGATTCCACAGTTTCAGTTATCGATCCTGCAGTTGATTCTGTTATTGCAACAATTACAGTTAAAAAAGATCCATCATCATTTGCGATTTCGAATGATGGTTACTTATTGATCGGCTGTCCTGGAGATGAAACAGAAGGCAAAATATTTAAAATAGATGTTTCAACATACCAGGAAGTTGAAAACTACAGCGTTTCTTTTTATGGATTCGGCAAAGATATTTTTGTAGATAAAAACAGTAACAATATTTTCTTCATTTCATATCTGAATGATATTGTAAAATTTGACTTAACCAACACTAATGCTTCCGTTGTACTATCATCTGTATATCCAAACAATTATTATTATGGCTATGCATTTGATTATGTAACCAAACAACACTTTGTACTGGATGCAAAAAACTTTATTCTTAATGGAACTCTCAGTATTCTCGATAGTTCTTACACAGTAAAAGGAACATATCAAGCAAGTGTTGCACCAAGAAGATTACTATTTAAATATAACACTCAACCTTCATCAATTGATGATAATTTTATTGCAACTTCATTTTTGCTAAATCAAAACTATCCTAATCCGTTTAATCCAACTACCAAGATTAGCTGGCAAATGCCTGTAAGCGGACAAACATCTCTAAAAATTTATGATGTACTTGGAAATGAAATTACAAAGTTAGTAGATGAGTTTAAATCTGCAGGAAATTATTCAGTTGATTTTAATGCAAGCAGTTTATCAAGTGGTGTTTACATTTACATTCTCAGTATTACAAATGGTAACCAGGAATTTATATCCTCAAGGAAGATGACGCTTATTAAATAAAAATATGTAGAGGTTTTTATGTTAAAAGATATTCTAAGAATTGCCAAAAAAAATGGGATTGTCTTATCAGACAATAAATTTATCTATCAAAATAAGGAGATTGGTTTTTCAGATTTTATCTTTTATGTAAATAAAAATAAGTTTAAAACTGGAATTGAAGGGGCAATCATAAACTCTAAGCAGATTTTATTTAATGTTGATAAAATTTCATTAGATAATGTTGAAAAATGTTAAATAGCACTAAGTACGAGATAAAGCATTGCCCCAAGTGCGGAAAATCATTTGAATGCAAACCCGGAAACATAACTCAGTGTCAATGTTTTGCAGTTCAACTTAACAATGCAGAGATGATGTTTATTAAGGAAATCTATGACGATTGCCTGTGCGCTGATTGTATTATTAAAATGAAACAATTGTATAAAGAAAAACAAATACTTGATTATTATTCATCAATTAAGCACGATAATCAATAAGTTAAAAAATCATTTAATGCTTTAAATCAATTTTTTTTTTAATTTTTAATTATTAAACCTTTATCTTTGAAACAATTATAAAAGAAATATTTTTCTTGAGATTTTAACAGAAAGGAAAAACAATGACTAACCAAATGGAAAAGAGCACATCAAACTTTTGGGTAATTACACTGATGATTAGCATCGCAGCATTTGTACGATTACTTCCACATCCGCCGAACTTTGCACCAATTGCAGCTATGGCTTTATTTGGAGGCGCACATTATAATAAAAAAGCATTTGCGTTTGCTATTCCATTATTAGCAATTCTTTTTACTGATGCAATAATTGGATTTTATCCTTTTGCATTTATCGTTTATATAAGCCTTGCAGTAATTGTATTACTTGGAGTTGTAATGCTTAAAAAGGTTTCTGTAAAAAATGTTTTGCTTGCTTCACTTACAGCTTCAGTCAGCTTCTTTGTAATTACTAACTTTGGTGTTTGGGCACTTGGTACTTTATATCCAAGAACCGCAGCAGGCTTAATGGAAAGCTACATCGCAGCAATTCCATTTTTCCAGAATTCACTTATTGGTGATTTATTCTTTAGCGGTGTAATGTTTGGCGTTTATGAACTTATAAAACACAAAGTACCAGCACTACAAAAAGTAAAAGCTTAGATAAATTTTAAGATTAAAAAACCCGATTCATTAATGGATCGGGTTTTTTGTTAAATTTAATTTTCAAGGGTAACATGTGGCACTATTTAATTACTATCATCTTCTTAGAAGAAACAAAATTATCAGCTTGCATTAAGTAAAAATAAATTCCGCTTGATAAATCGCTTGCGTTAAATTCTACTTCATAATTTCCTGATGGTTTTATCTCATTTACTAATGTTCTTACTTCTTCACCAAGAGAATTAAATATTTTTATTGAAACCTTTCCTTCGTCTTTTAATGAATACTTTATAATCGTACTTGGATTAAATGGATTAGGATAGTTTTGATAGAGATAATATTCAGTAACTACTGCATAATCCGAGACTGAATTAGGACTATCTTTTACTGCAATTAGATTTTGAGTGTGATATGGAAATGTTGAACTTATATGCGCACCAATATACAATGTTCCATCTGAACCTATAGCTGGACACGAATCATATTCTAAATCTCCCATATCCAATATCCAAAGAATTGTTCCATCTGTATCAATACAGCCAAAGTATGAAGCTATACTTGTACCAAAATAGACTTTTCCTTCCGCGTCACATACCAATTCGTGATCAATCCAATTTTGATATGTATCTTTTTCAAAATCTAAAATAGTTGTCCAGTTTTCATTACCGTTGTAATCAAGGGATATAATTGCAGTTTGATACTCCCGGGTTCCATCAATAAATGCATGAAATATGATATTTCCATTTTTATCTATTGTTGGAGCTGTGTATTTATTAAATCCTACGATTTCATATTTCCATTTAATATTACCTGAAGAAGAAACTGCAAATAAAAAGTTTTGGCTTAATACTGTATCTCTGCCTAAGATATAGATATTATTTTGATTATCAATAAGTGGTAAACCCCAATTAATAATGCCCGGATTAAAACTCCAGTTTATATTTCCATCTAAATTAGTAGATTTTAATGCGCCAGCCCATCCAACTTGTTTGTTCTCATCCTTAAAATACATTGTATCGCCTGAAGGAGAAAAACAAATTCCTCTCCAATAAATTCCAAACCACGGAATTTTTTTTACTATGTTACCCACTGGAGAAATAACAAATATTGTATCATTTGTGGGAATATAAATATTCCCTAATCTGTCTATTGATTGAGTAAAATTTATTACACCGATAGGAAGTCGGGAAACATACCATTTTTCATTACCATAAAAATCTACTTTGTATAATTTTTCGTGTGCTCCGCCAAATATCACAGATGAATCACTACCAAGCAAAGGTCCAACATTATTTGCTAAGTAAGTTTCAGTTTCAAATATCCAATTATTATTTCCGTTTTTATCAAGGCAGTAAAAATAATTTACCGTATCCAATGATAACGCTCTTGAACCCATATATAAATTATTATCATAACCAATAAGTGGCCCATATATTACACCAAGAGGCATATCTTTTTTCCAGATAACATTATTTGTTCTGGGTCCAATGTATTCTGATCTGCCTGTACCTTGCATATCTCCACGCAGTGTGGGCCAGGGTGAATCGGCTAAAGTAGGCCAAGGAATTTTAACTTGCTGTTGACTATGTAGTAATATATTTGTTGATAAAATAAATACTATTAAAAAATAAAATAATTGTTTTTTCATGAATGCTCTTTCAACTATTAATCAATGACATTAGAACAAACATCATTCAAGAATCTAAAAATACTAACAAAAACTATTGTGGAATAATTCAAATTTCACTTCATAGTCACTAATATTTTGTCAATTGATTGCCAACTACAAACTACTTACTTCGCTCCCTTCCCTCTTTCATAAGCCAGCATAACAATTTTTTTTAATGCCTGTGAGTAGCTTAATCCTGCAGCGTGTGCAGAGCGCATAAACCCTGCACCTTCTGTTAAATCAGGATTTGGATTTACTTCAAGAACATATACTTCTTCATCGCTTGTTACACGCATATCAACTCGTGCATAATCTCTTGTACCCATAATCTTAAAAGCAGAGATTGCTGTGTGTTTAAGTTTTTCTTCCAAACTTTTAGAAATTTTTGCCGGACAAATTGGAATTGTTTTATGATATGATTCATGGTGCGGATCCCACTTTGCCTGGTAGCTTACAATGTTGTGCAGATGATCCGGCATTTTACTAAAATCAATTTCACTTATCGGTAAAACTTTTGGTTTAAGATCACCCATAACAGAAACATTAAACTCTCTTCCTTCAATAAATTCTTCTATCAATGCAGGTTGATTAAAATGCTTAAAGATATATTCAATTCTTTTTAACAGTGCTTCATTGTTATAAACAATAGATTCATTTTCAATTCCGACACTTGCATCTTCGTAAGCTGGTTTTACTATTACAGGATATTTGACTTCAACATTTAGCTTTTCAGGAATTTTCTTAAACAAATGAAATTCTGCGGTTTTAATCCCATAATAGTTAAGCAGTTTTTTAGTAAGAAATTTACTTTGGCAATTTGCAAGGGTTATTGCAGGTGCGCCAGTATAAGGGATGCCTAACAGCTCATAAAGACCGACAAAATTCATTTCTAAACGGGGTTTCTCTTTAAATATTTCGACAAAATTAAAAATTACATCCGGTTGGCTGTTATTTACCTCATTCAAAAAGACTGATAAATCATCTTTGATATTTAATGCATAGGCATCAAAACCAACTCTTCTTAGCTTTTTAACTATAATCTCATACTCTTCCATCGGGGTTAATGTCTCAACCTCAAAATACAACTTAAAATCAAGCTCTGGGGCTGGTTTTGTTGGTTTCTGGTAAAACTCGGGGTGAGCTTCGTTGTAAAGAACAAGAACTTTAATTTTTTTCTCTTTCATACTAAAAAATAGCCAAAATCACTTGTAAAAAAAACTTCATTTGACAATGTTTGCACTGTTCTAAAAATTC
Organism: Ignavibacterium sp.; assembly: GCA_032027145.1. Lineage (NCBI taxonomy): Bacteria > Pseudomonadati > Ignavibacteriota > Ignavibacteria > Ignavibacteriales > Ignavibacteriaceae > Ignavibacterium > Ignavibacterium sp. The sequence continues at coordinate 1,668,129 of JAVSMP010000001.1, read as the reverse complement.
TTATAAGTAAAAATGAGTTTCTATCCCCAACCGTTTAAATATCAGTGTGGACCTTTTGCTCTTAAATATGCACTCGTAATGCTTGGCAGATTTGAAAGTGAGAATCAAATCGGAATAAAAGCCGGCAGTACCTGGTGGTATGGAACAGATGAGATTGGTTTAGCTAAAGCAGCTAAGTTTTATAATTGTAAGATGAAATACTTCCGTCGTGAAAAGCCCGATGACGCAATAAAAGTCTTAATCGAACAGCTAAAGAAAGGATATCCCTGCGTTTTAAGCGTTGATAACTGGGAACACTGGTTTACTGTTGTTAATTATCAGCAAAGAAAATTTATTGTAACCGATAGCTCACTTGATAAAGTGGTTACTATTTATACGCCAAATCAACTTCTTAAAAGATGGAAATATTATGATGAAGATGATGATGAAATCAGTTATGATGGTTATGCGATCATTCCGCAATTTAAAGTAACTACTAAAGCTGAGTTTACTTTAGAGCAGGCAAGATTTGTAATGGATACCAGAAATCAGAAGCTTGCAAAAAAATGGGATACTTATTTCAATGACTTAATTGTAATCTGTCATCCGCGCCACGCAAATGCAACTCATTTAATTTCGTTCAGAGATTTTTTAAGACGATATGAAAAAGTTCTTGTAAAACAGGTTGCAAACTGGCATGGTTCACCTACTCATCGTGAGCTAAAAAAGATTCTTAGTAACTTCCAATTTATGGCTGAAGTTTATGATCTCGTAATTCACGCAGATGAACAAAAGAAATCCTTAATAGACCTTGCATCTATTTTAATGATGTATTCATGCGGTAAATATGGAATGGATGAGATTTATTAAAAGTTCAAGTTTAAGATTAATAAAAGTCATTGCGATGGCGATCAACCGAAGCAATCTTTGGTTTAAAGTTTGAGATTGCTTCTCCCGATAAATCGGGATCGCATTTACAAGTGAAAGAAAAGAACTATGAGAAGAAATCCAATTATACTTAAAAAAGAAACTACTGCACTTCTGATTATTGATTTGCAGGAACGCATTCTTCCTGTTATCAGAAATTATGAATCAGTATTAGAAAATACAGTTAAGCTGATTAAGGGTTTTAAAGCAATGCAATTACCTATTTATTTTACTGAACAGTATCCAAAAGGTTTGGGTCCAACTTCTGCCAAAATTTTGGAAGAACTTTCTGGTTATACGGCTTATCAAAAAATGAGTTTTAGCTGTTCAGGTGCCGAAAATCTTTTCGAAGAATTTTATAAAAATAAATTAAGCCAAATAGTTGTTTGCGGAGTAGAATCTCATGTTTGCGTTCAGCAAACTGTATTAGATTTAATTGCTAATGATTTTCAGGTTGATCTTGCGGCAGATGCTGCTTCTTCACGCAAAGAAATTGATTACCAAATTGCTCTGGACAGAATGCGGACACTTGGTGCTGAAATTACAACCACAGAATCAATTTTGTTTGAACTTCTCGAAGTTTGCGGAACCCCGGTATTTAAAGAGGTTTCGAAAATTGTTAAATAAACAAATAAATCTTTTAAACACTTATTAAATAATTGCTTCAAATAATTTGTAATAATAATTAAGCAGAATTATCTTTTTACAAACAAATCTCAAAATTATTAAGGGACAAATATGGCAGATCATTTAATCGCACATTGCGAAATTCCTACAACAGATTTAAATAAATCCAAAGAGTTTTATCAGAAAGTACTTGGGTGGGATTTCAGACCATTCGGTCATGATTATTTACTTTTTAATAATCATAAGGGAACAATGGTAGGATTAAGAAGAGTTGATGAAGTTATTAAGGGAGATTCAACAATTTTTCACGTCAACATTCCGGATATTGAATCAATACTGAAAAAAGCAAAAGAAAACGGCGGAGCTGTTAAAAGAACCAGAACAGTTATTCCTGCAATGGGCTGGTATGCATTGTTTAATGATTCTGAAGGAAATACAATAGGTTTATATCAGAAAAGCTGATTTTAATAATGTAGTTCTGTTGAAATGGAGTGATGGAATTTTGGAGTAACGGAATTTTATAAGAATAAAATCTGATCTTCCATCATTCCAAAATCCACCATTCCGATCTTAATCACTTCAGTAAAACTCTATTCACTTTTGATGATTTTATAACTATGAGTTATTTCTACAGATTTCTGAAGCATTGCAGTTACGCTGCAATAAGTATTCTGAGATAACTCTATTGCCCTTTCAACATCTTTTTCGGCTATATCTTTTCCATAAAATAAAAATTCGATGTGTATTTTTGTGTAAACCTGAGGATGAGTTTCCTGCTGCTCTGCTGTAATATTAATTTCAAGATTATCTAACTTAACTTTTTTCTTTTGCAGGATTGCAATTACATCACTACCAGTGCAGCCGGCAAGGCTTAGTAAAATTAATTCCTTTGGACGAATACCTGCATTGCTGCCATAAAAATTTTCAGGTCCATCCATTGTTATCCAATGATTTGAATCAGTTTTTCCTGTAAATGTGATTCCTTGTAATTGTTTTACGAATGCTTTTTTAACTGCCATTTTTTCCCTTTGATAAAAGATTAAAATATTTCTGAAGTAAGATGATCATAACTGAAAATGGTTACAAAATATTAGTGAATGTTCAGAATATCCTGAATAATTGGTTTTAATCCTCTGAAGAACAGTTCGACTGCTATAACCATAACAATCAGTCCCATTATTCTGGTTAGTACTTTATTGCCGCTTTCTCCAAGAAAACCTAAAATTCTTCTAGAGCTTAAAAGTATAATATGTGTTATGCCCATAACAAATAAAATTGATACAATCAGCAATGATTTATGAGTAAAGTCAGGTGCATCATTCATTAAAACGATAGAAATAGTAATAACTCCCGGACCAGTAATCATCGGTATTCCAAGCGGAGCTATTGCAAAATTTTTTATAGCTTCTTCATTTTTTTCATTATCAGAAGTTATACGTGTAAGTTTACCTCTCAACATATCATAGCCTGAATAGAAAAACAGAATTCCGCCGACAATTTTAAGTCCATTAACAGATATATTGAAAATATTGAAAATCATATTTCCCCCGAATGTGAAGAGCAAAAGAACAATCAGTGCAGTTGATGTAGCTTTAAATGCTATTGCAGCAGCTTGTTTTGATGTCATACCTTCGGTTAGTGTATTATAAACAGGAATAACACCCAATGGATTGATCATTGTAAATAGAGAAGTAAATGCAAGTAATGAAAATTGTAAGAGTGAATCCATATATTTAATCCATAATAATTTGTTTAATCATTTTAATTGGCGCGCTGTTGTTTTAATTAATTCCCACCCATTTTCAATATGCTTATGTTCATGTCTTATACCGCCAATCGTTAATCTGATAACGAACTTTTCATAAAGTTTGGTATGGGATAGAAATATTTTTCCCGAAGAGTTTATTCTGTCTAAAAGCTTTTCGTTAATCACATTTAATTCAGCTTCAGTTTTATTGCCGGGATTATATCTAAAACACACCGTCGAAAACGGAACCGGTGCAATCAACTCAAAATCTTTATCTCCATTAATTTTATTTTCAAGTTCTTTTGCCCACTTAATATGATTATTTAATCTGCTGGCAATTCCTTCAACTCCGAAGTAACGGATTATAAACCAAAGCTTAAGAGAGCGGAATCTTCTGCCCAACTGAAATCCATAATCCATTAAGTTATCAACTTCACCATCCTGTGCAGTTTTCAAATATTCAGGCACAAGGCTAAAAGCTCTTTTTAATATTTCTTTTTTTCTTGTAAATAAAATACTTAAATCAAGCGGAGTAAACATCCATTTATGCGGATTGATTACGATTGAATCAGCACGCTCCCAGCTTTTTGATACCCATTTCATTTCCGGTATCATTGCTGTTACGCCTGCATAAGCTGCATCAACGTGCAGCCACAAATTATATTTTTCTGCAATATTTGCAATCTGTTCAACCGGATCAACACTTGTTGTTGATGTTGTTCCGACTGTTGCAACTACACAAAATGGTTTATTACCTTTTTTAATATCTTCATTTATTATTTCTTCAAGTTTTTCTGGAATCATTTCAAATTTTTCATTGACAGGGATTTTACGGATACCATCCAATCCAACTCCGAGAAGGAGAGCTCCTTTATCAATCGAGCTATGAGCTTGCTCAGAACAATAAAGGATTATTTTCGGAAGATCTTTTCTGCCGGCAGCACCTTTCTCTCTAAACGCTAAATTCAGTTGTTCTCTTGCTGAAGCAATAGCATGCATTGAACTTGTTGAAGCAGTGTCATAAATAACTCCCCAATAATTTTCAGGTAATCCAACCATTTGACGGAACCAGTTCATCATAGATTTTTCCATTTCAGTTACTGTTGGCGATGTTTTCCACAACATGCCGTTTGAACTAAAAGCAGCAGTTAGAAGCTCTGCAAGAATACCAGGACCGCTTGATGTAGTGTTAAAGTACGCCATAAATCCCGGATGATTCCAGTGAGTAATTCCATCTATCAGAACTTTATCAATATCGGATAAAACTTTTTCAATTTTTTCTCCATTAGCGGGCGGACTGTGAGGAATCCGTTTTGTAATATCACCAGGTTTTACTTGCGCAAGTACCGGATATTTTTCAATGTCGTTCATATAATCAGCAATCCAATCAATTAATTGATGACCAGCTTTACGAAATTCCTCTTTCGGCATATCATTCATATTACATCCTGATTTTTAAAAATAATTGGTCTAAAATTAGTAATAATTTGCAGCAAAATATTAGTCACTAATTACACGAACTAAAACTTATCATTACCATTTAATTCACTTTTTTAAGGTAACTTATTTCTATAAGTTGGTTAACACAATTCAAATAATTATTTCAAAAAATGAAAAATCAATCAAAAATATTCTGGATTATTATTCTGTTATCTTTTATAACTATCTGTTCAGGTTGTGATAAAAGATTTCCTTTGGAGCAGGATATTTTCAGAACTCAAAATACTTTTTTCAATCAGGATAGTATTCAGGTTGAGTTTCCCGAAATTATAAAAGATAAAATCACATTGTTTACAATGATCTATACACATTGTCCTGATATTTGCCCGATGACAACTCATAATATGAGTTTGGTTGAACAGCGATTGCCTGATAATGTGAAAGACAGAGTAAGGTTTGTCGTAATTTCTTTTGATCCGAAGAGAGATACTCCATCTATTTTTAAAAAATATGCAGAGATAAGGGATTTATCATTTAGTACCTGGTCTTTTCTTTCTGGTGATGAAAAGAATACAAATGAAGTTATGTTAAAGTTTGATATAGTAGCTATACCGGCTGATTCAACTTACGATGATGATGGAACACTTAGTTACAATGTAATTCATACGGATAGAATTTCCTTGATTGACCAGAATGGAAAATTGCGCGCCAATTATAAGGGCAGTACTGCAGATTTAAATATGCTTATTGAAGATATTAAATACTTGGCTGATTGATATTTTTTTGTTTTATTTTGATGTCCTGATATTTTAATATCAATGATTATTTAACAAAGAATCTAATACATATAAGAATTTTAAATGAGATAAGGAGAAAATAAATGAAAATATTAATTGCACTTCTGATAATCTTTTCTTATCCATCTGATAAAATAAAAATTACAGATCCCTGGATGAGAATAAGTGCAAAGGGACAAACAACCGGATTATATTTTAAAATTGAAAATAATTCTGATAAAGCTGATACACTTTTTAAAGTTGAGTTTGAACCGGCAGGCAAAGTGGAAATTCATGAAACTTATGATGCAGGCAATGATATGATGGGAATGCGTGAAGTCGGCTTTATCGTGATTCCATCAAAATCAATTTTTGAACTTAAACCCGGTGCTCATCATGTAATGCTGATGAAATTAAAAACAGATATACCAAAAAATTACCAGGGAAAAGTTACTTTACATTTTAAGCAAGCTGGAAAAATTGAGATCAAAGCTGAAGCAAAAGAAATGATAAAAAGAAAAATGATGAATACTAATTAAATTATAAGCCCTCGGGGTTATATTAAACCCCGAAGGCTGCTTTATTCTTATCTTACAAAAAACTCAGCAATAATTTTATTCCAGTTTACATCAGTAAGGTCGGCTAACTGTCCGATAAACAATCCATCTTCAAGATACTCATCCGATTTTTTTTCAGATTTTAATAAATCCATAAACATTACTTTAAACTTTTCAATATCATCCTGAAAGAAAGACACGGCTGATTTTCCAATGGTCATTTCTTTTATCTCACTATCAAGATTTTCCGCATCAAGAGCACATACCCAATTACGTTCATAAGGAGTAATATCCAGCGAATCAAGATTATCCTGCAGCAGAGTATTTACCTGAGCAACCTTTCCGCTAACCGGTGAATTAAATGTTACAGTACGGTTTCCTTGTTTAATCGTAAACAACGGTTGACCGGCTTTTATGGTCATACCCAAATTTGGTAATTCTAATGAGCTAATTTTTCCGATTAATTTTAATGCAAAATCATCAATACCCACTTTTGCAATTCCTTCCTGATTCATACTAACCCAGGTATGATTTTTTGCAATAAAAACACCACCTGGAATTGAAAACTCACCTTGTATAAAATCATCTGAAGCAGGTAAATGAGTAATATGCACTTTGGGTTTTAACTGCTTTTGAATTTTATCCTGTCTCTTTATTAATGATTTTCTAACAAACTCAATCAGCTCATCTTCTGTAAATGGTTTTTCCACATAATCTAAAGCACCATATTTCATAGTTTCAACCGCTGTTTCGATTGATGCATAGCCGGTAATAATTATTACATCAATATCGGGGCGAAGATGTTTTACTGATTTACAAACTTCAACACCATCCATCATCGGCATTTTAAGATCAGTAAACACAAAATCATAATGATGCTTTTGAATTAAACCAAGTGCTTCCTGACCGTTTTCTACAGTATCAACAGAATAACCATCAAGCACAAGTATTTTTCTGAAGCTTCCAAGTATTACTTCTTCATCATCCACACATAGTATTCTTGCTTTTGGATTATCAACTTGTGCCCGCTTTAATGTTGTAGCCTCACTTGAAAAATCAAGCTTTAAACTTTCCTGAAGAACCTGTTCACGTTCTTTTTTCTGTTTTTGCTCTGTCATTCTTTTGCTTACCATCCGGATTAAAATATCAGCAATTATAAAAATGACAATAGCTAATATGAAAAGTGGCATAATGTATCTCCTAAAGTATAAATTTTAATTTCTTTTTCTGTTATTACAACCTGTCTGAACTACAAGGTATTAAATATCTAATTTCATAATCCAAATTAGCTGGTATTATCCTGTATAACCAGCCTTCGAAGTAAGGGTCTTTTTCCAGCAAGGATGGATTATTGATAACACTATTATTTACTTCAATAATTCTTCCTGATAAAGGTGCAAGAATTTTGTGGATCCTTTCATCATTACTTGTCAAGGATGCACAGCCAGTTCCCTGTATTAATTCATCCTCTGGCTGCAACATCTCAATATTATTTACTGATTCAATTGCTTTCATATAGATATCGCATATACCAATAAAAACACTTCCTTCTCTTTCCTGATTTATCCAGGTTGAATTTCCGAGACGAAGATATTTTGCGGGACAAGTAACATAAATTAATTCTTTATCCCTTTGCTGCGGCGAAAAAGATTTTTCTTCTCTTATTATTTTTATATAATTCTTTGCCCTGAACAAAACACTTAACAGTTCATCAACTGTAAATGGTTTTGGGATAAAACTCAATGCACCTTTATAAAGTGAATTGACTGCATTTTCAACTGTAGAAAATCCTGTTGTCATTATAACAACAGAATCTTTTTTAGATTTATTTACAGCATCAAGTATCTGAAATCCATCGCCATCAGGCATCATTATATCAGAAATAATAACCGGATAAAAGTTTTTAGAAATTTTATCCAATCCGGTTTTTGTACCAATAGCAAAATCAACTGAATAATCTTCAAGCGCACAAATCTTTAATACAGCATCTATTATAACCTGTTCATCATCTATAATTAATATATCAGCTGTTTTATTCATTTAATCATCTTTGTTGAGTTAAAGGCAGCCTGATTTTAAATGTTGTACCTTTTCCTATTTCACTATCCACAGAAATTGTTCCGTTATGATTATCAACAATACCCCAGATTACAGCAAGCCCGAGTCCGTTTCCCTTTTGTCCTTTTGTTGAAAAGAAAGGATCAAAGATTTTGTGAAGGTCTTCATTGCTGATTCCACATCCGGAATCTGAAACTTTTATTTCAACATATTCCTGTGTTCCGGCTGATTCAATATAATCCCATTTTTCCCAATCACTGTTTTCAGAAGAGCAAACTTCATAAATACCTTCGGGTCCTAAATCAAATACAAGTATAGGTGCCCCGCATTTAGGACATAACTTATCTTCCTGCACCAGTGAAACGCTGCATTCCGGACAAACAAACTTTGCATTTTTATTTATTTTAAACCCAACGTTATAATTATTGTAATGCTTTCCGTAAACCGGATCAATATGGACTATTCCTTCATTATTATCAGAAACAACTTTTACTTTGATTGCCGGTAACCCACCAATCTTAAATTCATTATCTATCAGATTATGTCTTTTTCTGCAGGCTGCTTTTTTTATCTGAGTTGTACCGAAAGGTGCCAAAGAAATTAATTGTGTTGCAACTGTAATTATTCCTCCGCTCTTTTCCATAGCATCGGCGGCATTTACAAACAAGTTGATAAATACCTGCTCCATCTGATTTGAATCAATAGTTATTTTAGGAATATCTGCTTCTAACTTTTTTTCTACTTTTATTTTTTTGATTGATAATTGATTTTCAACAACTGAAATCGCTTTATCAACAACATCGTTCAAATCAGCCGGATTCTTTTTTGGTACTGACTGTCTAGCAAAATCTAAAAGGCTTTTAACAATCTCTCTGCTTCTGATTGTTTCTCTTACGATCACTTTAAGATCTTCCTGAAATTCAGGATTATCTTTAGTCCTTTTAAGCAAAAAACTGCTGTAAGTAAGTACACCTGTTAAAGGATTATTTATTTCGTGTGCAACACCTGCAGCTAATCTGCCCAAAGATGCCATTTTATCCGATTGAAATAATTGTAAACGTGCTTCAGCTAATTTTTTTGTCATATTATTGAAAGAAGAAGCAAGCTTACCAATTTCATCGCTGCTGATTTCTTTAATTGCGTAATTCAAATTACCTGCGCTTATTTGTTGTGTTGCACTTAAAAGATCATTAACCGGATTTGAAACCCATCTTTTAACAAATAAACCAATAATTAAACCCACAATTAAAACGGCAGCAAAAGCAAATATTACTATTTCAATTTTTGATCTTAAAATTTCTTTATCAACCTCTGCCAAAGAGATTGATATATCCAGAACGCCCAGCACCTTCTGATCACTTGGATGCGCATGACATTCAGCCGTCCAGCAGGATGTTTCGTTATAGATAGGAGTTATGATCCCAATTATTCTTGCCGAATCAGGATTTAGTTTAAATATCCTTGTCCGCTCAGTAATCGAGATTTGCTCAAGTGGTTTATCTTCTGCATGACATGCATAACAGCTTTCAGCATTTTTATCAACCATTTTATTTATACTGTTTTGATCAGATGAATAGATTATTTCACCAATCTTATTCAGTATCCTTACATCCCTGATATGCGGTTGTGCCCCGATTGAACTGATAATCTGCTGTATCCTGTCTCTTTGATTGAGCATCATATCAACCCTTGTACTAGATACAACTGTTTCACTTAACTGATTTGCATGCCGTTCAACTTCTGCAGTTAAGTTGTTGCTTTGAGTTTGAACATTAAAAAAAGCAAACACCCCGATTATTACTAATGAAGTAAAAGCAACAGCAAAGATTAAACGAAAACCAATTTTCTTAAACATTTATAATTTACAGTCTGATAAATATTTATAAGATACTGCAGGAATTTTAATTTATTCCTGCAGACAAAATCTATTTTTTACCAATAACCTTTCCTGGTTTTTGTTTCGGGAAACTATAATCATCGTGACAACTGCTGCAAGTTGGCTTAACTGCAAAATTATTATCGCTATGACAGTCTTCGCAGCTTAACTCAATGTGAATTTCGTCCAGTTGTAAGCCGGTTACTGAGTGTTTGAATTTACCATCAAGCCAGGATTTATGACAGCTCAAACATTTATTATCAACTTTTTTGTAAGGCTGGGCTGTGCCATGACACTTTACACAAGTTAAGTTGATATGATATTTATTCAAGGGCCAGCCTGTCTTCTTAGCATGATCAAATGGCTCAAGTACTTTATTACTATGGCATTTGCTGCAGCTTTCTGTTTTCTTATGACAACTGATACAATTCTTATGCTGATCTTCAAAAGTTTTCTTTGAAATTACTTTAATAGGTTTATTATTTTCTTTTCTATTAACATCGTGACACTTTGTACAGCTTTCTTGTTTATGACAGGTTGTACATTTCAATCCAAATTTTTTCGTGTGATCGTCATGATAGAATGTTACAATCTTACCTTTATCAGAATTTGTTTCATAAACTAACTTGGTTGGTTCTAAAACTACAGGATGATTTTTTCCAGCATATTTCTTCTGAATATTTTTGTCCTGCTTTCCGTTTTTCAAATCTTTTTTAAGTGTATGACAAGTATTACACCCATTATCGTGACTCCATTCACGGTGGCAATCCATACATTGTCTATGAAATGCAGCTTTCAAATCAGGGATACTAACATCCTCGCGATTTCTTGACGATGAATGACAGTTACTGCATCTGAGAATTGAGGCTGAAGTATTATGATGATGGCAGGTTTCGCAGCCGCCGCTCATCTCGGACATTTGTGCGTGAATTCTATGAGAAAAATAAACCGGACCGTATTTATCACTCAGCTGATTTATGGTGATTAACTCCGGAGTTTGTTCGGGTTTTTGATATACAGTTTTTATTTTCTCCCGCGGACACTGAACAAGACACGGATCCTTTTTTGTTGGAACATCACAAATGTGACAAGTACTGCACTCGATATTTAACTTAGAATGATTTTTACCCGGATTTTGCTGGGGTTTAATCGTAATTATTATAAATAAGACCAATAAAAGAGTAATTATTTTCTTCATCATTTTATTCCCCTTATCGTATATTTTGTTTTAGGTGCTGATGTCTTTCCTGGTAAACTGATAACCGGAAAATTAAGAACAATAAACCGGTAGGCAAGTACAAGCATTGCTACAAACCCGAGTGTAACAGAAATTTCACCGAACGACGGGAAATATGAGTCTGAAGAATACGGCGGAGTGTAGGCTACAACAAAATTGTTTATCCTGTTTATTAAAACACCAAATACAACTAAAGAAGATGCAATAAAAAGAAACAGCGGCGATTTCAGCACTTTAGTAGATAAAAGCATTCTTAATGGAATTATTACTCCAAACAGCACCTCAATTGTAAACATAACACTTGCGGTATTAAATTCGGCTAAGTAAACAAAAGTTTCGCGTATAAACATATCGCCGATCTTAAATGCTAAATAAATTCCCAACAAAGGCGGAATCATTGAACCTAATCTGGAAAGAACATGCATCTCAGGTTTTAGCCCTAATGATCTTGAAGCAATTAAAGATTCAAAAATAACCATTGGAAACCCAACTGAAATTGCAGAAAGTAAAAAGAGCAAAGGCAGTATCGGTGTTTGCCATAGCGGATGCATCTTTGGACCTGCGATAATCATTAATGTTCCTAATGAAGATTGATGCAGTGTAGAAAGTACAACGCCGGCAATAATGAAAATGAACATTGTTTTTGAAAGACCACGATCAAGGGCTCTTAAAAGTTTATCAACAGGTTTGTTTAATCCTGAAAGAAATCCGGGAAGATTAACTTTTCCGATAAATCTTTCAGTAACTATTGGTAAAAATTCGATGTAAAGAACTGTCAGATAAATCATAACACAAATACCAACCTCAAACAAGGCTGAACTACCATTCCACATAATCAGCGGATGCCAGATAAAATACCATCTTCCGATATCAACAAACACTCCAAGAGCAACAAATGTATAGCCTAACATTGCTGTAAGAAGTGCTGGTCTAACAATTGCGTGATATTCTTCTTTATGAATAATATGACCCAAAGCCGCAGTAGTAAACCCACCGGCAGCAAGCGCTACACCGGCAGCCACATCAACTCCAATCCACAAGCCCCAGGGATATTGATTATTTAGATTTGTAACTGCTCCAATGCCAAAGAAAAATCTGCCCATTAAAAAGATTAATCCATTTACTGCAATAACAATCAATCCAATTACTCCCGGAGTAAAATATTTACGTTTTATCGGTACTGGATTGTAAGAATCGTGACTCATAATTTTTCCTCCTCATCAAGTTCTTTGCGGCGTTTTGTAATCCACATTATACCGCCTAAAAGAGCATATAAAGAAACCGGTGGAACGAAGTATGCAAATATTCCATGTTGAATTGATTCCGAAACCCCCGGTGCAGGATTATTTCCAAGTTTAGGAAAATCAAGTTCTGCAAAATCTTTACCAGCCAGATACAACCATGATGTTCCACCTACTTCATATTCTCCAAAAATATGATCAACATATCTATCCGGATTTCTCTTTATCCTCTCACGGGCAATTTTGATAAGCTCTGTTCTGCTTCCGTATGTAAGGGCTTCAACCGGACAGATGCTGACACAAGCCGGCAGCTTCCCTTCTTTTGTACGGTCATAGCAGAAATCACATTTCATAATTTTTGGATTCAATGCTTTGTCATATTCAAAAGCAGGAATCTGAAACGGACAAGCAGCCATACAATATCGGCAGCCAATGCACATATCAGTATCCCAGGTTACTGCGCCATTTTCATGTTTGGTAAATGCACCAACAATACAAGCAGATACACAGGCAGGATGATCGCAGTGCATACATTGAACTTTTACATCAACAGGAAGATTTGAATTTTTGCCCGGCGAATACTCATTAACAACGGTTAATGCAGTATGATCAGGTCTTCTCATATTATCAAACACATCACGATTTTTGTAAGACTCAAGATCACCTGCGGGTAAATCATGAGCTTCTTTACAAGCCCACTCACACTGACGGCAGCCAATACAAACAGTCGTATCAACTAAAACACCCATTCGATCTTCGGATAAAATATTTTTAGGACCTGCTTTAGCGGATGAGGTGGAAAGCCCGGCTATTCCTGCCCCAACAAAAGCAGATTTTTTAAGGAAATCTCGGCGACTTTTGCCAGACATTTTTTATTCCTTTCAAGATTTATATAAATGTTTTCAAAACAAATTAAAATAATTGCTTTTCTAAATACAATTTTGTGCCATTCCGAAAATAATTTTTGAAAAATATAATTATTTGATTTTTGTTGATATCGCAATAATTAGAGGCAAAAAACAGGGTAATGTATAATCGTTAACTTCTAATAGTTATCAATAGTGGCAAACATTTTATACTTTTTTTAAGGATAGAGAAAATATGGCAATAAGAAATTCTTTATAGATATCAGTTTTGCGATAAAATAATTGATGCTAATTAAATAGTATCGGACTGTTTCATCCTATTCAATTATGAGAAATTAATGAAACCAGTTATTCAATTTTTTTCGACATTTAATTTCAGAATAGTTGAGAAAATTGTAGAATTATTCAATAGTGCTTTGTTGAAATAATTTACACTTTTAGCAACGACAATAGTATAATATTACAACGCTGATGCTCTAACTCTTTATATCTTAAGAAGATAGAGAGATGATAAAAAAACAAAAACTAATGGTATGTTAGTTGCCTTATTAGTAGCACAAATTAAAATAACAGGAGTTCAAAATGCTTACATTTTTAATAGTATTAGTTGCAGTTTTTATCGGGGTTGATTTATTAGTCAGATTTGTAATTGACCCATTAGCTTCAGGTTCATATAAGAAAAATAAAGTTTCAAAACCCTTTGCGTCAAAGTTTGATCCTACACTTAAGCTTGCAAGCGAAACAATGTATGACGGCGGGCAGCCGCACGATGACGAAAAGTCAAAAGAAACTAACAATAGTGAGAATATCACAGAAGATGATAGCTCAACTAAAAATCAATAAAAAATTAAAGTGAATTATAAAAAAAGGAAATACTATGGTAGCGATTTTTGTTTTGACAGCATTTTTATTTTTTGTTTTAGTTGATCTCGTCGTACTAAAATTTCAGGGGAAATATCATCCTGCGTTTGAGCCATCATTCTCCCAATTTGATTTATCAATGTTTGAGAAAAACAGATTTATTATTCCTCAAAATACTTTCGTTTCAAAAGGACATACCTGGCTTAAAGAGGATGAAAACGGATTAGTAAATATTGGAATTGATGAATTCGGAATTAACGCATTGGGCACATTAACAATATTAAACAGTGCCTTTGTAGGAAAAACGATTAAGCGCGGAGACATTTTATTTGAAGGCGCTTATGGAAATAATAAAGTAAAATTTCTATCCCCTGTTAGCGGTACCGTTCAATCAGTTAACTCAGATATTATAAGCAAAAATATTTCTGATCCGTACCAAAACTGGGGAGTTCAGTTACTTTCAAAAGATTTTTCTGAGAATCGGGAAAAGTTTTTCTCAGGAAATGATGCTGTTAATTGGATTAAAAAAGAATACATGAAATTAAAAAGTTTTTTAGACACACATGCACTTAAACCAGAATTAGCTGGCGAAACTATGTTTGATGGAGGTACATTATCTAACGATATGCTCTATTCATTAGTTGATAAAAGTACAAGTGATTTTGAAAAAGAATTTCTCTCATTATAGTTACAGGTAAAGCAAATGTTAAAAGAAAAAGGAATACTATTTGATGTAACGCTTTGTATAGGATGTGGTTCCTGTTATGATGCGTGTAAAGAAGCTAATAATCTTCCGAAAACAAGTGAAGATTTTCTAAAGGATCATCTCTCAGATAATACATTTAATGTAATCGAACAATATGATGATTTATATGCAAGAAAAATGTGTATGCACTGCAACGAACCGGCATGCGAATCAGTTTGCCTCGTCGGTGCAATAACAAAAACAACAACAGGCGCTGTAGTTTATGATGCTGATAAGTGTATCGGCTGCAGATATTGTATGCAGGCTTGCCCTCATAAAATTCCTCGTTACGAATGGGGAACAACAACTCCCCGCATCAGAAAATGTAATATGTGCGCTGAGCGTGTCAGTAACGGGCTTATACCAGCTTGTGCAGAATCCTGTCCTAATGAAGCAACTTTATACGGAGATATGGATCAACTGATTGCAATTGCCAAAAGAAGACTTCAGGAAAATCCTGATAAATACTATCAGCATATATACGGACTTGAAGAAGCAGGCGGAGGTCATGTGCTGGTTCTTTCACCGGTACCATTTGAACAATTAGGCTACATCCCTGAACTACCAAAAGAAGCAATGCCTGAGTTTACAAAAAGAGCAATGGAAAAAATTCCATCTGTAGTTGTCGGCGGCGGCATATTCTTAGGCGGAATGTATTGGCTGACTAAAAGGAAAAATAAAATTGCTAAAGAAGAGAGAAGTAAAAATGAAAATTAAGAATATTAATATAAATGAAATCTTAAGACCTACTTTTTGGAAAATAACTTCGGCTATAATTGTTATAGTTGGTTTATTTTCAACTTATTTTAGGTTTACACAAGGATTAGGCGCAACAACTAATTTGCAGGATACAGTTCCATGGGGTTTATGGATAGGATTTGATTTTATCGGAGTTGGATTAGCTGCTGCCGGTTTTACTATTGCCGCAACTGTTCACATCTTCAACTTACATAAATATGAACCACTAGTAAGACCGGCAATTCTAACTGCCTTTTTAGGTTACTCAGTTGTTGTCTGCTTGTTAATAGTTGATCTCGGAAGGCCGGAACACTTTTATCATCCGCTTTATATGTGGAACATTCACTCTGTAATGTTTGAGATTACCTGGTGCTTAATTTGTTATTCCACTGTACTGTTATTAGAATTTGCCCCGGTTGTACTTGAAAAGTTCAATATAAAAGCGCCAATTAAAATTCTTAAAGCGATTTCAATCCCGGTTGTTATAATTGGTGTTTTATTTTCAACACTTCACCAATCATCCTTTGGTTCTTTATATCTGATAGTTCCCGGGAAATTACATCCATTATGGTATTCATCTTTATTGCCGGTTCATTTTTATGTTTCTTGTATTGCCGCAGGTTTATCGATGATAATTTTTGAATCATTTTTAATCGCCAGAGGTTTGACAAAAGAAGAAGGTTTTCAGAATACCGGTTTAAAAATGAATATTTTATCAGGAGCTGCCTTTGCTGTTTTAATAGCTTTAATAGCGGGCTTATTGTTAAAGATTTATGATTTTATTGATAATGGTAAGTTATATTTATTAACTGTTCCATCAACTGAAACATATCTTTTCTACCTGGAAATATTACTCGGCACTATTGTACCGATTTACCTGCTCAGTTATAAAAAATTAAGAGAAGATAAAAAATGGTTGTACATAATCTCAATATGTGTAATCTCAGGACTTATACTGAACAGAATAAATGTTAGTATAACAGGATTAGCTGCATCTTCAGGGGTAAGTTATTTTCCATCATTTGATGAAATCAGTATTACATTGATGCTCATTGTTCTTGCAATATTCGCTTTCAGAATGGTAGCAAAATACTTTGCTGTTTTTATTGACGAAGAACATGAACATTCAACTAATGAAAAAGACATCGCTAAAACAGAACCAATAACAATAAGTTAATAATATGAATAGTGATATTGAGTTGAAATCAAACAGATATGAGATGCTAAAGTGCATCTGGATGACCTCAGGAGTTATTGATTACAAATTATGTGATAATAATTTTGATTGCGAAAACTGTCCATTTGACAAAGTTATCAGAAATCTTTCTGATGAAAACGAAACAAAGCTGGGCGGAATAGTAAATGCTGTAAATGCAATCTTCAATAAACTACAGAGCATTAAGTATGAAACCAATATCATATATTTAAGAAATAATCTTATTGCTAAGGAGATATGTGCTAATACATTTTATCTTGGTATTAATCCCATTTGGAAAAGTTTTATTGATAGTGTAAACTCAACAATTGTTTGTGAATGCAGGAAAAGCATTTCTATGGATCAGCCGATAATACAATTTAATGGTGATTGGGGAAGTTTTAATATTACTTCCCCAATAAACTTCATAATCTACAATGAGGTTGGTGACCCTGCAGATAACCCGTTAAAATCACAATGGTTTGCTATTATGGGTGCTAATCAATCAGAAGTTCTTAATTCCAGATTAAATCAGGAACAATGGAATATCATCCACTCTAAAGCTATCAGAGCTATAGAAGAAATTAAAACAAAGGTTCCTGCTGTTGGCGAAACAATGATGGATGGCGGGACCCAAATTAAGTTTCTTCATCAACTTATCGGCAGAAAAAAATATTTGAATATTTTAAACTCCTTAAACTTATAAGAATATTTATTATAATTTTCACAATTCTGTTAAGTAATAAATATCTTACACTATCTAATAAACATCTGCATTTCTAATACCATTATTAAACATCAGGTAGATTGTAAATATTTAAAGTATTATCTAACTTTGAGCAACAAGGTTAACAGATTATATGAAACCAAAAGTCTTTAACAAACTAAGTGTTCGACTCATCTTTTCCCTCTCTTCTATTCTGATAATCCTTCTTTCAGTTTACACGTACTTTATTTTAAATAATCTGAATAATTATTTGACCGCTTCAAGATTTCAGACTTCCTACAACATAAGCGAAATAATAAAAAAATCAACTCGCCATGATATGCTGCTAGACCGACCCGAAGAGGTTCATGCAATAATTAATACTCTTCGCACTTTAAGGGGAGTTGAAGAAATTCGCATTTACAACAAACAAGGCATAATTAGTTACTCAACAGATACT
This sequence comes from Ignavibacterium sp., assembly GCA_032027145.1. NCBI lineage: Bacteria > Pseudomonadati > Ignavibacteriota > Ignavibacteria > Ignavibacteriales > Ignavibacteriaceae > Ignavibacterium > Ignavibacterium sp. The sequence goes on along the minus strand of JAVSMP010000001.1, from coordinate 1,650,093 downwards.
TCGGAAATTCTGAAAAAAGTCGATCTGAAAGCAGAGGCTTGTATTGTCTGTCATAACAGCTCTGTGCCGCTGCAAAGTTTGGCAAATAAAGATAAAATCAGAGTATATAAGAATTCAGAAAATAAACGTGTGCTTGGTCTTATCAATCCAATTATGAATGAACCTGACTGCTCAAATGCTGATTGTCATGCTCATCCGGAAAATGTTAATATTCTGGGTGTTCTTGATGTTGGTGTTTCGTTAGATTCACTTGATAAAATCATCGAGGAGAGTAGAACTAAAGTAATTTTTGCTTCAGTGTTTCTGATAATTGTTATTTCACTTTCCACAGGATTTTTTATAACGGTTCTGGTTAATAAACCACTAAAAATAATTAAAGAAGGAATTGAAGCTGTAGGAAACGGAAATTTAGATTATAGAATTCAGATACAGGCTAAAAATGAGCTTGGACAAGTAGCCCGCAGATTTAATGAAATGTCAAAAAATCTTGCTGAAGCATATAAAGAAATTAAAAACTGGTCAGAAACTCTGAATGACAAAGTAAATGAAAAGACAGAAGAACTTAAAAATATTTACAATCAGGTAAATCAAATTGAAAAACTCGCTTCACTTGGAAAACTTTCTGCAACTGTTGCACACGAGCTGAATAATCCGCTTGCAGGAATTTTAACCTACAGCAAACTGATAACAAAAAAATTGCAGTCTTCAGATAACAATTCTGAGAATTCCAAAATTATTGAATATCTGGAATTGATCTCACACGAATCTGCCCGCTGCGGTCAAATTGTGAAAGACTTGCTGATTTTCTCTCATTCTGAACGTGATGAATTTGCAAAAGAAAATCTGTTAAAAATAATTTACCACAGTGTTACAGTAATAAACCATCATCTTGAGATTAATGGTATTACTTTAGTTAGAGATTATCCTGATGAACCAATCGAAGTGTACTGCAATGCAAATAAAATTCAGCAGGCATTAATTTCTCTATTAATAAACTCTATCGAAGCAATGCCTAACGGCGGAAAAATTACAATTAATTTAACTACAGAAAAAAGTAATGTCATTCTTAGGGTAATAGATGAAGGAACAGGAATTGCCGATAATGACCTTCCGCATATTTTTGATCCATTTTATTCAACTAAAACACAATCTTCCGGTACCGGATTAGGTCTTGCTGTTGCTTATGGAATTATTGCCAATCATAGCGGCAAAATTGAAGTTGAAAAAACTTCATCTGAGGGAACAACATTTAAAATTACATTACCACAAAACAAACAACTTTGTTAAGAGAAATATTTATGGCTAAAAGAGAAAAAATACTTGTAGTAGATGATGAAAAAATAGTAAGGGAATCTCTCTTTCACTGGTTTGAAGAAGATAATTATGAGGTTGAAACCGCTGAAGATGGTGAAACTGCCTTACAAAAATTTGAAAAGGGAAAATATGATGTTCTGCTCGTTGATATGAAAATGCCGGGTATGAGTGGACTTGATCTGTTATCAAAAGTTAAAGAGATTGATAAAGATGCACTTGTAATTCTGATAACTGCTTTTGCTTCAGTACCGACTGCGATTACAGCACTTAAAAATGGCGCTTTTGATTATATAACAAAGCCAGTTGATCCCGATGAGCTTGCTCATACTGTCAGAAAAGCACTTGAACAAAGAGCATTGAAAATTGAAAACATTCAGTTAAAAGAAAGTATTGATGAAATAATTAAACCTGATAACCTGATTGGTGAGAGTTATCAGATGCGGAAAGTTTACGAACTTGTTTACAGCGTTGCAATTACTGATACAACTGTTATTATCAGGGGTGAAAGCGGTACAGGAAAAGAATTAATTGCGAAAGCAGTGCATATAAACAGCAGCAGAAAATATTTTCCGATTATTACAGTAAACTGCGGAGCTTTATCAGAGACTCTACTTGAAAGCGAGTTGTTCGGACATGAAAAAGGATCTTTTACAGGCGCTCAGTTCAAAAGAAAAGGTAAATTCGAAATGGCTGACAGAGGAACGATTTTTCTTGACGAAATAGGCTCTATCTCTCCTAAGATGCAGGTTGAACTATTAAGAGTTATTGAAAAAAAGCAATTTAACAGAGTTGGCGGAAATGAATTAATAAAAAGTGATTTCAGAGTAATCACTGCTACAAATGAACCGTTGGAGGAGCTTGTTAAAGCTGGTAAATTCAGAGAAGACCTGTACTATAGACTAAATGTTTTTACAATCGTTATTCCGCCTTTGCGTGAAAGAAGAGATGATATTCCTTTACTTGTTAATTTTTTTATAAAAAAGTTTTCAACAGCTATGAATAAAAAAGTTAAAACCGTTTCTAAAGAAGCACTGGACTTTTTGATGAATTATAATTGGCCCGGAAACGTAAGAGAATTGGAAAATGCAATAGAAAGAGCAATGGTGGTCGGTAAAACTAATTCTATTATGGTTGAAGACCTTCCCTTCCATCTTTCAAGTAATAATTTAGCATTAAACGGTGAGATAAAAAGCCTTGCCTCTATGGAAAAGAGGTTTATTCTGAATACATTAAATGAAAATGGATGGAATATTTCTAAAGCTGCACAGATACTTGAGATTGACAGGGTTACACTTTACAATAAAATTAATAAGTACAACCTCAGCAAAAATGATTATTGATGGATATTTTTCTCGCTCCACTCAGATTTTACAACAACTTGCTTTTGCAAAATCTTATAACAGAATTAACAAAAAGATTCTCAGCAAAAATTCACATTGTTGACCTGAATATTAATCTTGATGATTTTTTTTCTGTTGATCGCAAACAATACTTTTCTACACAAATAATAGCAGAAGCCATAAAGCTTACCGATAATCTTGATGGTAAAATAATCATGTTAACTGATGTTGATATTTTTGTTCCGGTGTTAACATTTATTTTTGGAGAAGCACAGCTAAATGGGAAGCATGCTCTTCTGTCTGTCTGCCGTTTACATGAGGAATTTTATTCCGGAATTTCTAATGATAATCTTTTATTGGAACGAACTATTAAGGAATTTCTTCATGAATTAGGGCATTGTTACGGGCTGCGTCATTGTATTGATTGGGATTGTGTAATGCACTCATCGCCAGGAATCGAAGAAGTAGATATTAAAGGAAGCACTTTTTGCCGTAACTGCATCTCAAAAGTTGAAGGTTACAAACATTAGTTAGTATAATAAATAGATCTAATTACTTAGGCATTTATTATTTGTATCAAAAATCTTCAACACACCTTAATCATAAATTTATTGTATGAATTCTGCCGCACTTGGGACAAGTAATTTTGTCATTATTAAATTGCGGCGGAATTTTAAGTTTCAGACCACAAGTACAACTTATAAACTTATATTCATTAAGTTTCATCATCAGATCACCGACTTCCCTTTTTGTGTTAAGTGCTTCATCAGTTTCACCAATACTGCTTTCTGATGTTCTTGCTGATAAATTTGTCTTGTCAGATAATCCTGAAAGTGGAATCACAGGTGAGCGTGTACCTTTTACTTGACTGAACGCTGCCTGATAATTTGAATAGTTAACTCCCTGATTTATTGCTCTTAAGATTTTGATACGTTCTGTTATAGGGGGATGCGTACTGGTTAAGTTTGCAATCTGCATCCCTGTTTTCTTTAGAGGATTTACTATATACATCGGAGCAGTAACTTTATTGGCTGTTTTAAGATCAAGATGAGATGCAGATATTTTTTCAAGGGCAGCAGCTAAACCTTCAGGATATCTTGTTAATCTTACAGCAGAAGCATCTGCAAGGTATTCTCTCTTACGCGAAATCGCAAAGTAAAGTAATTGAGCCATTATTGGTCCAAGAATAGCGAGAATAACAGCTAACACAAGTATAATGATTTGTCCCTGTCCTCCGCCTTTATTTGAAGACCTTGATTTATACCGTGAACCGCTTCCTCCAAACCAAAGACTGCGTGTAAATATATCAGCCATTAATGTGATTGCACCAAGCATCATGCCTGCAAACGTCATTAACAAAACATCTCTGTTAAGTATATGAGACATTTCATGGGCAACAACACCCTGAAGTTCATCACGGTTTAATTGACCGAGTAAACCTGCAGTAACAGCAATAGCAGAATTTTCTGGTTTTATTCCAGTTGCAAATGCATTTGGTGCAGCATCAGATATTATATAGATCTTTGGTTGATAAGGTAAGTTAGCCGCTATCCTCATCTCTTCTACAACATTGAACAACTGCGGATGAATTTCTTTTGTAACTTCTTTTGCGCCGCTAATACCAAGAATAATTTTACTACCGGCAAAATAACTTATTGTTGAAAGAACAGCCCAAAGAACTATTGCAAAGAATAGACCAATATATCCGCCGGATTCGGGGTTATAAAAACTTCCAAAGATATATCCAATCAGAAGTAATAATAAACCCATTCCAAAAAAGATGAAAACAGATTTTCTTCTGTTAGCTTGTATAAGCTCCCACATACTTGTTAAATGCTTTGATTAATTAAAACTAACTTTTGGAACTTCCTTTTCAGTTTTGTCTTCAACTTCAAAAAATTCCTCTTCTTTAAATGAAAACATTCCGGCAATAATATTGGAAGGAAACATCTGAATCTTATTATTAAAAAAAAGAACCTGATCATTATATGCTTGACGTGCAAAAGAAATTTTATTTTCAGTTGAGGTCAATTCTTCTTGCAATGCCAAAAAATTCTGATTGGCTTTTAAATCAGGATAATTTTCAACCTGCACACGCAGCTGTCCGAGCGCACCGCTTAATAGACCTTCAGCAGCAGCTTTTTCTCCAACAGTATTTGCATCAATTGCCTGACTACGATACTTTGTTATGTTTTCCATAATCTGGCGCTCGTGTGTCATATAGCCTTTTACTGTCTCGATAAGATTAGGAATAAGATCGTGTCTTCTTTTTAATTGAACATCAATCTGCGACCAGGCATTCTTGACTCTGTTACGCAGTCCAACAAGTGAATTATAAATGGAAACAAAATACATTCCTATTAAAAGGATGATAATTATGAAAATAATAAAGTAGAGCATTACTGCCTCCGATTAATTTGAAAAATGTTTTTAACTGTTACAGACTTCTGAAAACTATTCTAATAATCAAAAGACAGAAAACCTTATTCTGTCTGATAAAAGCTGATTATTCCACAATCTCAATATTTTCATTACGAAACCGGCTCTTAATATTATAGCAATATTTCTCATTAGTCTTTACTTCTTACTAACCAAAAATCTCTTTGAATAATTCAATTAATTCAGAATTGCTTTCAAGGTCTGATTCCAATAATGATTTTAACTCACCTTTATCAAACCAATATCCATGATTGTTTTTGCATCTATCTAAAAGAATTCTGGTTTGTCCGAATTCAACTTTTTCCATTTTTTTCATACAAACTGGGCATCTTATTTTATGTTCTGAATTATTTTTGCTTTTTGCAAATAGTTCACTAACAATTGTTAAGTTAGAATTATGATATAGTAAATCAAGCTCACCTGAGTCTAACCAAATCCCTTTACAGTTGGTACAGTAATCAATCTCAACTTTATTGAGCTCCAAAATGATCATATCATATTTACATGCAGGGCATTTCATAACAATATTATTATTTTTTCATACGGAAATTGTAAAGAAATATATTTATTTGAAAGTATAAAGCAGAAATAATTAAATAAATACTTGCAATAAAATTTCTTTTTTACAATCTTAATTTTAGAAATCAGAATCTTCTGATTATAATAATTACTAATCCACTAATGTTAAGGAGTTGTTTATGTTCAAATCTCTTTCTGTTCTTTTGATGTTTTGTGCAATTAACACAGTTATCTTTGCACAAAACTCGCCAACATTGTTTGGTCAAACAAAGTCTATTAATACTATTCCCTCAGACGCTGTTCTTTATGATCAGATGGCTGGAATTGGTACAAATGCCTTTTCATCTCAAAATTTCGAAGCATCTAATGATGCTTTTGATAATCAGGCAGCGGATGATTTTGTGGTACCATCTGGTGAAACCTGGTCGATTACTTCTATGGAAATAGTTGGAACATATTGGAATGGTACTGGTCCGGTAGCTTCTGCAAATGTATGGTTTTATCAAAACAATGCTGGTTTACCTGGCAGTGTAGTTGCTGAATTATTAAATGTGGTTCCTTCTGATGGTGCAGCAACAGGTTCTTTAACAATTACATTCACAACTCCAATTGAGTTAAGCTCCGGTACTTTTTGGGTTTCACTTCAGGGAAACATGGATTTCTCAGTTGGCGGGCAATTCGGCTGGACAGAACATACTCAAGTGGGTAATCCATCTGTTTGGCAGAATCCGGGTGGCGGATTTAGTACATCTTGCTCAAGCTGGAGTCCCAGAGTAGCCACTTGTGGTGTTGGCGATGCTCCATATTATGATATGGCATTTAGACTAAACGGAAATTCAGTGGTTCCGGTTGAATTAACAAGCTTTACTGCAAGTGTAATTGATGGTAATGTAACACTTAGCTGGTCAACTGCTACTGAAACAAATAATAATGGTTTTGAAGTTGAAAGAAGTTTTAATGGCAGTGATTTTGCAAATGTTGCTTTTATTACTGGCAATGGAACATCAACAGCAATCCATAATTATACTTTTGTTGATAAAAATTTAGTCGATGGAAATTATTCCTACAGACTAAAGCAAATTGATTTCGATGGTAAGTTTGAGTATTCAAAAATTATAAATGTTGAAGTTACTGCTCCTGTAGAGTTTAATCTTGCTCAGAACTTTCCTAATCCATTCAACCCATCAACAAAAATTACTTTTGGGTTAGCTATAGATTCGAAAGTAAAACTTAGTGTTTATAATTTATTAGGCGAGCAGGTTGCAGAGTTACTAAATAGTAATTTTACTGCCGGCACACATACTGTATCTTTTGATGCTTCAAATTTAAATAGCGGTGTTTACTTCTATAGATTGGATGCAAACGGAATTGATGGACAGAATTTCAATTCAATTAAGAAAATGATACTTGCAAAATAGAAGATAAGTTAATTGAAAATATAAAGCCCCGAAAAATTCGGGGCTTTTTTTTGAGCATAAGTATAAAGCTAATTAACAATCCTTCCGGCTTTTAATTCTGCACTAACCCTGTTTAGTTTATAGATTTTATCAATAGCTTCCATCATCCCTGATGAATGAACCGAAACTGACCGGTTTTGTTCTGTTGTATAAATAAAATTACTCGACAGACTTTCAATATTTCCGTCAAAAGCTAAACCTACAATCTCTGCTTTTTGATTAATAACAGGGCTGCCCGAGTTACCGCCAACGATGTCATTTGTTGATACAAAGTTCAATGGAGTTGAAAGATCAAACTCTGTTGGTGGAGCCAACCATCTGTCTGGTAAATTCCAAGGGAATTTTCCTTCTTGTCCATAAAACCGATCATATAAGCCATAATATGTTGTAAAAGGCTGTGCAGTTGTTCCATTGTATGGATATCCTTTTACTACTCCATCTGCAATTCTCAAAGTAAATGTTGCATCAGGTGGAATAGAAGTACCATAAACAGCAAATGCTGCTTCTCCTAATTTCTGAGAATAGGAAGATTCAATCTCACTAAGCTCTTTACTTTTTGAAGAATACTCATCGGCTTTTTCTTTTGTATTGCGTAATAAATAAATAAATGGATCATCTGAATCTAAAACTTCATCAGCACCTTTAGCTAATAAGGCTTTTATATCATCAAGTTTTGTTATTTTGGAATGCGACAGAATATATTGTACTGCTTCTTGTCCTTTTTTCCCGCCTGTAAATTTTTTAACAACAGGATCATCACTGCCAAAAGCTTCTTCTAATGCTTCAATTTTTTTTGCAAGAAGAGCATTGTTCATATTATAATCAAAATCTGCAGGTATCAAAGATTCCAAAGTATTATTTAATTCATCGCCAACATACAGTTCATCTCTTTCTGCTTCGGGCTTTTTCAATTCATTTGCAATTTCAATTATCTGATCAGCAATAAAGAAGTACTGTGGAGTTGTAAATCTGTTGTTCATTGATAATGCAAAGTTTTTAATTGAAATGTCCGTAAGCTGTTTTCGGATATCTGAAATTTTATCCCACAAATCACTGTATTTTTGTTTTAATTCTGGATCAGCATTAACTGCATTTTTAAAATTCTTTTCAAAATCCCTTTTCTTTTGCATTAATTCAGGATCTCTTAATCCTTTTAATGTTCCATTAATAACTTTTATTGAATTTTCAAAACCAAAAATCCTGTCTTCAAGTTCAGCTTTACGGCTTGGATCTTTTTTCAGCATATCTTTATACATATTAGATAAGGTTGACAGCAAACTAAGTGTTCTGGGATATTGAATATCTCTTGCATATTCTAACTGTGCAACAGTATTCAGTCTATTTGTACTACCAGGATTTCCAACTACAAAAACCGGCTCATCAACCGCAGGACCGTTTTCACTCCATTTAAAATAATTTTCAGTTTTAAGCGGCTTTCCAGTTTCATCATAAACCCTGAAGAATGAACAATCTAAATTAAACCTTGGATATGTAAAATTATCGGGGTCGCCTCCAAAAAATCCAAGCTGATCTTCAGCAGCTAAAACCAATCTGACATCTGTATATCTCTTATATCCATAAAGTGAATATCTTCCGCCGTTATATAAGGGTGTTACAGAAACAGTAAGACCTGTTGCTGCAGCTTCTCTCTGTTCTATCTTATCAATAATTTCATTTTCAATCTTAGATCGTTCTTCATTAGTTTTACCTTCATTCATCGCATCTATTACTTCGTCGGTTACATCTTTAAATAAAACGAGCTGATCAACATATAAACCAGGCACAGGTCTTTCATCCTGAAGAGTTTCTGCAATAAAACCATTTGCGTGCAGATCTTCACCTTCTCTATTTACCTGAGTAATACTTTGTCTGGCACAATGATGATTTGTCATTACCAAACCATCGGCAGAAACAAAAGAAGCTGAGCAATAATTTGCAAATCTTAATGCAGACATTCTGACATGATTAAACCAGGTTTCATCGGGTTTGAAATTATATTCTTGGTTAAAGTAATCCAGCGGTGGATATTCAAAAGTCCACATCCTTCCAGTATCAAATCTGCCGGCTTTAACTGTATCAAGATTCATCCAGTTTGCATTCTGAGCAAATGATGATACCTGTAAAATCATACTTAAGAGAACAACAAAAATTGCTAACTTTTCAGTAAGCATTCCGAAACGAATTTTCATAGCTACATCCTATTATTTTTATAGATTATTAACTAAAAAGCGATTCAAAGATTAAATAAAAAATCCTTTTATGCTCCAAACAAATTATGAATGGTTACATAAAAGGATAGGCTGTAAATAAGATTTTGATTTAATATCAAAATCTATATAAAAAAGACCTTTACTAAATGTATGAATCCGGCAAATAAAGCGGTTCAATCTCCCATTCATCTTCAATTGTTCCAATGCAATGAGAACATTTAGGAACTGAAAAAACAACCTTCTCTTCGTTGGGTGCAGCTCTTACAAAATTTAATATTGTTCTACAGCTTGAACATTGAACAATGTGCGAAGTATGAACTTTTCGGCTGCAATCAGGACAGATAAATCCAAGATCGCCCGGCTTTTCATCAGGATGAACCAGAAAAATTGAATTGCATCTTGTATTATTACATTTAGCGAAGTGCCACTTAATAGTATCAGAAGTTTCGATAACTATCTCCATAAAATTTGTTGGGTGAATCTAATCAGTGATTTTCAAAAAGTCCAATGAAAAATAAATACCTTAAAAAATACTTTAGTGCAGTATAAGCTATTTTCTTAAATTGCAAAACAAATATCAGGTTTTCTTTTCACAAAAGCACCTGATATTTTAAGTATTATTTCTTCATTATTTATGGGATCTGAAATGGAAAAATTAAATGGCTTTAAAGCATACGATATTAGAGGTAAAGTTCCTTCGGAGCTAAATCCTGATCTTGCATATAAAATCGGAAGAGCTTTTGCAAAATATATAAGTGCAAAAAAAATTGTTGTTGGATATGATGTACGGCATTCTTCTTTGGATTTATGCAATGCACTTGTTGATGGTTTAACTGATGCAGGTTCAGATATAGTCAATATAGGATTATGTGGAACTGAGATGATTTATTTTTCAACTCCGTTTTTAAATGCTGACGGCGGAATTATGATAACTGCAAGTCATAATCCACCCGAATATAACGGAATGAAATTCGTGAAAAAGGATTCTGTTCCGGTTGGATATGATTCCGGCTTAAATGTAATTGAGCAAATGATACTAAAGAATGATCTTGGAGAAAAATCCGCTACTAAAGGTAAGATTGAAGAGCTTGATGTAATGAATGCTTTTATCAATAATCTTTCAAAGTTTTACGATCCTAAAAAAATAAAGCCATTTAAAGTAGTTGTTAATGCTGGTAATGGATGCGCCGGGTTAGCATTGGATGCAATTGAACCACGATTACCAATAAAAATGATAAAACTATTTAATGATCCTGATTCTCACTTTCCGAATGGAGTTCCTAATCCACTTTTGGTCGAAAACAGAAAACCAACTATTGATTCAGTATTAAAAAATAATGCTGATCTTGGGGTTGCATGGGATGGTGATTATGACCGTTGTTTCTTCTTTGATGAAAAAGGAAATTTCATCGAAGGATATTATATAGTTGGTTTACTTGCAAAATCTATCTTAAAAAAATTTCCCGGTGAAAAAATTGTACATGATCCAAGACTTGTTTGGAATACGATTGATGTGGTTGAAAATAGTAAAGGTATTCCTGTTCAATCCAAAAGTGGTCATGCATTTATTAAACAAAAGATGCGTGAAGTTAACTCGATCTACGGAGGTGAAATGTCTGCTCACCATTATTTTAGAGATAACTCATATTCAGACAGCGGAATGGTTCCTTTTCTTCTGATAATGCAATTGATGTCTGAAGAAGATAAATCTCTAAGTGATCTGGTAGAAGAAATGATTGCAAATTATCCCTGTTCAGGAGAAATCAATTCAACTATATCCGATCCTGCCGGCAAAATTAAACAGATAGAGAAGTTATATACCGGTGGTAAAGTAGATAAAACTGATGGAATAAGTATTGAATATGATAATTGGCGATTCAATCTCCGAATGTCTAACACTGAACCAATAATCAGGCTGAATGTTGAATCTAAAGGAGATGTTTTGTTAATGGAAGAAAAGACAAATGAATTATTAGATATAATCCGGAAATAATAATTTAGTCCTTCCAGTTTTAGCTGGAAGGACTCATAATCCAAATCTATATTTTAACCTCTATCTTAAAAGGTATTTTAAGTTTTTCCCACTCTAATTTTATCACTGCAGTTTTATCAGATGTTTTTGTTATTGTGTAAGCAAGCCACTCCTCCCAATCACCTTTTTGCGGTTTGACTTTTATTCTAAGTGCATCCTCAGATTCATTATATTCAAAAGCACCCCATTGATCAGCGACCTTATTAAAGATCAGTGTCCATTCATTTTTTCCGGGAATCGCAAAAAAACTATATGAACCTTTTTTCAGATTTTTTCCTTCAACAATAATATCTGTAGAGAAAATTATTTTTGTTGCTTCATTAGCCCCAGCACGCCAAACAGCATTATAAGGAACGAGTTTTCCCCAGATAGTTCTTCCTTTAACTCCCGGACGACTATAAATAATCTTAACATCAGTAAAGCCTATCGTTTGCATCAATTCAGCTTTAGGACTAATCCTTACTTCCTCTTTTTTATCCTGTGCATTTAATCTGTTTGAAATAATAAAAGAAAATAATATTAGCAAGGGTATAAAGCTCATTGTTATTTTCATATTAATACCTTTCGTTTTATTAGGTCATTTAATTTTTTTGTAATACATCAACCACTCTGTCAATCTCATCAAATTTATTATAAAAATGCGGCGAAAATCTTATCATACCTTCTCTTAAAGAACAAATAATTTTATTTTGTTCAAGTTTCTTAATAACTAAATCCGGATCTTGAATTTTTACTGTAACTATTCCGGCTAATTCACTTTCTTTACTATTTAAAAGTAAGCCATTAATTCCAATTGAAGCAAGCTTACCAAGAAAATATTTTGAATTTTCTAAAACTCTTTTTTCTACTTCAATAAAACCAAAATCGTTAAATAACTTTAAGGAAGTATTAAGAGCATAAACTCCAAGTGCATTAATAGTTCCGCCCTGAAAAACATCAGCAGTTGTTTTAAGATCAATCTGATAATCCAAAAGATTCCAGGCATTATTTACAGATAACCATCCTACATTTGAAGGAGTTATTCTTTTTTGCAGTTTCTCATTCAAATAAATAAATGCAAGCCCCTGAAATCCGAGCAGCCATTTTTGAGTACCGCAGGAAAGGAAGTCAATATTGCATTTTGCAGCATCTAAGCTAACCGCACCTAAAGCCTGAATAGCATCTACAGAAAATATTATATCTTTGTCTCTGCAGTGTGCTCCTATTTTTTCTAAATCTATTCTGTAACCCGAAAGAAATTGAACATAGCTAACCGAGATAAGCCTGGTATCAGGTTTAATAGCATCAATTATCATTTCTGCAGTAACTTTTCCATTATCTGATTTTACAAAATCTACTTCAACCCCAATTCGCTTTAGATTTAAGAAGGGATAAACATTTGCTGGAAATTCAATATCGTTTAATAGTATTCTATCTCCCTTTTTCCACTGTATGCTTTGAGCTAAAAAATTAAATCCGTTGGAAGTATTATCTGTAAATGCTATTCTTTCCGGAACAGTATTTAACATTGAAGCGATAATAGATTTAGTTTCAGCTGCAACTACCTTAAAAGAATCAAAGTCATCAATATGCTTTTCACTTTTTTCTTTTAAGACTTTATTGATTGCATTAACAAGTAAAGTTGAAAACGGACCAGTTGCTGCATGATTAAAATAAATTATTTCATTATTTATATAAGGAAATAACGTCCTAATGTTGTCAAGATTCATCTTTGAAATTCGATTTTAGTTTATTTAGTTTACAATATAAAAATAATAATGAATTATTTCTCTTCTAAAATCAGCAGGCAAAATATGGCTTCACATAAATCAATCGGACATAAAGAACTAAAACCTGAAGAATTACGCTGGAAGTGTGATCCTGAAATATTTAAGTTTGAATCAACAGAGGATATTGACCCCATTGAGGGAATACTTGGTCAGGAACGTGCGTTAAAAGCAATTCGTATGGGTATCGATTTAAGAAGTCCGGGGTACAATATTTATATTGCCGGTCTATCAGGCTCAGGAAGAGCTACTACGATTAAGCAAATGCTGGAAAAAATAAGCAGTGATTGCCCAAAGCTTTATGATTACGCTTATATTAATAACTTTACTGATCCGGATCAGCCGTTACTTTTAATTTTCCCTAAAGGTCAGGCTAAAGAATTTAAGCAAGATCTTAACTCAGCTATTGAAGTATTAAAACAACGAATTCCCATAGCACTTGAAAGCGAACTATATCTTTCAAGAAGAAAAATTATTATTGATGAGTATAATTTAAAAGAAGAAGAATTGCTAAATGCCTTTGATGCTGAGCTTAGAGAAAAAGGTTTTTCGTTAGGTCAAATAAGGGTTGGTGATCAGATAAGACCAGATATTGTTCCACTAGTTGAAGGGCAGCCAGTACCGGTTTTTCAGCTTGATGAGCTTATTAAACAGAATAAAATTTCTAAAGAGAATGCTCAAAAAATCATAAACGAATATGGAGAACATCAGCAAAAACTTCAGATTATTTTCAAAAAAGGATTAAAGATCAGTCAGGAGTTTCAGGAAAAACTTCAGCAATTAGAAAAGGAAAGTGCTGAGGTAATTGTTCTGGGAATTATCGAGGGATTAAAAGAAAAATATAATTCTAATTCAATTGTAGAACATTTAAATACGATTCAGAAAAATATTCTTGATAATCTCCAAATCTTTAAGGGGATTAAACCACAGGGTGATGTTACTCAGGAAGGTTTAATGATTGATTATTTTCGGGATTATGATCTCAATATTATTCTTGATAACTCACAAACAAATGAGTGTCCGATAATAGTTGAAACTAATCCGACATTTTCAAATCTTTTCGGAAATATTGAACGTGTTAATGATGGCAAAGGTAATTGGTACAGCGATTTTACAAACATAAAAGCAGGTTCTATACTTAAAGCTAACGGCGGATATCTTGTATTAAATGTAATGCACTTATTTGAAGAACCGGGCGTATGGAAAACTTTAAAAAGAATTCTTACTTATAATAAACTTGAAATTCGTGAGTCGCCCTATCTTTTATCTATGGCATCAACCTCCTTAAAACCAGAGCCGATTGATATATACACAAAGGTAATTCTGATCGGTAATCAATTTGTTTATGCTTATTTGTCTGATTATGAATATGATTTCAAAAAGATGTTCAAAGTAAAAGCCGATTTTGATTATGAGATCAACCGGAAAAATAATGTCCTTAACGAATACGCTAAAGTGATTAAAAAATTAATCAAGCAAGAAAAACTTAAAGAGTTTGATAAATCAGCAATTGCACATTTGATGGAAATTAGTGCAATAATAGCCGGCAACCAAAATAAACTAACTTTGCGCTTTTCTAAGATTGCTGATATTGCACGTGAAGCAAGTTTTTGGGCAGCAGATGATGGTTTTAATATTGTGTCGTCTGCGCATGTAGAAAAAGCTTATCAGCTTACACGTGAACGACACGGAATGCTTGAAGATAAAGTGACTGAAATGTTTGAAAACAAAACTCTTCTTATAGATACGGAAGGTGAAAGAATCGGACAGATTAATGGATTGGCTGTTTACAATGCTGATTTTTATTCCTTCGGCAGACCAACACGAATTACAGCTACTGTTTCACTGGGTAGCGGAAGCATTATTAATGTTGAGCGTGAAGCTGGAATGAGCGGCAGACATTATAATAAAGGTGTCTTAATAATTTCAGGATATTTCAAAGAAACATTTGGGCAGGATCAACCCCTGTCATTTAATGCTAATCTTGTATTTGAGCAATCTTACGGTATGGTTGATGGAGATAGTGCATCCTGTACAGAAATATTTGCATTACTGTCAACTCTA
The DNA here is from genome assembly GCA_032027145.1 of Ignavibacterium sp. Classification (NCBI taxonomy): domain Bacteria; kingdom Pseudomonadati; phylum Ignavibacteriota; class Ignavibacteria; order Ignavibacteriales; family Ignavibacteriaceae; genus Ignavibacterium; species Ignavibacterium sp. The sequence continues at coordinate 1,634,952 of JAVSMP010000001.1, read as the reverse complement.
TCAGGTTTGCCTATCAAACAATCAATTGCTGTAACAGGTTCGCTTAATCAAAAAGGTGATGTTCAACCAATCGGCGGAGTAAATGAGAAGATCGAAGGATTTTATGATATTTGTAAACTTAATAGATTAACAGGTGATCAGGGTGTTATAATTCCCGTTCAAAATATCAATGATCTGATGCTTCGTGAAGATATTATCGATGCAGTTAGAAAGAATATTTTTCATATATATCCAATCTCAAGAGTTGAAGAAGGAATTGAAATCTTAACCGGTGTTAAAGCTGGAAAGAAATCAGACGATGGATATAAAGAGGGAACAGTTTTTTATCTGGTTGAAAAAAAGATTAAAACATTATATGAAAAGTCGCGTGCAGTAAAATCAAACAATAATGAAAAAGAAATAAAACGAAAAACACCGAAATCAACAAAAAGCAAAAAGAAAAAACCGGTAATAAAGCACAGGAGAAGTATCAAATAATGTTAAATGATCAGGATTTAATTGCAAAAACAAAAATTCTTGTAACATTAGGACCAGCTACTAATACTGTTGAAATGATAAGCGAACTCATTCGTTCAGGGATTGACGGTGTAAGATTAAATTTATCTCATTGCACTTATGATTTTTTGGAAAATATTTTCGGCTCAATACACTCAGCTTGTTCTTTGGAAAAATCACCGCTTGCTGTTTTAATTGATCTTCAAGGACCTAAAATCCGTATTGGCGAGCTTGAGAAAACAAGCATAGAGCTGCAAAATGGAAACTCAATTGAAATTACTATTGACGATGTTATCGGTAATGAAAAAATAATATCAACATCATATAAAGAGTTGGTTAATGATGCAGAAGTCGGAAATGAAATCTTTATAAATGATGGATTGATAAAACTTGTCATAAAATCAAAGACTAAACAATCTGTATTATGCGAAGTTGTAAACGGTGGCACTCTGACATCGCATAAAGGGATGAATCTGCCGGGAATGAAATTATCTACTCCATCAATAACCAAAAAAGATTATGAGAATCTTGAATACGTCATCAAACACAGGGTTGATTACATTGCTCTTTCATTTGTAAGAAGTGCCGATGATGTTTTGGAACTAAAAGATTGGCTGGCAAAAAAAGAAAAGAAGATTCCGGTAATTGCAAAGATAGAAAAGAAAGAAGCAGTTGATAATCTATATGAAATAATTACGGCTGCTGATGGAATTATGATTGCCCGGGGCGATCTTGGGGTTGAGCTTCCGCCACAGCAGATTCCGGTTTTACAAAAGTCAATTATCAAACAATGCAATGCTTTTGGTAAGTTAGTAATTACTGCTACTCAAATGCTGGAATCAATGATCAATTCACCCATACCAACTCGTGCAGAAGCATCAGATGTTGCAAATGCAGTTTGGGATGGGACTGATGTTGTTATGTTAAGCGGTGAAACTTCAGTTGGAAAATTTCCGGTTAAAGCAGTTCAGATAATGAACGATATTGTTATTCAAGCTGAACAACATGCTGAGGATAAAATTTCAGAATATTTTATTTCTCCTGATAATCTTAAAGAAAAACTTTTTGATTCAGTGGGCAAAGCTGTTGTTGATATTAGCCGGCAAATTAATGCTCAGGCAATAGTAGTTTTTACATTTGAAGGAAGGACCGCAAAAATCATTTCAAAGTATAAACCTGATGCAAAAATTATTGCAATATCAAACAGCTTTAACACTATGAATAATCTTTGCCTTAGATGGGGTGTTACATCAATATACTGTGAACAAATTAATAAAGAACAAATTGAAATAGATGATGCAAAAGAATTAATCCTTGAATCAAATTTAGCTAAGAAAGGTGACCTGATTATTTTTACCGCAGGTGCGCCTTATTCAGAAAAAAGCAGAGCTAACTGGTTAAGATTTGAAGTATTATAAAATGAAAAATCAGAATCTTATGGAAGCAAGATGGTGGGAAGAAAGTAAAAACAACAAGTTGTTGTGTACACTTTGTCCGCGGTATTGTGAGATAGGTCCCGGTCAGGCAGGTTTTTGCTACATCAGACAAAATATAAATGGAAAACTTTATTCAGTTGGTTACGGCAGACCAACAGGTTTTGCAATTGACCCAATAGAAAAAAAACCGTTAAATCATTTTTATCCTGGAACAAAAATTTTAAGTTTTGGTACTGCTGGATGTAATCTCGGCTGTAAGTTTTGCCAAAATTGGACAACAAGTAAGGCAAAGCTTGATGATTCAAATTCAATAATTGCTTCACCCGAAGATGTAGTTTTGCTTGCGAAAAAATACGGAACTCCATCCATAGCATATACCTATAATGATCCTACAATATTTGGTGAATTTGTAATTGATGTTGCTAATATTGCCAGGCAAGAAAATATTAAATCGGTTATGGTTACTGCCGGCTACATTGATAAAGAAGCAAGGAAAGATATTTATAAAAATATTGATGCAGCCAATGTTGACTTAAAGGCATTCACTGAAGAATTTTATTTCAAAAATACTTATTCACATATTGATTATGTGCTTGATACTCTTAAATGGATTAAAAACGATACAGATGTCTGGCTTGAAATAACAACACTTTTAATTCCCGGCGAAAATGATTCAGATGATGAAATCAAAAAAGAGTGCGACTGGATATTAAATAATCTTGGTGATGAGGTTCCAATACATTTTACTGCATTTCATCCGGATTTTAAAATGATGGGGAAAATACCAACTCCACATACAACTTTAACAAAAGCAAAAAGTATTGCTATATCAGCGGGAATAAGATATGTTTATCTGGGTAATGTTCACGATTCCATTAATCAATCTACATATTGCAAAAATTGTAATTCCCTTTTAATAAAAAGAAACTGGCATCAGGTTAATTTGGTAAATCTGAAAGGCAACAAATGTAAAATATGCGGAGACAAATTATCTGGTGTATTTTAATAACTAAACAGGACTTAAAATGAAAAATCTTGAGAGAAAAATTGTCTTTATAACCGGAGCATCATCTGGTATTGGTAAATCTTGTGCTGTAGAGTTTGCTAAACTTAAAGCTAATTTAATTCTTACTGCCCGCAGAGAAGAAAGATTAAAAGATCTTGCTAATGAACTTGAACAAAAGTATAACATAAAAGCACTTTGCAGTAAAATAGATGTGAGGAATTATGAAGATGTTGAAAATATGTATAATAAACTTTCAGATGACTGGAAAAAAATTGATATTCTTATTAATAATGCCGGCTTAGCTAGGGGATTGGATAAATTTTATACCGGTAAACTTACTGATTGGAACGAGATGATTGATACAAATATCAAGGGGTTACTAAATGTATCAAGAATTATTGTTCCTCAAATGGTGGAAAGACAAACTGGGCACATAATAAACATTGGATCTACAGCTGGACATGAAGTATATACTTTCGGAAATGTTTATTCGGCTACAAAATTTGCTGTTAAAGCATTATCACAATCTTTCAGGTTAGATGTATTAGATAAAGGTATTAAAGTAAGCAGTATAGATCCGGGAATGGTTTATACTGAATTCAGTAAAGTTAGATTTAATGGTGATACCGAAAAGGCTGATAATGTTTATAAAGGCATCACTCCGCTTTCACCTGATGATGTAGCAGAAGCTGTATTGTTTTGTGCAACAAGGTCTGATAATGTAAATATTAATGAAATAATTCTAACACCTGTGCAACAGGCATCTTCATCGCAGGTATATAGAAGAAATTAGATAAAAAACTATCTGAATAAACTAACATCACCGGCGCCTTCTCTTATAATCTCTGGTTCGTCGCCGCTTAAATCAATAACACTTGATGGTTCAAATCCGGTATTTTCAGAGGCAAGCATTAAATCTACTCTTGCGTAAAAAATATTCTTAATTTCAAATGGATCAAATAATGGATCGCCAAGCCTTGTTGTTGCACTTGTACTGATAATCGGATTACCTAATTCTCTAACTATCTGAAGCGTAACATTGTGTTTAGGTACCCTTATGCCTACTGTTTTTCGCTTACTCAAGAATTTTTTTGGGATTACTTTTGCAGCAGGCAGAATAAATGTATAAGGTCCTGGTAAAAGATGTTTCATTGTTCTGTAAGAGTAATCTGAAACTTTTGCATATTTTGAAATATCTTTAAGATCAGAACAGATAAAGCTGAACAACTTTGAATCTGTTTCTCCCTTAATTGATAAGATTTGTTCAATTCCATCATGATTAAATAAATCACATCCTAACCCGTAATAGGTATCTGTAGGAAAAATTATAATTCCTCCTCTTTTCAGAACCTCTACTGATTTATTAATATATCTAACCTGAGGATTTTTGGGGTGTAGTTCAAAATATTCCATAGTTCAATTAAACTTTAAGAGTTGTTACAATAAGACTTATTCAAAATTAAAATGTATAGTTTCCTTCTTATCTGGTCTGAAGATTTACAAAATGATCAGCGATTTCGATTAACGTAGTAACGACAAATTTAATTTTTTATAAGTCTGATAATTCACTGCTAAAATAGGCTTCTGTAAATTAAAATCAAGAAGAAAATCAGGATTTTTCAATAATCTGATGAGGATCAATGCAAAATTGTACATTAAAATTTTAGTTTTTAAGTATGATTTTTATATATTTACGGCTCTAAAATAGAAAGAATAATTAAGGAGTTTAGGAAATGGCTAGAAGATGCCAAGTAACAGGTGTAGGTCCGGCTACAGGAAATCAAATATCACACGCACATAATAAAACTAAAACAAGATTTTTACCTAATCTGCAGAAAAAACGCATTTGGGTGCAGGAATTGAATAGATATGTAACAATAAAATTATCTGCTAATGCAATAAAAACTATCAATAAAAAGGGCACTGCTCATATTGCAAAAATGATATCCGAGAAGAAAGTTAAGGCAAGATAGTTCTGTTTTTATTTTAAAAACAAAATGGGAATCCGGTTGGATTCCCATTTTTAATTTAAAAAAGTCATCAACTATTCCCGAACGACCCATACTTTAATCTTGGCACTAACACTTGGATGAAGTTTTAAATTAACACCGTAAATACCAAGTGCTTTAATTGGTTCTTCAATTTCAATCTTTCTCTTATCAATATTATGACCTTTTTCATTAAGTGCATCAGCAATCATTTGAGTAGTAACAGTACCGAATATCTTATCTTCTTCGCCAACCTGAACAGGTATAGTAATAGAAACTGGTTCCAGTTTAGCAGCAAATTCTTCGGCAGCTTTTAATTCCTGCTGATTTCTTTTTTCAACGGTTTTTTTCTCTTCTTCGAGTGCTTTAATATTTCCCTTTAAGGCAGCATATGCAATACCTCTGGGAAAGAGAAAATTTCTTGCAAAACCGCCCTTAACATCAACAACCTCTCCGATTTTACCCAGCTTCTCGAAGTCTTGTCTTAAAATAACTTTCATTGTTTTACTCCAACTTTTTTTAACTATCTGACAGTATCAGAAACGTAGGGCAATAATGCCATGTGTCTTGCTCGCTTTATTGCAATGGCAAGTTCACGTTGATACTTAGAGCTGGTGCCGGTTATTCTTTTAGGAATAATCTTACCTTGCTCTGTTATAAATTTCTGCAAAAGTTTTACATCCTTATAATCAATATATTTGATTCCACTTTGAGTAAATCTGCAGACTTTTTTAGTTTTAATTTCTTTCTTCATTTCCACTACCTGTTTGTTTAATTAAACTTGATTCTTCTTCAGATAAAAACTTATCAAAAGAATCTTCAGTATAGTCAATCGAATCATCAACAGCTATACTAGGTTCATCATCTTCAATCACACCATTTTCTTCAGAACCAATTAGTCTTTTATTCAAAAACTGTATTCTTCTGGCTTTGATTTCAACAACACTTCTGTTATGTCCTTCATCAGATTTCCAACTCCTGCTTTGCAACTCACCATCAACCAGCACAGCAGATCCTTTTCTTAATCTATCTCTACAGCTTTCAGCAAGTTTATTCCAGGCAACAACTCCAATGTAACAAACATCTTCCTGCCATTGATTAGAACTATCCTTAAATTTTCTATTTGAAGCAATTGAAAAATTTACAACAGGTGTTCTGTTAGTAGTTTCTCTAAAAGCAGGATCCTTTGTAAGATTACCAGCTACAATCACATAATTTATTTCCGGCATTTTCAAATCAGCCATTTGTAAACCTCCAAACTAAATCAAATTATTGTTAGTTATCATTTTCTTCATTATTAACATCCGGTTCTTCTGAAGCAATCGGAGCTTCTGCTATTTCAGATGTTATTTCTTCTTTTAGTGCAGCTGAAAGAGATTTGTTTTTTTCCAGCTGTTCCAGTGCTTCATTACTAAGATTTAATGTAAGATGTCTTAGTACTTGCTCATCCAATAAATAAATTCTTTCTAGTTTTGCAATCATATCTCTTGGACCGTCAAACCTGTAAATTGCATAGTATCCTATTTTGCTTTTTGCTACCGGATATGCAAGACGTTTTCTACCCCAATTCTCAATTTCGCGGATAGTTCCGCCATTAGAAATGATGAAATCTTTAATTTTGGTAAGAATTGCTTCGATTTGCTGATCATCTAATGCAGCATTAATAAGAATGGCACTTTCGTACACACCTGTTCTCATCTGTAATCACCTCCCTATGGGCATTTAGGCTCTCGCTATGTCTTTCAATAGCAAGAGCAGGGTTTAAAAATATTCTAATTTTATCTAATAAAAATTACTTAATTAATGGTGCAATAACAAGTGAAATTACTGACATAAGTTTTAATAAAATGTTTAATGATGGACCTGAGGTATCCTTAAATGGATCGCCAACAGTATCACCGACAACTGCAGCTTTATGGGCATCTGAGCCTTTAAAATATTTTTGTCCATTAACTTCAATTCCTTCTTCAAACATCTTTTTTGCATTATCCCAAGCACCACCGGCATTTGCCTGAAAAATTGCCATCAGCACACCTGATACAGTAACCCCAGCAATCAGTCCTCCTAACATTTCTTTATTTCCAAGAAATCCGGTTAAAACCGGCACAATAACCGCCAATAAACCCGGAAAGACCATTTGTCTGATTGCTGACTTTGTGGATATTTCAACACATTTTCCATATTCAGCTTTCCCATGTGCATCTTCAAAAATATCAACATCTTCTTTATTCCAGTCCGATTGATCTTTACCATGATTCCTCTTCATTACCTCTAAAGCAGCTTTTAATTGAGGAATTGAGTTAAACTGTCTTCTAACCTCTTCAATCATAGCCATTGCAGCTCTGCCTACAGCCTGCATAGCTATTGCTGAAAACAACAAAGGAATCATTGCTCCAACAAATAAACCAGCCATTACTTCAGATTTAGAAATATCAATAGTTTTTATATTCGCAGCAGTCATATATGCACCAAATAATGCAAGCGCTGTAAGTGCTGCTGAACCAATAGCAAAACCTTTACCAATCGCAGCAGTTGTATTTCCAACCGCATCTAGTTTATCAGTTCTTGATCTAACCTCTTTTGGAAGTTCAGACATCTCTGCAATTCCTCCGGCATTATCCGAGATTGGACCATAAGCATCTACAGCAAGTTGAATTCCTAAAATTGAAAGCATACCAACAGCAGCTATAGCAATTCCATATAAACCGCCAAAATTAAAGGACAGAATAATTGCAAATGCTAAAACAAGAATTGGAAGCGCAGTTGACATCATCCCAACACTTAAACCAGCAATTATATTTGTAGCTGAACCTGTAATTGATTGTCTTGCAATTCCAAGCACCGGGCTTTTTCCGCTTCCAGTATAAAACTCTGTTATCATTCCAATTAATGCACCTGTAATAATGCCAACGATTGTTGCAATAAAGATTCCTGTTGAAGTATAAAGATTACCTTTTACAGGATCAGCCCATTGATAAAGGGGATCCTGATAATACCAGCTCTCGGGTAAAAGCCATTTAATTATAAACCAGGAAGAGATCATCATTAATATTCCTGCAACAATATTTCCAAAGTTGAGTGCCTTTTGAGGATCACCGCCTTCTTTTACTTTAACGAAAAAAGTACCTACAATCGAAGCAATAATTCCAACACTGGCAATAACAAGTGGTAATAAAACAGCACCAAGCCCGTTAAAATTATTTGAAAATTCCGGAATTAAAAAAAACGCAGCTCCAAGAACCATTGTACTGACAATAGATCCAACATAAGATTCAAACAGATCTGCTCCCATACCAGCAACATCACCAACATTATCACCCACATTATCAGCAATTGTAGCCGGATTAAGCGGGTGATCTTCGGGGATTCCGGCTTCAACTTTTCCTACCAGATCCGCACCAACATCAGCAGCCTTAGTATAAATACCTCCTCCAACTCTAGCAAATAAAGCAATTGATGAAGCACCAAAAGAAAATCCTGTAATAATTGTAATCACTTTAGTAAGACTATCAACATCAGATAAACCATAAGTATCACCATAAATAAACAATAAACTGCCTAATCCTAACACACCTAAACCAACAACACCAAGACCCATAACGGAACCGCCTGCAAAAGCAATTTCCAGGGCTTTACCAAGGCTAATCCTCGCAGCCTGAGTTGTTCGCACGTTTGCTTTGGTTGCAACTCTCATACCTATAAAACCCGCTAAAGCAGAGCACAAAGCTCCAACGATAAAGGATATTCCAACAAGAGGAGATGAGTTAACTGTATTAGAACCACTATAAGCTAAAAGTGCTGCAACTACTATAACAAACACTACAAGAACCTTATACTCAGCTTTTAAAAATGCCATTGCACCTTCAGCAATATGACTGGAAATAACTTTCATTTTTTCTGTGCCAGCATCCTGTTTTGATATCCAGCTTGATTTCCAAAATGTGTATAATAATGCTAAAACACCAAATAATGGTATAATATGAAAAATTAAATCCATAGTTAACTCCTTACTGAATGTTTATTCTGTTTCTTTGTTTTTATTATTCTGATTTTTTAACTGACTGTAAGTAAAAAGCATTTTATCATAACCACCTGTAATAAAGCTTTCAATTAACTGAGAGCAAAATTCAAATGATTTAATCAATTGTGAAAATTCCGATTTTGAAAAATCTGACAAAACGTAATCAGATAAATGACCTTCATCAAAAATACTTCCTATACCAATTCTAAGTCTTGGGATTTCATCGGTATTCAAATGATAGATAATGGATTTAAGTCCATTATGTCCACCATCGCTTCCAGATTTTCTAATCCTTATTTCTGCAAAATTTAAGTTAATATCATCAACAAGGATTAGTACATTTTCTAAGTCAACTTTATAATGCTCACAGCATTGCTTCAAAGCTATACCACTTAAATTTACAAAAGTAGTTGGCTTAACTAAAGCAAATGGATTATTATCAATCTCCCCTTCTGAGTATTGACAATCAAACTTAGAAGAAGCAAATCTTAATGAGTTATGTATTGCAAAAAAATCGGTTAACAAAAATCCTGCATTATGTCTGTTTAACTGATAGCGTGAACCAGGATTTCCGATACCAAATATAATGCGCACTAAAACTATTCTTCTTTATCCTGTTTACCTTTAGCAATTACTTCAGGTTCTGCAGGTTCTGCACCTTCCTCAACAACAGGGGTTGCTTCCTTCTCTACCCTTGGATGTGTTACAGAAGCAATCATCGATTCCTCGGAATTAAGTATTGTATATTTTTCAGGCTTTAAATCTGATATATGAATAGCCTGCCCAAGTTTTAAATCTGTAATATCAATTTCAATATGTGCAGGAATATCAGAAGGAAAACATTCAATAAGTATTTTATGAAGAATATGCTGAAGAACTCCGCCTTCTTTAATTCCAATAGCACTTCCAACTAATTGAACTGGTATTTCCAATTGAATCTTTTCGTCTTTTTGTAAACCTAAAAAATCCACGTGTACTATTCTATCTGTAACAGGATCAAACTGAACATCTTTAATGATACATTCAAGCTCCATGTCTTTATCCACATTAAGCGTAATCAGATGTGTCTTTGATGTAAAAACCATAGGATTTACTAATCTTTCTTCAACTTCAACAGGAATAGGTTCGTGGTGCTTTGAATAAAATACTGCTGGTATCTTTCCTTCTCTGCGTAATAAACTTCTAGCTGCTTTATCAATTTTGGTTCTTTTCTTTGCGTTTAATATTACTTTCTCCATTTTATCTCCGGGTCTAAATTAACCTTTATCTATATTAAATAATGAACTGATTGATTCGTTTTTATATGTTCTTAAGATTGCATCACCAAATAAAGGTGCTGCTGAAATTTTTATAATTCGTTCACATTTATTTTCATCAAAATCAATTGTATCAGTAACAAATAGTTTATCTATTTGACTGTTATTTATTCTTTCATACGCCGGACCGGAAAGTAAAGGATGGGTAATAGCTCCAAATATTCTATTAGCTCCTTTTTCTTTCAATGCTTTTGTAGCGTTAACAAAAGTTCCGGCAGTATCTATAAGATCATCTACTAACAATATATCTTTGTTTTCTACATCACCAATTATATTCATAACTTCAGTAATGTTGTCTTTGGGACGTCTTTTATCAATTACAATTAAACCTGAGTTAAGCATTTTTGAATACGCTCTGGCAATTTTAATGCCTCCAACATCAGGAGATACAACAACCAAATTATCTGAAAGATTATTAAGATAATTTAGAAATATGGATGATCCATATAAATGGTCCATCGGAATATCAAAATAACCTTGGATCTGCGAAGCATGTAAATCCATTGTCATCACTCTATCGGCACCCGCCGAAGTAATTAGATTAGCCATTAGTTTAGCAGTAATTGCAACCCGGGGCTGATCCTTTCTATCTTGTCTGGCATACCCAAAATATGGAATAACAGCAGTAATTCTTTTTGCCGATGCTCTTTTTGCTGCATCAAGCATAATAAGTAATTCAACCAAATTATCAGACGGAGGATTTGTTGATTGAATCAAAAATACATCTCTGCCTCTGATGTTTTCACCATATTTAACCCAAATTTCCCCGTCACTAAATCGCTTTGATTCAAGAATACCTAATGGCACACCAATGGATTCAGCAATTCTTTCCGCTAATTGCTTATTTGAGTTGCCTGCAAAAATCAAGAATCCATCTGATGACACTTTGTAAACTCAATTTATTTTTTAAATAGGCGTCAAATATAACCAATGGGGCTTGTTAAGTCAATAAATTTGATATTTAAGAAATACTTTTGACTAATCTTTTCTCTTCTTAATCAGGAAAAAAATTACCATCAATAATACACTTCCAGCCAAGATGTAAATCCACCTAGGGGTTTCTTTAAGTTTATATGGCTTAAAAGTAACTGATATTGTTTTTCCACGTCCAATTTCATCAAGTGAATATGACCAAGTTAAATTATTTCCAGCCTTATTAGTTGCGTTATGAGTGATAATTTCACCCCGTATATTATATGAATATGTGATATGGTATTTACTTCCTTCAATTCCAAATCCGGTAGCAATAGGAGGTATAAACTGTGAAAATATCTTTTGACCAGATGCACCATCTTCTAAATGATATTTTGATTGAGCAAAAGCTTTGATTGTATTCAGTGAATCTACATGGTTAAATTTTATATTTATATCTGCCCGTATTGTTGAATCAGTTGAATCAGAATAGGAAGTGATATTTTGAATGGTGGTAAAATCAGAAGCAAACTCTTTTCTTATTGAATCAGGATTAAAAATTTCCAGATTCAATATTGTTGAAACTGAACTTGAGTCGGAATACTTCATCCAGTAATTAATCTGCATTTCACCAGAACCATCAGGATAGATTATAGTATTTTGATTATAATTAAGACAACCGGAAATCAATATTACTGATAGAAAACAGATCAACAATATTTTTTTCAATTCAATATCCCTTAATAATATTTTTTATGAGTTTAAATTTATAGAACATTCAGTAATTTATCATTATTTTTCGCATCCAAAATTTAGGAGTTTTAAATGCCAACGTATGAATATAAATGCACTAAATGTGGACATAGATTTGAAATTTTTCAATCAATGAAAGACGAGCCACTAAAAATCTGTCCTGTTTGTAAAGGTAAGATAAAAAGATTAATAGGTGCAGGTGCCGGTCCAATTTTTAAGGGAAGCGGTTTTTATCAAACAGATTATAAAAACTCTAATAATACCTCAACCGGAAATTCAAAAACTAACAATCAAGACATCAGTAATAAGGCAGGTTCAGAGAAGAAATCTGATTCAAAAACCAAAAATAAAGAGTAATAGCAGTTGGTGCTGATTAGAAATCAGCACCGATTGAAAAATAGAATATTGGGTCTGAAAAGTGATTAAAATTATAAGCCCAGGCAACATCAAATCTAAGTAAAAAGTAAAGGAAGAATACTCTAGCACCTACACCAGTACCCATAAGTAAATCTTTACTTCTAAAATAACCATCTGAATCTCTATTAAACAATTGCAGCTTACTTGTATTATCCCAAGCGGCACCGGCATCAATAAATGCAACACCAATAATGTTATTAAATAAGATTGGTAAAGGACCCGGAATCAAATACCTGATTAAAGGAAATCTCAGTTCATAATTCATAAGCAAATATTTGGTGCCGATACGTTCTGAATAATTATATCCTCTTAATGGTAACACAGCAGTTAAGAATGCATAATCGCTTGTAGATTCTATAGGGATCTCTGTTGTTGCAAATGAACGGTTTATCCAGTTTTCTATTCCACCCATAAAAAATCTTTGTGCATTTTCACCGCCAGAATATCCTCCTGAAAATCTAATGGCAAATGAATAATCTGTCCAGAATCTTAGATAGGTTCGGTAATCTCCGCTTAATGTATAAAAGCTTAATCGTTTATTTCCAAGTCCCGGATTTCCATAAGCTTCAAACCGATAACGGGTTCCCTGAATTGGAGCAGTATATCCCCACATAATATTATCGTGTACATAAGCCAATGAAGGTACAATAAACGATGCTTCATCAAGCGGATCGGAAAGATCATCAAGGTTTTCTCCACGCACATTAAGCCAACCTAAGCCGGCTTCCAAACGGTAGAATCTGTTAAGAGGCAATGATGCTGATAATGAAATGCCATAACTTCTGTATCTGAAAAAATTAATATAATTTCCTCTAATGATGTTAACAAACCTTGCAGTGTGAAAACCTTGAATACCATATTTAATCTTGCCGCTAAGGTTGTAATACGCTAAACCATAGTCAGAATTTTTAAGGTCAATCTGTAAACCAGTTACACCAATTAAACGGTGGTCACCCAGTACATCGCTAAAACTTAAAACAGTAGTTCCAATTAATCCATAAAATGTACTATAGCCAGCATTTGCATAAACAAGATCAGGTCCGAAGGTTATTTTATATTTATTAACAAGATAATTACCATTTTCATCAAGATTATTTTTTGGAATAAACAATGAGTCATTTGCATATACTTTTTCTTTATTAGTATCAGATGTACCAAAAATAAATTTTGAATAATCATTTGAGTTTTTATTTGATGTAGTATCTGATTCTACTACATCTCCTGTAAATATTTTTATCTGCTCCTCTTTATTTACTTCTTTTTCACTGGTTTGTGCAACCAATGTATCTTTAACAATTTTTTCATCAGTCTTAACATTTCGCTTTTCTTCCAGTTTGGAAATGTAGAGAGTTGGCTTAAGAGTATCTAATTGTGTTTTAGGCTCAAATGGATTATCAAGCATAAAAAGATTAAATACAGATTCGTATAGAGATGAAAAGACCAGCTTTTTACTGTCCTTGGATAAAGATAATTGATATAATCCGCTAATTGAATTTGTAATAGGGATAATTGGAATATCTGTAACTTTGATTGATTTTTCATCAGCAGATAAGTTTTTAATATAGATATTGTTTATACCGTTAATATCTGAAATAAAAATCAGTCTTTCTCCGTTAGCTTCTACTTTAGGAGAAGTTTCATCGCTAAACGGCAGATCAGTTATTCTAAAAATTTCTCTATCGGAAATATTAAGTTTGTAAATATCTTTTTGTGAGTAATTATGTTCTGAAATTTTAAAATCTTTATCAATATTACTTACATCAAGATAATCACCTCTATCAGAAACGAAATAGATCGCTTTATCGTCAGGCGACCATGCAGGATCTGAATCACTGAATATATCATTTGTAAGATCCGTAAGCTCTTTAGTTTCAAAATTATATATATAAATATCGGACTGCTTTGAAGTCTGACCTACAAATGCCAGATATTTTCCATCGTTTGACCAGGTAACACTTTCGATAGATTCCAAATCAAATTTCAATGTTTCTCTTTCATCTTCTTCAAGATCAAAAATGTATATAACATCAAAACCGCTATGCTCTGCGGATATTGCTATTTTATTTCCGTCAGGCGACCAGGTTAAACCCGGTGTTAAAATATTTAACTCTTCAAAATCAGGGGTCTGATTTCCTTCTGCAAGCGGACCGATTGTTTTTCCAGTTAATACATCCATAATGTACAAACCGAAATAATAATCCCTGTTTGAAATAAATGCAATTTTATCCCCCTGTGGCGAAAGCGTTGGAGAAGTATTATAAAACCCTTTATCTTTTTCGGGAAAGGTTAAACGTTTTGCAAAATCAACTGGATCATCTCTTAATGCAACATCAGGCCAAAAAGTTTTTTTAATTTCTTTCTTCCATCTTTGCCCAAGTTCTTTTATATCTATTCCAAGAGTTGCTTTAAATCCTTCTTCAACATTGCCGACACCTTTAATTTTATTAAGCAGTTCTCCAATTTTTTCTGTTCCGTATTTATTTGCTATATAGTAAAAAACTGACTGACCGCCACGATAGGCAAAATAATTATCTAATCTGTTTATCTCAGGCAAATACTCATTTACAGCGGCATCACGGATAAACATGTCAGTATCAACATCCCATCCTAATGCTTCATATTCTGCAAGACCCTCATTAAACCATAAAGGAAACTGAAGAGAAATATTATTTGTTATTATATTCTGGACTGATCCGCCATAGAACATATCATTCATAACAGCATGAACAAGTTCGTGATGAATCAGATGTCTGAATTGTTTATATGAACCGGTAAACTGAACAACAACTCTGTTTTTGAACAGTTCAGTAAAACCCTGAACACCTTCAGTAACGTATTCATCAATTACATTAGTTTCCTGAAATTCATTTTGTGAATTATAAATAATTAAAGTGATTCTGCTATTTACCCTGTAATTAAAAGCATTCTGTATTGATGTCAAAGCATCCTCTGCAGATTTTGCTGCAAACTCGGTTAGTGTTTCACCGCCTTGATTAAAGTAAATATCAAAATGTTTAGTTTGTATATAATACCAATCATAATCTTTGATATACAGTTTGTTTTTTCCAAACTGCGCAAACAATGTAGTTGAAAAAAACAGAACAACAGTCAAAAGTATTTTGAGTGGTCTCATTTTTTAATCCTTTGAATCAACAATTATAAAATCCAATTCCGATCGTTCCTCATCAACACGAATAAGCTTAACAAGTACTTTATCACCTAAACGATATTGTTTTTTGGTTCTCTTTCCAATGATAGCATATTTTTTTTCGTCGTGCTCATAATAGTCATCATCCAAATCCCGTAATCTTATTAATCCTTCTGCAAGTATGTCTGTAAGTTTAACAAAAATTCCAAAATTAATAATGCCAGAAATAATAGCTGAAAATTCATTGCCTAAATGATTCTTCAAATATTCTATCTGTTTTATTTTAACACTGAATCGCTCTGCTTCTACAGCATTTCTTTCAGTTGCAGATATATTGTCGCAAATTTCTTCCAACTGTGGAAGCGAATAAATTTCGCCCGCTTTATTATTAAGATAATAAAACAACAATCTATGCACAATCAAATCACTGTATCTTCTGATAGGCGAAGTGAAATGAGTATAATATTTAAACCCAAGACCATAATGACCAATGTTCTGTGTCGAGTAAACCGCTTTTGCCATTGAGCGGATAGCTAACTCATTAATTAATGCTTCTTCTTCTTTACCTTTAATCTGATTTAATAAATTCTGAAAGCTTGCTGATTTAGCTGAAGCATTGGGATCGAAAGAATATCCAAGTGTTTTTACAAATCTTGAAAACTCGATGATTTTATCTTTATCTGGTAAATCGTGAACCCGATAGACAAATGGCTTAACTGCCCCCTGTTTATCTGATGAAATATGAGAAGCTACAATTTTATTAGCAAGAAGCATATACTCTTCAATAAGCATATTACTTTCCAGAGACTGTTTTATTGCAATACTAACAGGAACTCCATTCTCATCCAGTTTGAATTTTACTTCAGGAGAAATAAAATCAAATGAACCTTCGCGCATTCTTTTTTTTCTGAGCAGCTGTGCAAGTTTATTAAGCAACAGCAAATCTTCTGAAAATGCTCCATTACCTTGTTCTATAATTTTTTGTGCTTCCTCATAGGTAAATCTTCTTTTACTATTGATTATCGTCCTGGCTATTTTATAATCAACTATTTTGCCTCTTGGTGTTATATTTACAATTACAGAATAAGTAAGCCGGTCTTTGTTTGGAATCAGTGAGCATATCTGATTAGATAATTTTTCCGGCAGCATTGGAATAACTTTACCAACGAAATAAACACTGTTGCCCCTGGAACTTGATTCCTGATCAAGAGCCGAACCTTTTTTTACATAATAAGAAACATCTGCAATGTGAATCCCAATTGAATAATTCCCGTTTTCAGATTTTTCAATTGATAACGCATCATCAAAATCCTTAGCATCATCAGGATCAATAGTAAAAACATTCTTATCGCGGTAATCAACTCTCTTGTTAATTTCATCTTCAGAAATATAAGCTGATATTTCATCTGCTTCAGTTAATACTGATTTAGGAAACTTGTATCTTAAATTAAACTCCCTTGAAAGTGAAAAAACCTCAGCATCAACAGAGCCGGCTTTTCCATAAACTTCAATTACTTCTCCTTCCGGATTAAGCATAGAACTATCCCAGGATAAATTTCCAACAACAACTTTGTCACCTGTTTTAGCCCCTTTAAGACGGGTTTTATTGATATAAATATCTCTGTGGATATTTGGATCATCAGGAGAAATGAAATAAAATGATTTGGATTTATTTAGCTTGCCAACATATTCTTTCCGCTTTCTTTTGATGATTCTTATAATCTGCCCTTCAAGATTTTTTCCTCTTTGTTTGGCAAATAATTCGACTTCAACTATATCACCATCAAGTGCAGCACCTAAGTTTCCCGAAGAAATAAAAATATCATTATTGTTCCCATTATTGATAATTACGAAACCATAACCATTTTTATTAATCTCTAATCTGCCTGTAAGTTTATTAGTTGGCGGTACTTTATTAAGCTGATATCGTTTACCAATTTTTATCAAAAAACCTTCTTCTTCAAGTTTGTGTATTGCAGCCTTCAGAGATGCATATTCATACTCGGAGATAAAACCAAGTTTTTTCGAAATATCTTTTGATTTATAACCTCTGCTCTGATTGCGGTTAAAAAACGCTTTTAATTCTTTTTTCATTAAAACTCAAAATTGTATTTAAGTCCGCCTTCAAAAAATAACGGATTGTTAAACGAAGAAGATTCATTTTCAGATTCCTTTCTCTCAAGCCGCAGTTGGAATCTTTGAGTTAACGGGTATTCAAGTCTTATATTAGCGCGGCTAAGATCCTGAAGCACTTCGGTTGATCCTCCAATTTCATATCTAAGTTTACCAGCTTTTCCAATTAAATTAAATTTTGTTTCTGTAGCAGTCTGCCTCAATTGAAACCCTTTCACATAATCGCTAAAATACTGATTTAAAACGCTTCCTATTAACGAGCCAGCAAGTGAGGTTGCAGTAGAAGCAAAAAGATTTTTGTCCTGTTCTGTTACGTTTTCATCATTTGGAAATTTACCCTGTAAAATAAAAAACATTGCATCTGTAACATTCTTACTAGGGTCTTTCTTGTCTTCATCAATATTCTGCCTGCCCATATAAACCCCAACATTATCTTCATCAGAAATAAAGTTTTTGTTTAGTTCACTCAGAGGACCTTTTAGTTTTATCTTTACAGCAACTTCTTGTTCGCTTTGTCCGGCATTATTGCCCGGAGGCAAATAGTAATCTTTATAAGTTGAAGTTATGTTTACAATGGGATCATCAATTTTATCAAATTTAATATTACCAGCAGCATCAAATGATTTAATAAAACTTAAAGTTGACCCTGGTAAAAGAGTAAGTTCGCCACCGGATTTTTGCTTGCCTCCAAATGACTGCAAAAAGAAATCGCCACCAAGCATTACTACAAACTTTTGGTCAAGCTCTTTAGACAAAATAACCACAATCTCCGCTTCTGTAGCCAGCTTGATATCAACAGTGTAATTAAATTTAGTTGAAGCTGCAGTATTACTGTTAATACTATCTTTTTTAATTCGTGCAGAAATTATACTATCAAGCTCAGACTCAAGCTGATCACGGAGGATATCTTGTTCTTCATATTTATAAATAAATCCAGACGAGCTTGAGTAAGCTGAACTGCTTAACGGAACAATTAAATCAGCAGTTGTAACATCAATTGGTAAATTTAGATAAGAGGTATTTTTATTTGCGGAATATGTAACCGCATCGCGTATTCTGATGGCAACATCGCCATAAATAATGGGACTTGCGGTTTTTGAAATCTGATCTAATACTTTTAAATCGCCTGTAAAAGATAGAAAGGTAGAATCAAGTTTAAATTCTTTTAATTTAACAAATCCGTTTCCTGTTAAAGTACCTCCGTTTAAAGTTCCTGAAGAATTCTTCAGCTCAATATTTTCAATAGTAACATCTTCATCATCAATCCAAACTTTTGTCCGCAAATCATAATCAAGATTATTATTAGTTACTTTAAATGATGCATCATTAATACTAAAATATCCCATTGCTATCGGTTGGGATAATGTTCCGGATAAATCAATTTCAGTTTCCAGCTTGCCTTTGTTAAACTGAACAAAAGGGATAATATCTTTTAACGAGCTTAGATTAAATTCATCTGATTCAATTGACAGATTGATAGACCTCTCAGACCTATCAACACTATCTGCTGCAGATGAGAGGTTTAACGGAATATATCCGCTTATAGAAAGTGCCGGATCATTATAATCAAGAGTTGAATCGAGAAGTCTTATATCTGTATTTAATGAATTATTTTCATAATCAAACACCGAAAAGAGTGAACCGAAATTACTATTGCCATAAGTAATGTCTTCTACTGAAGCATTAATACTAAAAACCGGATCTGAAAAATTACCTGTAAGTGATCCTGATAAATTTATATCTGATTGAATTTTCCTTTCGGTTTTTTTTGCCAATAAACCATTTATTACTTTTTCACCTTCAAGTGATTTTAATGTGATGTTAGCCTTATGATCTCCTTCAAATCCTGATTCACCTGAGATTTCAAGCTCAGCACCTGCTATATCTAAAAGAAATTTATCAAATGTAATTACTTTATCGCGGTAAGCGATTTGTATGTTGCCGCTGTTCTTAACTTCTAATGCATTATAAATAATTTGTAATGCGGGTAGCTCCAGAATTAATTTTTGATCATCAACTTTAAGATTAGCAGTTATATCTGTCTTTAAGTTCTTTTCTAAATCCATTTGTATTCTGGAAGTCACCTTATTGTTATCAATATCTAATTCAGCATTGAGGTTATAAAAGTTACTGCCAGCATAAATACGGTCTGAGGTTAACTTCAAACCAGCATTCAAAATATCCTTATCGTTAAGGTTAAAACTATTACTTAAATTAAAATCCAACGATGTGTTGATCAGAAAATAAACATCTGTGTTAGTCAGAAATTTCAAATATCCAAAATCAGAATCCATATCCAATAAAAGCTGTTCATCTTTACTGCTTATCTTACCGCTTATCAAACCATCCAATTCTACAGTATTGTTACCGAAAGCTATTTTTACTGACTCCTTAAAATCCAAAAGATATGTAAACGCAAAGTCCTGCAGTTTTTCATCCAAATTATTTTCAACTGAAGTATTTATTTCAAGGCTAACTGAGTCATCATCGAAAACGCTTAAATATCTTTCTGTAATATTTTTGTTCAATATTTCTGCTTCCCTCGAAAACACACTCCCCAAAGTTGTTAATTTGAAATCGCCATTAATCGTAAAATCAGCAATATCAGAAATAAGATTTACAATTTTGTTTCCATTATCATTTCTTCTTACATCAAGAATTAAACGCGTACTGTCAATCTTAAAATCCATAAATGCTGTATTCTGTATATCAGTAACTAAAAACAAATCAATGCTATCGGGATTAAATCCCTGCCCGCTTACATCAAACGAAAGACTAATATCTGATTGAAGTGATGAGTTATTAAGCAGTCTGGCAAGATTAATTTCACTTATTCTGCCCTTAACTTCATAAGAAGGATCATTAGAATTAGTAAAATCAATATCCGCATTAAGTAATGCAGAGCTTGAATCTCCACTGAAATACATTGAAGAAGTTATCAAGCCATTTTCAGCTTTGGAATTAATTTTCAAATCCTGTAAAAAGCTGCCTCCGAAGACTGATGAACCAGCATCAAGGGCTAATTCCATCTTCATTTTGTCTGGGTCAAAACCGGCTCCGCTTATTGTTATATCCGAATTAAAGCTTGTTGGAATAGAAATAAATGAAGACAAATCAAGCTTTGAGGTCTTAAGTTTAATATCGTATAACATATCAACAGGTCTTAAATCTAACTTTGCTTCACCTGAAAGATTACCCAAATCAGTTTTTAGTGCAAACTTTGAATTAAAGTTTAGCGGACCGCCTTTGTAACTTAAAGTATCAAACTTAACAACACCAAGCATATTAAATTCGGGCAAATCAAAACCTGCCAGCAGTTTATTTGGATCAGAAGGGTCGAGATAAGAATCATTAAGACTTACATCAAAAAACATATTATCAACATCAAGCAGATTTTTAAGATTTGCTTTTCCAGTCAACCTTGTATTATTATAAAGAACTTCCAGATTTTTAATTTGCAAATCACTTAAAGTACCAGAGGTTTCTATTTGTGCTGCAATTGAACCGTTGAGCATACTCATTGCAGGAATAAATGTTGAGAAGTCTGCAAAATTTAAATTTACCGCATCCATACTTATTCTGACTGGTGCTTCAGCTAACGACTCGGTAGAAAAGTTATTCAGGAAATCCACACCTAAAACAGCTGCATTAATTTCAACATCAGACTCATTAGTTTTCAACCGAAGTTTATTTATACCTGCAAGATTAGGAGTGATTAAAAATGTTCCTGAAAAACTCTTTAATTGAAAAACATCAAAGTTCGGTGAAAAAGAAAAATCATCTATTGTCAGTCTGTAATTGTATTTATTAAGATCAGCAAATGCATTAAACCTTAAGTTCAGATCTTTTATTCTCAAATCACTGGTGTTGATATCCGGATAAGAAGTGGTACTTCCAACTTTATCAAAATGCTGCATAGAAAAATCAACATTCGTAAGTGCAAAATCTGCAACTTCAATGGTAAACGGAAACTCAGAGCTAGTTGTATCTTCCGGTTCATCTGATGATGGAAATATTTTGAGAAGATTTAATTCGCCATCTTCTTCTTCAACTAATTTGATACGTGCATTTTTCAGTTCAAATTTTCTTACATAAATATTTTTGAACAAAATTTTCAACGGACTTGTTCTAAGTTCAATCTTGTCGGCAGAAACTACCGTATCATTCTGCAAAGTAGATAAAGTAGCATTTTTAATTATCAACGAGGTAAATATTGTACCTTCAATTTCGCCAATTGAAAGTTTTCCATTTATTTCATCGTTAACCGTTTCAATTACAAAATCACGAAGCCAGCTTTTAAAGAAAGATGTTTGAGAGACTCCAAAAAAAATCATCAAGAGCATGAAAATAAACAGAAATGTAAAAATGAAAATATTCACACCGTATCGTAAAGTTTTTCTTCCTCTGCCGATTATCTTATTCCCCTCTTGCTGTAACTTTTCTTTTTTCACTGATCTTAAAAGCGGTCTTTTATAAGTTGAATAATTTTTGAAGTAGATTGATCATTTACAAACCTGATTGTTTTTACTATGCCGCCATTAGCCTCAACTATATCTCTTCCAACAATTTTATCAATAGACCAATCTGCACCTTTAACCAATATATCTGGTAGTAATTCATTAATAATTTCTGCAGGAGTATCTTCATCAAAAAAAGTTACATAATCTACGGGTTTAAGATTGGAAACTATAAAAGCTCTTTCTTCCTGTTTTAAGATTGGTCTTTTATCTCCTTTAATCCGTTTAATTGATTGATCCGAATTCAAGGCAACAATAAGAATATCACCCAGCTCTTTTGCTTTAACAAGATAATCAACATGTCCGGAATGAATTAAATCAAAACAGCCGTTTGTAAATACAACTTTTTTGTTTGTCACTTTTAACCGATTACGGATTTCTTTCAATTCTTCAATTGATTTAATACTGTTCATTTATTTTCTCTGATAATTGTATTAAACAGTTTATCAATTTCAATAGGAACAATTCCAACTTCTTCGCAGACCAATCCTCCGGCATAATTTGCAAGGAAAGATGCTTCATAAATATTTGCTCCTGCTGCAAGCGCAATAGTTAATGTAGAAATAACAGTATCACCTGCACCGGATACATCAGCTACTTTTCTTGCTTTTGTCGGCATTCTCATTTCCGGTTTGCCTCTTTCAAAAACAGCTATACCGCCTTCGCCAAGAGTCAACAAAACATTTTTAGCGTTTAGTTTTTTTAATAAAGTATTTCCTGCAACAGAAATATCTACATCAGTTTTTATTTTTATTCCAAGTATATCTTCAGCTTCTTTTCTGTTAGGTTTGATAACGGTTACATTTTTGTATTCAAAAAAATTATTAAACTTTGGATCAACTGTAATGATTATATTACTTTTATTGGCAAGTTTAATCAGCTGTTTAATCATTGGAGCTGATAATACCCCTTTGTTATAATCCTGCAAAATAATTCCATCGAGATTTTTGATTAAACTTTTTATATAATCAAAAATTTTACCTTGAATAGTTTTATTCAAGACCTGTTTATTTTCTTTATCAATACGAACTATGTGCTGACTATCCGCTATTACTCTTGTTTTAGTTGTTGTCGGTCTTGAGTCATCTTCAATTATTCCATTACGATTTATTTTTTGTTCGTTTAATAATGAATTAAAAATTGCACCGTAATTATCATAACCAATAACACCTATCGGTTCAGCTATACCGCCTAAAGTATTAATATTTAATGCACAATTAGCTGCCCCGCCAAATCTGTAAAATTCATTCTCCACTTCAAGCACAGGGACGGGTGCTTCGGGCGAAATCCTTTTAACATCACCCCAGAAATATATATCAAGCATCATATCGCCAACTATAGCAATACGTTTACCTTTTATGTTGTTCTTTAATTGTAACAATCTCTTTGCAGAAATCTTATTCATTGATAAACCAGAATAGTTAATAAATCTGGTTTAAAAATAGTTATAAAAAAAATTGGTAAAAAGCAGGAATGAAGGGAGTAATATCAGCACTCTATTTTATCTTAAGTAATAGTTTAGATGCCGTATGCTTGTTAAACTACAAATTCCAATTATAACTGAAAATCAATTTGTGCTGATGGCATAAATAAAAATTCTGTTCCGCCTGTTATTGACACTTCATTTACCATTTTAGCTGAAACAACTAATCTGAAATACTGCCCAAGATTAAAAGCAATACCTGCATTGAAATACAGAAATCCAGCTGATAAGTCTGATCGTTTATCAACCTCTGTATAGCTTCCGAAAAAAGGAGGTAAGAGGAAAAGCGGATAGCTGTAGCTGCCCGGTTCATATCCCAAAAGATTTTGCATAAAATAACCTCCGGTAATATACCAGTTTATAAAACTTGAATCATACGATGAATTTATAGTTAATGTAGCGAATGGATTTATATTTGTAACTACCCCCTTATCAGCGTAAAATGAAATATATTCCTTTGTCTCCCAGATAGAACTGGTTCTGGTACGAACAATAGTTAAAGCATCAAAACTATACTCTTGAATTGTTGCGCCAAAATCAAATCTTACATTTGGGTTTACATTGTGTGTATGAAATCCAATTCCAATATTTCCCCCCAGCAGGTTTATATCATCTCCACCTGATAAATTCATACCTCCAAATAAAGATACTCCTTTAGATAACTTGAAATCCAAATCTAACCCCGCAGTATATTTGTAAGATTGCCAAACGAGGTTTTTATACTTTGGCTTATAATAAACACTATCATTAAATTTTATAGTATGTTGATATCGTCCACCGGTTGAAGAGATAATTTTATGATTTTTTGTCAATATCGAAAAACGAGGAGAGATGGTTATATCACCAGTTTCTTTATTAATATTTAAATGTGTTGGTGGTGTAATTATTGGTGCATCAACCTTTACATCACCTAAATAGATGGTTTGCTCTACCTCTATTGCACATCCAATAAGTGAAAAGACTATTGATAATACTGACAAATATAAAACTGATTTATTTCCTGTTTTCATTTTAGCACCTTTAAGAGATTTTCAATGAAAACATAGTTGAAATTTATTCAGTAGTTGTCATCAAGATATGAGGGAAATGTAAATAATTGATTTAAGCTTACTTAGTTTTATTTTGTTGAAATAGAAAAACCTTATTTTTGAAGTTTAGCAAATGAATTTGCAACTTTAAGTTTAATTAGTCCTTCTGCGCTTCCAATCCACAGATTTACTCCATCAAAATAGAGTGCGAATATATTTGAAGTAGTGAGTTTCAGTTCTGCCAGATCAATGGGTGTTACTTTTTTTGTTACACGATTAATCAGATACAATCCTTTACCGTATTCTTCCTTTTCATTTTTTTTAAATTCGTAAACAGCAGCCCAGATATAATTTCCGGTTCTTGTTAAACAATAAATTCCATTCCCTCCAAGTCCGTTTGATTTTGAAATCCTATCCCATTTTAATTTTCTATCCCAGATATAAATACCGCCGGGATTATAATCAGGTTGTTCCTTTGTAACAAATTCATCTGTAGCAAACCAAATTTCCTTAGGCATAAAAATAAAATCAGTAACTGAGACTGATGATCCTTCTGCATTAAAGTTACGTCCGCTATTTTTAAAATAAGACCAGGCTGATTTATTATCTATTTTTTGTTTGTTTAAGAATTTATGAACACCTGACTCTGCACCAAACCATACAACACTATCACCTTCAAACGAAATAGTATTAAAGTTGTTTGTTTTTTCATCACCATTCTGAACACGATTATAGTCAGTAAACTTGTTTGTTTTTACATCAAATACAGTAATATTTCTAAACCTTCCAATCCATAATCTGTTTTTCTTTTCATCAAAGGTCAAACTTCTAATCCAGTTACCAAACTCACCACCTTGAGCAAATTTTCTCTTAGTCCATTTTTTTGTTTTTTTAGAATAGATAAACAAACCTTCACTAGCACCTGCCCAGACAAAATCTTTACTTGCAGCTACACAATGGAAAAGATCATTTTCAAGGTTACTGGTTTTACTTGAATAGTTTGTCCATTTACCATCTTTAAGTGAATATTGATAAATACCCTGTCCGTACGTTGCAACCCACAAGTAGTTTCCTTCCTGTTTTATATCAGTAATTCTTGCACCTTCAAGAAACGACTGAACTTCTATCTGGGAAAAGTTCTCAGTGGTTAAAAGTATGCTGATTAAAATTATTATTTTTATTAAGAGATTCATTTGTTTTCAATAAGTGGGAAGTAATAAATAACAAAACTTTTCAGGAAATAAAACTAATTTCAAGTTCGGTCTGTTCCGTTTCTTCAAATTTACAATCGAAATGCTTTTCAAAACCTTTTTTAACAGACATACTTAGTCTGTTGTAATCAATATCTTTTTTTAGTTCTCGCTGCAGGTCAGTTGTTGCTCCAATTTCATTTGATATTTCTTTTTTCTGATCGTCATTAATTTTAAGATACTCAATAATATTCTGATAATAATTCCCGCATAATATTGATCCCTGCTGTAAAACTACATTATTAAATCTTCTTCGGGTGCTTCTTACAAGCTTTTTATCATTAAGATATATTTCACTCTTGGTGGAAAACTCATTGCCGATCTTATCATTATGAAATTCATCAGAGTTTGAAATGTTACTCCTGATTTCAATCGCACTTAACTTTGAATCAAATAAAATCAATCCTTTTCTAAGTGCCGTATTGATTTCATCAACAAAATTTTTTTTAGAAATACTATTACAAATTGTATAGATAACTGAAAAGGCTAATTCCATTGCGTGAATAAATGCACTACCCTCAGTTGGTCTTTGAACAACATCAACCATATTATACTTTGCTTTTTTAAGATCTATCTCATCCTCTGATTGATTAACTCCTAATGAGATACAGTAAGGATGCCACTGGTATAATCTCAGATACACATTATCTGGTTCAATATTTTCAGTCAAAAACAGATCAAAGTCCATATTGAAACTGCCGCTGTTCAAACCTGAGTTAAGGAACTTCCAATTCATTTCCCAATAATTCCTCTTTTGCTTGATTTCACAAAAGATATTATGTCTGCAGCATAATTATTATCTGATAATTCCGATTCAACTCTTACAAGTCCTTCGGATACATTTAATCCCGAGTTATAAATATAGTTGTAAGCTTTCTTTAATACTTCAATATCATTATTACTAAATCCTCTTCTTCTTAAACCAACTACATTCAATCCTTCAAACTTCATTGGTGCTCTTCCACAAAGAACAAATGGCGGAACATCTTTAACCGCTACAGAGTTAACACTCATCATAACGTGCTTACCAATATGACAGAACTGATGAATGCCGCACATTCCTCCTAAAATAGCCCAATCATCCACTTGAACATGTCCAGCAAGCTGAACTCCGTTTGCAAGAATAACATTATCACCAACAACACAATCATGAGCTACATGTGAATAAGCCATAATCAAACATCTGTTTCCAACTCTTGAAAATCCTGTTTCTTTCGTACCCCTGTGCATTGTTGCAAATTCATGAATTACTGTATCATCACCTATATAAAAATATGATGGCTCGTTTTCGAACTTTAAGTCTTGCGGAACATGCGCAATAGAAGCTGACTGTTTTATTTTAACTCTATTCCCAATTCTTGCACCATTGTAAATAACTGCCGATGGTCCGATCTGACAATCATTTCCAATTTCAACATCTTCTTCAATAATAGCGTAAGGTGCAACAGTAATATTATCACCAAGCTTAGCTTTACTGCTTACAATAGCGGTAGGATGAATATTATTCATTTATTCTTCAACTTTCTTTGGTCTGTCAACAATGCCAGCCATAAAATCTGCTTCAGCTACAAGCAAATCATCAACATAAACTTTACCAGCCATTGTAAATATCTTGGATTTTTTCTGCAGCAATTCAACTTCTAAAAACAATTGATCGCCGGGCACAACCGGTTTGCGGAATTTTGCATTGTTAATCTGCATAAAGTAAACCAGCTTTTCTTCAAAATCAGGAAGCGAGTTCAGTAACAGAATTCCACCTGTCTGAGCCATTGCTTCAATAATCAAAACACCAGGCATTACCGGCTGCCCTGGAAAATGTCCCTGGAAAAAAGGCTCATTTACTGTAACACATTTTACTCCAATTACTTTTTTCTCAACCTCAAGATGAACTATTTTATCAACCAATAAAAACGGATATCGGTGCGGAAGTATTCTGCTGATAGCATTAACATCAAATACAACACCTTCTTTTTTGACAAACTGAAATTTCTTTACAAGCTTTTTCTGCTGATAAAGTTTTCTTATTTGTCTTGCAAATTCAACATTTGCTTTATGTCCCGGTCTTGCTGCAAGAATCTGAGCCTTAATTGGCACACCGATTAATGCAAGGTCGCCGATTAAATCCAAAAGTTTATGTCTTACCGGTTCATTTTTATAACGAAGTTCTTTATTGTTTAAAATTCCTTTTTCGCCCAATATAAATTTATCTTTAATACCAATCCGCGCTCCAAGGTCATCAAGCTGCTTCTGATTTAACTGACGATCAACAATTACTACTGCATTATCAAGATCGCCGCCTTTTATTAAACCCTGATCAGCTAAATCCTCAACTTCACTTAGAAAACAAAAAGTTCTTGCAGATGCAAACTCTGTAACAAACTCTTTGTCAAGATCAAACAATCCTGTATGCTGACTGCCAAGAGCAGGATTTTGATAATCAACCATAACTGTTAATCTATATTTATCAAGTGGAAGAGCAACAATGTCAACCTGTCTTGCAGCATCTGAATACATTACTGTTTCATCAATAATAAGATAATCCTTAGGGGCATCCTGCTGCTCAATTCCTGCTTCCAATAAAGCATTAACATAGGATATTGCGCTGCCGTCACCGATTGGAGGTTCCATACCATCAAGCTCAACATTAATATTATCTATTTGGAGACCGGCTATTGCCGCTAAAACATGCTCTACTGTGTAAACTTTTGCCTCACCGATTCCAATTGTTGTACCTCTGGAAATATCAACAACATTATCTGCAATTGCAGGTATTTCCGGATTTCCACCAAGATCAACACGGATAAATTTTATCCCGGAATTAATTGGTGCGGGTTTAAAAGTCATTGTACATTCAGTACCTGTATGTAAACCAATTCCACTCAATGAAACTGGTTTCGAGATAGTTCTCTGAAGTTCTACCATTATTCTTCCATTTTTTTATAAAATTGATGAAAAAATAGCAAGATAGCTGACGAAATACAATCTGAAGTAAGATTGCATAGTGAATATAAATCAACCAAGCTTTTCTTTAAGCTTATTAATCTCTATCTGTAGTTCAGTTATTTTTTGTGCATAGTTTGGTAGGTTATGAACATGAGCGTTTAATTTTTGAGCAGTCTTTATATCTCTAACCGGTGAACCAAGATAATAGCCTGGCTTATTTATAGATTTAGAAACTCCTGATTGTGCAGTGATAACAACATTATCTGTCAGTTCAATATGTCCTACTAATCCAACCTGACCGGCAAGAATACAATGATTGCCAACTTTTGTACTGCCGGATATCCCGCTCTGGGCTGAGAGAACAGAGTGTTCACCAATTACAACATTATGCGCTATTTGAACAAGATTATCAATCTTGCAGCCCCGTTTAATAACAGTTGAACCAAAAGCTGCTCTATCAACAGAAACATTAGAACCGATTTCAACATCGTCTTCAATAATTACATTGCCTATCTGTGGAATCTTGATATACTCGCCTTTTTCATTTGTATTATAGCCAAAGCCATCGCTTCCAATTACTGAATTATTATGAATTGTTACATTGTTTCCAATGATACTATTTTCTCTAATACTGACATTCGAATAGATAACTGAATTATTTCCGATGCTTGTATTATCCATTATAGTTGAGTTATGAAGTATTATTGTATCATCGCCAATTGTGCAGCCGGCTGAGATTACAGTATATTTCCCGATGGATACATTTTTACCAAGTTTGGTTGTCGGATGTATAGATGCTGAAGGGTCAATACCAGAAATATTTATTCTTGGAGTAAAATACTTTCTGACGATATCAAAAAAAGCTTTATCGGGTGAATCACATTCAATATATGTAATATCATTACGGGTTTTATTAAATCCAGACTTAACAATTATAGCGCTTGCTTTTGTATCAGCGAAAAATTTTTCATAAGACGGCAGATAAAGAAAAGTAAGATCGCCTTTAACAGCTTCTTCAATCTTTGCTACATTATTTATTAAAACAGAATTATCCCCGGATATTTTTCCGTTGGTTAAAGTAGCAATTTCACTGATACTAATTTTCATCCGCTTTATTTCAGTTTAAGCCTATCCAAAACTTTAGAAGTCAAATCATATTTATCTTTTGCAAACAGTATCATTATGTCGCCGCTGCGGTCAAAAACAAAATCAAAATCCTCCTGTTCAGCTAATTCTTTTAGTGCAGTAAAGATCTTATTTTGTACAGGCTTCATAAGCTCATCCTGCTTTTGAAAAAGTTCGCCGTTAGTACCAAATTTCTTTTCACGGTATTGTGCCATCTGAGTTTCTAGCTGCACTAGTGCAGCTTCAGTTTCGGCGCGCGTTTGATCACTCATTATCAGCTTGCGTTTTTCATAATCGTCATACTTGGTTTTCCATTCATTCTCCATCTTATTTAATTCACCTTGCCACTCTTGTATCAAAGCATCAAGTTTTTGTCTTGCATCCTGAACATCCGGCAGTTGATCCATTATTGTATCAGAATCAATGTAACCTATTTTAAGCTGTGCAAAAGAGATCGAAGAAAGAAGAATAAAAATGGAAGTTATAAATATCTTTTTCATTTGCGGACCTGTGTTAATTTAACTTATCTAAAGATGTGAAATAAAACAATAAAGTTCTCTCCAAAAATTTATGGAGAGAACTTTTATCACTTAATAAAATCAATTTCCTCTTCTAAGTCTGTCCAAAACTTTAAATGTTATATCAAAAGCTGAGTCGGCATAAAGTAAAATAATATCTCCGCTCTTATCAAAAACAAACTGCATACTTTCTTCTTTAGCTACCTTTTCGATTGCAGCATAGATTTTAGCTTTTATCGGAGAAAACAGTTCTTCCTGCTTTTTATATATCTCACCAGTGCCTTGTGTAAATTTAGCACGTCTGAATTCAACAAGATTTTGTTCCATCATAACAATTTTCTGTTGAAATTCTGTCTTTTTTGCATCTGTCATCGTTTCAGCTTGTTTCTGATAATCAGCAATTGCTTGTTGATACGCCAGTGTCATTGAATCAATCTGAGCAGAATATTTATTAGTTAATGCATCCAAATCACCTTGAGCTTTTATTGCTTCAGAAAATTGTGTAAGTATTACTTCAGAGTCTATATAACCAAGTTTTAATTGAGATTGCGAAAATGAAATTGAACTTAAAACAATAAGCGTAAATACTAAAATGTAATTTTTCACTACTTTTCCTCGTCTTTTTAATGAATTATTTTTTTTAACTAAAAACCTTTTCCAAATTGAAAATGGAAAAGCCATTCAGGATCTTTTCCATCAGTAATTTTACGATCGAAGCCGTAACCAAGATCAAAACCTATAAGACCAATTGGGTTTATTAACAATCTTGCACCAACACCAATAGATCTTCGGAGGTCAAAAATATCTGTTTTCTGAAAACTTTCAAAAACATTTCCTGCTTCTGCAAATGCTAACAGCCATAAAGGTATTGGTTCTTGTATAACTGACAATCTGATTTCAGCCCCAAATTTAGCCATCACTTTACCGCCAATAACTTGCCCGGTTGCTGGATTAATAGGTCCTACTGTTCGATCGTCATAACCTCTCAGCGAGGTTGTAGCGATTATAAGTCCATTACCGCCCATATAAAAATATTCAAATGGCTGAATGTTTGTGCCTGCAACTATTTCATCAATATAACCTAAATCTGCAATTGTATATAAAGTGATCCGGTTTGAATTAAACAATCTACGATACCATTCAGCAGTAAATCCTATTTTAAGATAGTCAACATCACCGGGGAGTATAGCACTTCCTGAAAGCTCAATATCTAATTTTAACGATGAACCAATTGATGGGAAAATCGGATTATCAATATTTCTTCGTGTGATAAGTGCCCCAATAGAAAACTGATTACTTTTACCTTCACGATAATATCTTTGTCCTTCTATTACATTATTATACTGATATCTGAATCTTCCCTGAACATAGAAAAAGTCATCCGGCCATTTTAATCTTCTACCAACTCTTAAAGTACCGCCTGACTGTCTTAAATCATAAACATATTGTTGTCTGGTATCAAAAACTTCTACACCAACAGAAGTAGGAGTATCAAACATCCAGGGCTCAGTAAATCCTAATGTAAATGTTCGGTATAAACTACCAACACCAAACTGCCAGTTAAAACTAAGAACCTGCCCTCCGCCGAGTTTGAATGGCTCGGCTATTGAAAAGTTGGTTAAAGTTACACCAATAGCACCACTAAAACCAAAACTTCCGCTATAGCCAACAGATGCATTTAAATAGTCACTTGATTTTTCTTCAACTTTAAAACCAATATCAACTGTGCTGTCACTAGATAATTTTGTTGTAATTCCTTCTGGCCCATACAACTGTTCCACGCTAAAATACTGAAGATTAGCAAGATTTTGTACGCTTCTAAACAACAAACCACGATTAAAATAATCACCCGGGATGGCATATAATTCACGGCGAATTACTT
The DNA here is from genome assembly GCA_032027145.1 of Ignavibacterium sp. Taxonomy (NCBI): domain Bacteria; kingdom Pseudomonadati; phylum Ignavibacteriota; class Ignavibacteria; order Ignavibacteriales; family Ignavibacteriaceae; genus Ignavibacterium; species Ignavibacterium sp. The sequence continues at coordinate 1,602,581 of JAVSMP010000001.1, read as the reverse complement.
TATCCTTAGTCTTATCATTTCCATAAATATCAACCCGTCCAATTCTAAACTGATTTCTTTCTTCAACTCTTATTGTAACATCAATAGAATCGTAATCAACCTTTGTTTCTTTTGTTTGAAGATTAAAGGTAAGATAGCCGTTATCCAAATAAAGAGCAGATACATCAGATTGTTTTTCGTTTCCTCTAAGATTTTGTTCAAATTTTTCCAGGTTATATACATCACCAGGAGCAAAGTCCAATCTTTCAGAAAGCACATTTGCAGGATATACTGTATTACCTTCCCAGATAATATTTCTAAGTTTGTATTGTGGTCCTTCATAAACATCCATAACAATATGCAAATCTTTTTTATCATCAGAATAGATTAAAGAATCTGATAAAATCTCCGCATCTCTGTAACCGTTTTTCTTATAAAAATTAATTATAAGCTCTTTATCTTTAGCATAATTTTTAGGGTCAAATTTTCCTCCGCCCCAAAACTTCCACCATTTCTTTACAGAAGTTTCATCCATCTCATCACGCAGATCGCTGTCATCAAAAGCTTCATTATTATTAAAAGAAATCTCACGAACCGTTACTTCTTCTCCCTCTTTAATAAGAAGCTTCAACAACAATCTCTCTTTAATTTTATTTATAAGATTGGACGATTTAACCTCATTCCCGCTATATTTAAGTTCATATTCATCTGCAAGATCAGAAACATTTCTCCATCTTACAAAAACATTTTCTCCGATAGTATCAGCAGTAAAATAATTATAGTATAGTGGAGTTATTATAGTATTAAAATATCCTTTTTCTTCATATAAACTGTTTATCCTCTGGACGAGTTTTGCAACTTCCTGCGGTTTAAGAATTGCGCCTCTTAAAAAAGTAATTTTCTTTTCTATATCACTTTCATCAATTTCATCATTCCCTTCAATTACAACCTTTTCAAGCCGCGAATATTCTTTAACCCTTATTATCAGAAAAACACCCTCATTTACTTTTTTATCAATTACTATTTGCACATCTGAAAAAATATTAAGTGCCCATAGATTTTTAATAGCTGTTATTGTTTTATCTCCGGGAACTTGTACTTCATCACCAATTTTTAATCCTGAAGCAACAATTATTGTACTTACATCTGAAGATTTATTACCCTCAACAGAAATTCCAAGAACCTTGTATGTTTCCCTTTGCTGAGCAGTTAAACTTATATTAAAAAATATAAATGAAATTATTAAAAAATATTTTATAGATCTGATTAGGGAGGAAATGAACATTCTTCGGACCTTTTTTCCTTTACTTCTTTTTTATTTGTTCGCTAACTTTGCCAAACCTTCTTTCTCTCTTCTGAAATACTTTAATTGCATCATATAAATCATATTCAGAGAAATCGGGCCAAAATGTTTCTGTAATTACAAACTCAGAATAAGCTATTTGCCAAAGTAAAAAATTACTAACTCTGAATTCACCACTGGTTCTAATGACTAAATCAGGGTCTGGAATGTCCTTAGTTGTTAGGAAAGAAGATACAAACTTTTCATCAATATCCTGTTCAGTAATTTTTCCATTTGCCGAAAGTTTTGAAATTTGTTTTATTGCCTCAAGTAATTCCCATCTTCCGCTGTAACTTAAAGCAAGATTTAATACCATCTTTTTGTTGTTTTTTGTTCTTTCAATATCAATTTTTAACTGCTTTTGAACTTCGGCTGGTAATGCATCCAAATCTCCGATGGTTTTAAGACGGATATCATTCTCATTTAGTTCATTAACCCTGTCTTTAAGGCTTTTAAGTAAAAGTCTCATTAGTGTTGATACTTCATCTTTGGGTCTTTTCCAGTTTTCAGTAGAAAAAGTGTAGAGAGTCAAAAACTTCACCCCAATTTCTGCACAAGCTTCTACAATTTCTTTAACTGTATCAACGCCTCTTTTGTGTCCGGCAACTCTCGGTAGTCCTCTTTTTTTTGCCCATCTCCCATTACCATCCATTATGATTGCAATGTGACGCGGAATATCACCTGATTTTTTTAGCTCTTCCTGAATATTTTTATCCTTAATGGAGTTCTTCTTCAGCAAATTCAATTCCTATTATTGATTTAGCGTGTAAAATTAGTTTTACCTTGCCTGAATGTCAAGGTAACTTACACTTAGTGATTCTAATTGGCAGGCGAAAAATAGCTGGTAGAATAGTAAAAAATATATGCTATTTGGGATGACCTTTTAAACAAACCGGATTTTATAGCGCCACGATTGTATTTATCAGTTTATTAAAACTATGAGTATAAATCACAATCAAGAAAACAAAACTTTTTCAGATTTTTTAGCCTCATAGGATGAAATATTATCTCTATAACTTATCTGAAATAGCTTTATGTTCTTCTTTGTATCAACATCTAATTCAGTAAGAAGAGTTCTGGCATTTTTTAAATTTAGTAATGTAACTCCAACAAAAAGCTGCACTTTTTTATTTGATCCTTTTAAGTGGCGATTGGCAAGATAAGCAAGTTTATTTTTAATCGCTACAGGATCATTAAATTCCTGATCACTTAAAGTAATTCCGATAGCCAGAGTATTTTTATACTTAGCTATTGCATCAACTTCAAATCCGCCAATTGCCGTTGGTTCCGGTAAATAAGTTCCAAACTTGCGAAACAAAGTTAAATAACCTTTTTTCCAGAACTCTTCAATCAGCATATCAACATCTTTTCTTCTATCATTATTCATTTTTTCCTCCTTATGAAGCCATTGGTATTATCGGAATAATTGGTGAAAATTTTCGTTTATCAAGCACTCTGATATTTGCAATCCTGTTATACGCAAACTTTTTAATTTCACTTGAGCCAGAAACTTTTCCATAAATTACTTTATTACCATTTTTTTCAGTCATTAAATAGTATGGTTCAATTAAGAACTCATTTAAACCATATAAAAACTGTAATCTATTTCTGTTTTTAATAGCTGTTTTAAATATTTCAGTTTTCATTTCATCTCCTATTAATTTATCCATCTGATAACGCCAGTAACTTTACCTACAATTGAAAACTCATTTTTATTTTTAACTATTATCGGTTGATAGCTTTTATTCTGAGGAATCAATTTTATTATGTTACTTTTATTCTCATAAATTTTTACTGTTACTTCATCTTCAAGGCGAGCAACTATCATATCTCCGTTTTTTACAGGTGCTTTTGGAGATATTACAACAAGATCCCCTTCAAATATTCCGGCTTCGATCATACTATCACCCTTTACTTTTAGTGCAAAGGAATCTTCATCCTTTTTTATAAAAGCCGGATCAATAACAATCGAGCCTTCAACATTTTCTTCAGCAGTTATTGGTGAACCGGCAGCAACTCTGCCTATTATTGGAATTTTAAATTTATTATTCACCTCTTGATAATTGATAACTTCCATCGATTCAATTTCATTTTTATTAATACTTATGCCACGGCTTGCATTACTTAAAATATTTAAATAACCTTTTTTAGTTAATGCTTCAAGATGTCTTTTTACCCCGAAAGTTGATAAAATATCAAACTTTCTTCCTATCTCTCGTAAAGTCGGCGGATAACCATTTTCTTGTTGGTATTCTTGAATGAAAATAAAAATTTTCTCTTGACGTTCAGTTAATTTCTTTTTCATAAATAGTGCTCATTTGTTTACTTCAAATATAGTGTGCAAATGTTCACTTGTCAAGGGATATTTAAAAAAAATTTGGGGGAGGGAATTGGTAGAAAAAATATTAACCGTATCTAAAGTGCAATAATAAACTGGTATTTGTCAAGATTAGAAAATATCAGTAAGAAAGTGCTTTTCTTATATAAAAAAAGAGACACCAACATTGCTGATGCCTCTTTATTTATTAATTGAAAATTAATGATCAGCTAATTGCAACATCTTTTTTTTCAACTTTACATATCCATCCGTGTTCATCTTCTTTTTCGCCGCGATGTATTCCTGTTAGTTCATTAAATAATTTGGTATCCAGTTCTCCGGACTGACCGTTATTAAGAATCATATTTTTGTCTTTATATGTAAGCCATCCAACAGAAGAAATTATAGCTGCTGTTCCAGTTCCGAAAACTCCTAGCAAGTCTCCTTTTTCATAAGATGAAATTACCTCATCTATCGAAATTGGTCTTTCAACAATATTCATTTTCCATTCTTTTAATATCTGAATGACTGATCTTCTGGTTACTCCTGGTAAGATCGAGCCATTTAAATTTGGTGTAGCAACTTCATTTTTAAAGTTAACAAAAATATTCATCGTGCCGACCTCTTCTAAATATTTCTGTTCAACACCATCAAGCCATAAAACCTGAGTAAAGCCTTTTCTAGCGGCTTCCTGTGTTGCTAACAAACTTGCTGCATAGTTAGCTGCAGTTTTACATTCTCCTAATCCTTTTCTAACTGCTCTAACGTAATCATCCTGCACTAAGATTTTAACTGGCTTAAATCCCTCAGGATAATAAGCACCAACAGGAGATAACACAATAACAAACTTATATTCAAAAGATGGTCTTACACCAAGTGCCGGATCAGTACCAAACATAAATGGTCTTATATAAAGTGCTTCTCCTCTGTTAGCGGGTATCCAATTGCTATCTATAGCAACCAACTCCTTTAATGCTTCCACAACAAAATCTACATCTACTTCGGGCATACAAATACGTTTTGCAGAATTATTTAGCCGCTGAATATGAACATCAGGACGAAATATTACTACTTCATCAGTAATAGTTTTGAATGCTTTCATGCCTTCAAAAATCGTTTGTCCATAATGAATAAAAGAAGTTGCAGGGTGCATTGGTAAAGATTCAATTGGTTTTATTGTTGGATTGTGCCAGCCTTTTTTAGGGTTATAATCCATTTCAAAAACATGATCGGTAAATATCTGACCGAAGCCAAGTTTTTCGGGCAATACAATTTTCTCTTCCCGTTCTTTGATAATATATTTAATTTGTTCCATTATTAGTTCCTTCCATTTAATTGGAGGTTATCAGAATTTTATTTGTTTAGAGTATAACTTTAATTTTATTATTTAAGTTTTATATACATTATTATTAAAATATCAGCATCCACAGCACATAATCGAGAATTAATATCAAGGCTGCAGATAAAACAAATGATCGTATGGTTGCTAATCCAACACCCTCAGCGCCACCAGTAGTTTTAAAACCTATATGACATCCAAGCAAAGCAGTTACTCCCCCGAAGAAAACTGTTTTTATCAATCCCGAAACAAGATCTGAAAAATTAAAGAATCTGTTTACCGAATTAAAAAAAACTGCGAATGAAACTCCTAAGAAATAATTTGAAACTATATAAGCTCCTAATACTGCAATTGTATTTGCAAAAACAACTAAGATCGGCATCATTACTACAGATGCTAAAAATCTTGGCATAGCTAAATATCTGACAGGACTAATTGCCATAGTTTCAAGTGCATCAATTTGTTCAGTTACTTTCATAGTCCCCAATTCAGCAGCAATTGAAGCCCCAACTCTTCCAGCAATTACAATGCCCGTTAAAACGGGTCCTAATTCAGTTATGATTGCTCTTGTTGTTGCGCCGCCGAGAAAAGAAAGTGGAGCTATTCCTTTCAATTGATAAGCAGCCTGCCAGGCAGAAACTGCCCCGGTAAAGATGGCAATTATCAAAACTAATGGAAGTGAGTTTACACCTATGTGTTCCATTTGATAAAGTATCAATCGTTTGCTTTTAGGAATCTGCCGGAAACTTTTGAAAATACCCCAAAACAAGTTGGAAATCTGACCAAATTCCTGAAAGAAATTCAGTGTTGTGCTGCCAATTTTTTGGAGAGTAACTGAAAACATTTTTTTCCTAATCTTATTGGCAAATTTAATTAATTTTATCTGAATTAGTTTTTAATTTAATATAATATTTTTACAATCTCTTTTTTGATTAACTATATAACAATACATTAACCCAAAACGAGACACGAATAGCAATAAAATTGTTATGCTGTCATTATAAAAAAGCACATTTTATAAACAAAATTTTCTCAATAATGGCATTATAATTACTGTAAGTTAGAAACGCTTTTATCGGCAAATTATGTTCAATTGGTAATAATTTATGTCTATCAAAAATTATTTTAAAATTTAAACTGTGGAAAACAAAACATTAAACTTAATTGATAGCGCACCTATTGCTATTTTATCATTTAATAAAAGTGGTGAGATTGATTTTGTTAATAAAGCTTTTTTTGATTTAGAACTTTTATATGGATTCGAAGTTCCATCAAACATTATTGGTACAAACATTTTTGACAAAGATTTATTAAATCATTTTCCTATTGGAACAGAACTAAATGATATACTAGGGGGAATCTCATTTGAAAAAGAATTTGATCTTGTTGATACTAAATCCAACGGTTTAATCCATCTGATAATTAAAGCCGCACCGATATATGATTCTGATGAAGTTATCGGAGGTATTGTAATTTTTGAGGATTTAAAAATCCTTGAGAAAACTAAAAAAGAAACCGCTATCAGAAATGATTTTATTGATAATGCAATCCATAATGTTTCTGATTTTTTTCTTGTTGTTGACAGGCTTAAACGAATCCAATTCTTTTCAAAGAATATACTGCATTATATTAACATACCCCCTAATCTTCTTCAAACTGCATCAATCGGAAGTTTATTCGACTCAGAAACTTCAAACATTGTAAAGGAATATCTTGAGTATTCCAGAAAAAACAGGATTGTTGTAAACGAAAAAATATCTTATGAGTTAAGAGGAATTAAAAAAGTTTTTGACTGCCGTTTCGTTCCGCAGGAAAACTATAAAAAAGATATTTCCTTTATTTATATTTTCTTCAAAGATATAACTGCTCAGGAGAGAGAAATTGATAATCTTTACAATGATGTTGGTAAACTTGAGATATATCATACTCTTTCTAAACAGACAAATGAAGGTGTGTTTGTAATTGATGCTGAAAATAAGATTGAATTCTGGGATGATAACTCTGCTATATTATTTGAATTAACCAAGGATGAAGCAACAGGTAATCAGGCATACAATGCTGTAAGTATATTATCACCTTCATTTCTCGATTCTTTAAGAATAAAACTTAATGAAAAAGGGCTGCACAAAATTGTTATCTCTTACTTTAACAGAAATAAAGAGAAAAAAACTTACGAAACTTACTTTACCTATTATGATGATTTTACAAAAAGAATTTTAGTTAAATGTATAGATATAAGTGATAAGATAACCTTTGAAGAAGGACTAAAACTATCATTAAAAAGTTTCAGAGATATTATTACTAAAGCTCCCGTTATGATCGCTAATGTTGATCAGGATGGGATGATTATCTTTACTAATCCAGCTTTTCAAAAGTATTTGGGATATACTGAAGAAGAGTTAATGTCCAAAAGTTTTTATGATTTAATTGACCGCCATTATATTGAAAACAATATTTTTGATTTCAGAGGTTTTTTAGGAGAAGAAACCAGACAAATAGAATTACCGCTGATAAACAAGTTAGGGGAAATCCTTCTGTTTAATGGCATATTCCATCCGAGTAAAGAAAATGAGAATCATATTCGTTCTTTTATCTGCTTTTTTACAAACATATCCGAAAATGTAGATAAAATAAATGAATCTAATTTATTTACTTCCATAGTCAATAATGCTTTTGACGGAATTGCATTAAGCATTGAAGGAAGAATAATATTAGCTAATGATGCATTTGCAAACATATTTGGATATGATAAAAATACAGATGTGTTAAATAAAGAGTTGATTGAGTTTTCTTCAAACGATGATATAATTAAAGTAGCCGAGTACTTTAGGATGTTTGAAAGAAAAAAAGACGTGCCTTCGCGTTTTGATTTTCTTGGTAAGAAAAAAGACGGCAGTAATATACATACGGAGTTTTCGGTGCGCTCTTTCCGAAGTAATGAGTTATCTTACATTGTGATTATTGCCAGAGATATTACAGAACGAATCAGAACTCAGAAAGCAATCCGTGAATCCGAAGAAAAATACAGAAATATTACCGAGAACATTGATGATTTTTTATTTACTTATGAAAGAATAGGTTTAACACTCAGACCAATATTTTGCACATCATCAATTCAAAAAGTAATTGGTTATACACAAACAGATTTTCTGACAGATTCAAAACTTATTTTAAAATCTGTACATCCTGATGATTTTCCTGCTATCAAACCAAAACTGGCAAATCTGCTTAAAAGCAGAATACAACTTTCAGGTGAGTTCGAGTTTAGAATTATTAACCGGCAGGGAAATATCGTATGGGTAAGGGCAAAAGTTAACCTTGTACGTTCCGGTACAGGAAGAATATTGAAAATGTTTGGCTTAGTAAGCGATGTAACATTCAGGAAAAGAGCCGAAGAAGAGCTTAAGAAATCAACCCAGAACCTTATTAAACTTAACGAAACAAAAGATAGGTTTATTTCAATTATATCTCACGATTTAAGAACGCCGTTCAGTTCAATACTTGGATTTACTGATCTTCTTGCAAATGATGATGAATTGTCTGAAGATGAAAAAAAGCAATATATAAAGTATATTCAGGAATCATCTCGTTCTATGCTTGCATTAGTTAATTCTTTATTGGATTGGACAAGATTACAAACCGGCAGAATCAAATTTGAACCTCAAAAACTCGACATATCAAAAATAATTATTGATTCGATAAATGCGTTATCAGGAATGGCTATTCAGAAAGGGATTGAAGTTACTTCTTTAGTAACCGACCCAATATATTTATTTGTAGATAAAAGTTTAATAAATCAGTTATTTAATAATCTTATTTCAAATGCAATTAAGTTTACAAATAAAGGCGGGTCAGTTAAGATTTTCTATGAAACTATAGAGAACTCAAGATTTTTAAAATTTACAGTTAAAGATACCGGCATCGGCATAAAAGAAGAAGATATTCCGAAACTTTTTAATGTTGATTCAAAATTTACTTCAGAGGGAACCGCCGGAGAAAAAGGCAGCGGACTTGGTTTAACATTAGTTAAAGAAATTATAGATAAACATGACGGAAACATTTTTGTAAAAAGTCAATTTGGTGTTGGAACAGAATTTATCTTTACCCTGCCGATAGCATCTTCAAATATCTTAATAGTTGATGATAATAAGACTGATCGATTACTTTATTCAAAAATATTAAAAAATATTTCTCCTGAATATAATGTTGAAGTAGCTTCAGATGGTAAAGAAGCTTTGCAAAAAATTATTTCATCACCACCTGCACTTGTAATTACTGATCATGCAATGCCTGTAATGAATGGTTATGAATTTGTTATCGAACTAAAGAAGTCCAACATTAAAGGTAAACCGCCGGTTATTGTTTTGAGCAGTGATATTGACAGATCAACTGTTAATGATTATACTGAATTGGGAATAGAGTATGTTTTTCACAAACCGGTTAATATAACCAGTTTTAAACTTGCAATTGAAAAGTCTTTGCAAAAAGGTTTACACAAAGATTAAATGTAATTGTTATCAGTTACTGTCAACTAATATTCCACATATTGATTTCAAATTATTTCTTTTTTAATACTAAACCTGCAGTGGTTGGGATTGTAATTATACCGTTTACAATGTTCAAAGCTTTTGTACCAGCTTTGTCTTTATTTACCAGAACTTCCCACTTCCCTTTTGGCAGATTAAATGTTACTTCTTTTAATGGGTGTGCATTGAACAAAACAATAAATTGTTCATCTTCATAATTTAATTCATAACAAAGAGCAAAATCATTTTCCTTAACTGAAATAAACTTAACATCATCATATTCAGCCTTTCTGAATGCTTTATATTTTTTCCTAAGCTCAATCAATCCTTTATAATAATCCAACAAATCGCTGTTAAGTTTAGTGTGGTTATAATTAATATAATTCACTTCATTATCTTTATCATAGGTGTTGTGATCAATCATTCCGCGATTAGGATCATTTTGATTTGTCAGAGGGATAACCTTGCTTCTGGCAAATTCCTGTCCGCTATGAATCATAATCATTCCGCGTGATGTAAGCAAAAATAAAGCACCGAGTTTATTTAGCTTAAGTTGAGTTTGAGTAAGTTTTGCATTTGCATCAACATCTTTAATTATTTCATCCGGTTTAACATCACCAAGTCCAATCCTGATAAAATCACCAAATGTATAACCATCGTGCGATTCAAGATAATTTACTGAATGACCGGGTTTTTGAAATAACCCCAAACTGTCTTTTGTTAAAGTTCCGTTAACATAACTTTTAATTCTCTGCGGCGAATTATTTCCATACCAGTTTCCGAATATCCAGCCATGTCCGTTAATTGGATTTTCACCTTTTATCCCGTTCCTTATTTGGTCATTCCAGGCACCCCATCCGCGCAAAGAAAATCCATTTGGATCATATCCGCCGCCCCATGGTTCGCAGACAAAAACAACATCTGGATTTATTTTTTTTGCATTATAAATTATTGTTTCAATTGTCTGCCAATCAATCATTCTTCCTAAATCAAACCGGAAACCATCAATATGATATTCTTTCATCCAGTATAAAACACTTTCAACAATCAGTCTTCTTAACATCGGAGCTTCTGTCCTAAGATCGTTTCCGCAGCCGCTTACTTCGCAATAGCTGCCATCAGGATTTAATCTAAAATAATATTCTTTATCAATTTCTTTCAGGTTACCGAATTCATATTCAGAAAGATGATTGTAAACAACATCCATTATAACTGCTATATTTTCTTTATGAAATGCTTTAACCATATCCTTAAAATCAGAAACTGCTTTTGCATCTGCTCCGCTCCATTTATTCATTTCAATTTTACGGACATTTTCAGCATAGTATGATTCAGGTGCAAAAAATGCAGCAGTCATATACCCCCAATGATTTCTTTCATAAGGATTCCAGGTATTAAATTTTCCTTTCAATGAATCTTTAAATGGGATTTCTACGTTAGCAAATTCCTGTGATGGTAAAAGTTCTATAGTATTTACACCAAGATTTTTAATATAATCTATTCCACCGGTTTTACCTTTTTCGATTAACCCCTGATAAGTTCCTCTTTGTGCTGCACCGGATGAAGAATGTTCCGTCATATCTCTGATGTGCATTTCATATACAATAATATCACGCCAGTCTCTTTGTACCCAATTATCATTCTGCCAATCATAGTTATTGTCTTTTATAATAATCCCTTTTCTTGGAGTAAAGTATGTATTATAACTTGCAACTGCTTTTGCATAAGGGTCAAGACAAAACACAGCATCTTTGTTTTTATGTTTTACATTAAACCCATAAAATTTTTCATAAAGCTCTTCATCAAGTGCAACTTCCCACACAGCATTTTCATCCCGTGTCATTTCATATTCTTTGCCCTTTGCATCATCAACTTTATCAAAAATTACAAGCGAAACTTTTTCAGCATTTGGAGTAAATAGTCTGAAATAAGTTTTTCCATTTTCTGTAAATGCACCAAGTTTTTTATCAGAGTAATACTTATCAAGTTCATTTTGTTTTGATTGATACTCTATTTGGTCTTTTGTACTAGTTTTTGATTTATCAATTATATACACTGAGCTTCCTAAAAAAATTATTGTAACTGATATTATTATCGGTTTTGCGAAAAAAATTTTCATATCCAATATGTTGATAATTATATGTTAAACTGATTTTTATACTTTATTTAAATCATAACTGAATAATTGCATTATCTAAACAATCAGATATTCTATTCTGAATAAATCTCGCCATCTACTACAGGCGTAACACAAATAAGCGGGTTTTCAGCAACATTAAAACTCTGAAATATATCCTCGAATAACTGAAAGTGCAGTCCGCGCTTTTCAAGTTTATGAAATTTGTTATAACTCATAAACTCACCGTTTTTATCTGTCGGGGCATCAAACACAACAGCTTTCTTATAATCTTCTTTCACTCGTGATTTAAGAAATTCAATTTTTCTATCATCTCCACCCTCCATCTCATAAGAAACAACTTTGAAAGCTTCTACAATACCGCTGTTTATGATTAGATAAATATTTAAAATGATTTCATTCAATTTAAAAGTAAATTTTCTGCTGCAGAAATTTAGTAAACAGAAATGGTTTGAGGAAAATATTTTTTTAAGTAATTCCGGCTGCCTGTAGAATTATGATAAACATCAGGAACATTAATGTTTTTAACAATTTCTATCTACTATCAAAATCTTATTGCATTTTAAACAATGATTTGTGTTATAGTTTAATTACTCAGCAAACAAGAGCGGGTACCGAACCTGCAACAGAATATTTTAATTCTGAATTATCAACCAGTAATTAACAAGTTAATTTATTATGAATTTTTTGTGTTAATTAAATGTGATTCTAAAAATCATTCCCTCCCTTTCAATAATTTTACCTAATTTTGTGTAGTATTTTATTAAACTTATAACGGGAAAAGATATGAAAGATCATAAAAAAACAGATTTTCAGACAAAGTGCGTCCATTCCGGCATTGATGAATATGAGCACGGTTCGGTGGTTCCGCCAATTTATCAAACTTCTACTTTTAAATTTAAGTCTGCTCAACATGGAGCATCACTTTTTGCTGGTGAAGAAAAGGGTTATATCTACACACGATTGTTGAACCCGACTATTGAAGCTATGGAAAATGCAATTGCTGAGCTTGAAGGCGGGCATAAAGCATTAGGATGCGGAAGCGGAATGGCTGCTGTTCATACAATCTTTGCAGCTTTAACACAATCCGGAGATCATGTTGTTTGTTCATCTGCAGTTTACGGACCAACAACAACTTTGTTAAACACAATTATGAAAAAGTATGGGGTTGAAACTACTTTTGTTGATACTTCAAATCTTGATGAAGTTAGAAAAGCAGTTAAACCTAACACAAAAGTTATCTATGTTGAAACTCCCGGCAATCCAACTCTTTGCATTACTGACCTTGAGGAAATTTCTAAGATTGCTAAAAAAGCTAATGCAAAAGTAGTTGTTGATAACACATTTATGAGTCCTGCATTACAAAATCCAATTGCTTTCGGTGCTGATGTGGTAATGCATAGTTTAACAAAATTCTTAAACGGTCATGCTGATGTTGTCGGGGGAATTATTGTTGTTAAAGATGAAGAAACTTATCAACACTTCCGAAAGACCTTAAATCAGATTGGCGGAGTTATTGACCCATTCAATTCATTTCTTGTCCATCGTGGTTTAAAAACTCTTGCAATCAGGATGGAAAGACATTGTGAAAATGCACAAACAATTGCTGAATGGCTTGAGAAACACCCTCTTGTAGAATCGATCAGCTATCCGGGATTGAAATCTCATCCTCAATACAATACCGGATTAAAGCAGCACAAAGGTCCCGGTGGAATGATAACCTTTGAACTTAAAGGCGGTATCGAAGCAGGCAGAGTTATGATGAACACAGTAAGATTATTTCAGCTTGCAGTTAGTCTGGGCGGAGTAGAAAGTTTAATTCAGCATCCGGCAAGTATGACGCACTTTACTATGGGTAAAGAAGCAAGATTATCAGGTGGAATTACAGACGGATTAGTCCGTATTTCTGTTGGAATTGAAAATGTAAATGATCTTATTGATGATCTTGAGCAGTCATTAAAGAAAGTGGAAGAAGCGAACATTAAGGATATTCAGATTAATGTTTAAGTTGGGTGAAAATATTATAAACTTAGTCAAATCTTTTTTCTTTGCACTCTTTGCATGAAATGAATTTTTCATGCAAAGTCTGCAGAGATCATTTTTTAAGAACTGAATATTTACTCCTTTATTATCACTTCAATTAAAATTATTTAAGCGGATAAAATTTTACTTAAACGGTGCAGTTGTTAACTTTTGAGTAATTAAATTGCATTTCAAATTTTTTGAGACAAATAATGAATGTATTGGAAGTTAAAGACCTTACCAAAAGGTTTAATAGTTTAACAGCAGTTGATAAAGCATCATTTTCAGTTGAAGATGGTGAAGTGTTTGGGCTTATCGGAAGAAACGGCGCCGGTAAAACAACTACCATCAGAATGATACTTAATATTTATTTCCCTGATGAAGGAGAAGTTTTATTCAAAGGAGAAAAAACCAAACAAAACTTCAAAGATATTGTCGGATATCTGCCTGAAGAAAGAGGACTTTACAAGAAGATGAAAGTAATTGATATGCTTTTATTTCTTGCTGAATTAAAAGGGAAAAAAGGACAGGAGGTTCTTAAATCCGCAATAGAATATCTTGATAAATTTGATCTGGCTGACAGAAAAAACTCAAAAGTGGAAGACCTTTCAAAAGGTAATCAGCAAAAGGTGCAGTTTATCGGAACAATCCTGCACGATCCGGATTTCCTTATATTCGATGAACCATTTGCCGGGCTTGATCCTATCAATACAAATATTATAAAAGAAATAATTCTTGAGATGAAACAAAAAGGAAAAGTAGTGATCTTTTCAACTCATCTTATGGAGTTTGCAGAAAAAATGTGCGATTCAATCGCAATGATAGATAAGGGAAAAATAATTTTAAATGGAAAATTGAGCGATATAAAATCCAGATTTGCCAGCCGAAATGTTAGTCTAAGTTACAGCGGAAATATTTCTTTCTTAAAAAATAATAATCTGATTGAAAGTATAGAAAATTTTGGGAATTCAACCGGTATCAGATTAAAGGATAACCATACTGATCAGCAATTGTTAAAACTTCTTGTTGAAAACAACATTGTAATAAAGAAATTCAATGTAGATGAGATTTCGCTGCACGAAATTTTTGTTTCACTTGCCGGAAAGGAATCATAAGATGTTCAATAGAAGAACACTTGCAATAATAAAACGTGAATTAAAGACAAAACTTTTCAGTAAGTCTTTTATAATAATGACTCTGCTTGTACCCTTGTTTATGATATTGGTTTTTTCAATTCAGTATTTTATTCAGTCAATGGCAGGAGAACAAAAATCAGATTTGATAATAGTTTCAGATTCAGGTGAAATACTAAACAAAGTTCAGAACGAACTTTTTAATACCGATGCTTTCAAATCCGGTGATCTGACATCATTTACTGAAAAAGTTGAGTTAAGCCAGTTTGAAGAAAAGCTCAAAGAACATAAATCTAATTTACTGAATCAGCGCATTACAGGATTGGTTTTTATTCCCTCTTCTGCTCTTCAATCAAAAGAGGTTAGCTATTATTCTTATAATCCGAATAACTCTGCCTTATTTTACAAGATAAAACCCTCTATAAATAAAGCTTTGATCGAAATCTATTTTGCCAGCAAACAGTTAACTGAAGACGAAATAAAATTTGCAAGAAAAGATGTGGATATCAGCGGATTCAGAATTACTTCTGATGAAAAAATTGCTCAGGAAGGTTACGGTAACAGGATTGCAATGGTGCTTTTTTCGTTTTTACTTTATATGGCTTTGTTGTTCTCAGGCTCAATGACTATGAATGCAGTAGTAGAAGAAAAAAACAACAAGATTGTAGAAGTACTCCTCTCATCGGCAAGCAGCACAGAATTATTAGCCGGAAAAATATTAGGTACTGTAATAATTGAATTAATCCAAATGGCTATTTGGCTGAGCCCGGTTCTTTTACTAATCACTACAAGCTGGTTTCTGATTCCACCGGAATTTATGCCGCAGATGAGTATAGAATATATTCTATACTTTCTGTTTAACTATGGACTTGCATTAATAACCTATGTAGCATTATATGCTACAGTAGGGGCAATCTTTGACAATCCACAAGATGCACAATCGGGTATCTGGCCTTTAATGATGCTGATAATGATTCCATTTTTTATTGCACTAAGTATGGAATCAAACTCACAAACTCTGTTTGCAGTAGTTGCATCACTGTTTCCTTTTTCTTCGCTGATAGTAATGCCAGCAAGAATGATTTTGGTAGAAGTACCGGTTTGGCAGATAATACTTTCTATAGTAATAAATGTCTTGGTTTTATTAGGAATATTCAAACTTGCCGGAAAGATATATAGAATCGGAATCTTACTTACAGGTAAAAAGCCAAAATGGTCTGAGGTATTCAGATGGTTAAGAGCTAGTTAACTTCTTTAAACAAATGCTTCTGTATTATATCTCTTTTTAGAAGTGTTTAACTGTGATTGTTGTTAAACCTTATATTGGATTTTTTTGTCTAATTTTGAAATGGTAATTAAAAATTTAGAAATGGTTAAATCGTATATGAATTTTATTAAAGCAGCAGTTGTTATATCTATTATATTTAGTTCTATCACACTCTCGCAAAATCAAACAGGAAGAAATTTTCCGGGCGCGGTATCAAACGGCAAGATTACCGGAAAACTAATTGATGCTCAAACAAACCAGATTATTGAATATGGCAATGTTGTATTATTCAGTGTTAAGGATTCATCAATGGTAAATGGAACTATAACTGATAAAGATGGAAAATTTAAATTAGAAAACCTGCCTTTTGGTCAATACTATATCAAGGTTTCATATATAGGTTACGCAGCAAGGTTTATTGACAGTATAGGAATTAATCCAAGGACAGCAGAAGTTGATCTTGGAACAATTACCATTGATGAACAATCAATAGTGCTTGGAAATGTTTTGGTAACCGGTCAAAAAGAAATGGTAATTAATAACCTGGATAAAAAAGTAATAAATGTTGATAAGGATTTAACCAGTACGGGCGGTTCTGCTGTTGATGTAGTGGGTAACATTCCATCTGTAACAGTTGACCTTGATGGAAATGTAAGTTACCGGGGAAATCAGAACATTACTATTCTAATTGACGGGAAACCAAGCACTCTTGTCGGAGCAAGCAACAGTGATATTTTAAACAGCATACCGGCAACTCAGATTGAATCAATTGAGCTTGTAACAAATCCTTCTGCAAGATATGAACCCGATGGAACTTCGGGCATTTTAAATATTATCCTCAAAAAAAGAATTGACGGCGGATTAAATGGAAATATTAGTGTTAATGTTGGAACAAAGGATAAATATAATTCATCCATCAATCTTAATTACAGAACACCTTACTTCAATTTTTTCGGCTCGTATGATAACAGACTATCGCGCAGCAGAAATGAAGGAAATTCCCTAAGAACAAGTAATATCAATAATAGTTTGTCTTATCTGAGCACATTAAGTAATGGAATGTTCAAATTCGGTTCACATAATGTTTCTGCTGGCTTTGATTATCTCTACGATGATTTTAGCACTTTTACTTTTACTTACAGGTTCAGGGATTTTGGTTTTGGCGGTGATAATAGAAACTCGAATTCAAATTTAAATCACTTAAATCAATTGAATAGTTATTTCGAAAGATACAGTGATTCTGACAGGGATATGAACGGAAACAGTTATTCATTCAGTTACAGAAGAACATTTGAACAAAAAGGTGCTGAGTTAACTGCTGATGTAATTCTGGGTAAAAATAGAATGAGCCGTGAGGAAAATATTACTCAAAAGAATTTTGATCTGAATCTTGATCCATTAAATGAAAATCTTCAACAAGGTATTTCAAGTAATTCAAATGTACGCTGGACAATTCAATCGAATTATACAAATCCGATCGAAGGCTTTGGCAGAATTGAGACCGGATTTAAAATCAATCTGCAGGATCTTAATTCCAAAAACAATTACCTTGATTTCAATTCATCTTCAGGAAATTGGATAAACAATCCTTTACGAGAAACTAATTTTAATTACAATGAACAAGTTTATGCTGCTTATGGGATCTACTCAAACAACATTGATAAATTTCAGTATCAGCTAGGACTTAGAGCCGAGCAGGCTAATATTGACGGAAGTGAATTGACTACTTCTATAAAGTTTAATAAAAACTATTTTGCTTTGTATCCAACTATTCATTTTGTTCAGGGCTTACCTTATGATATGGAAGTTCAACTAAGTTACAGCAGAAGAGTTCAGAGACCCTGGAATAATATGCTTAATCCTTATGTTGATAGATCAGATTCTTTAAATATTCAATATGGTAATCCAGAGCTTAATCCCGAATATGTTAATTCATTTGATCTCGGTTATTCAAAATTCTTCGGCAAGATCGCTTTAACATCATCCTTCTTTTACAAATATACCAATGATGTTATTACAAGCTTTACAACACTGCGGGATGATGGCGTTACAGAAACAACCTGGCGAAACCTGGCAAAGAGCAGTTCTTATGGTATTGAATTAACAACTTCTCTTCCATTGGTTGACTGGTTAAGGATTAACGGAAGCTTTTCATATTTTAATACTAAGTTTGATGGAATGGATATTTCTACCAATGATAACAGCTGGATAAGTAAACTTAATACTACTTTTATGTTGTCAAAGGATTTTAATTTTCAGATAAATGCAAATTATAATTCACCTATTCTTACAGCTCAGCGAAAAATTAAAGAACTATTTTCAGCCGACTTCGCAGTAAAGAAAGATTTTCTAGACGGGCAACTTTCTGTTACATTCAGAGTTAGCGATATTTTTAATACGCGTAAAATGGATTCTGAAACTTTCGGGAATAACTTCTTTACATCAAGCTACAGAAAAATGGAATCACGGGTCGCATATCTTGGTGTAAGCTACCGCTTAAATCCGGGTAACGGAAATAAAGAGAGGGACAGAGAGAAACGAAACATTGAGGATGACTCGATGAATGAATTTTAATTTTCGATTTTTTATCAAACCCAATTTGCTGAATAAATTGGGTTTTTTATTTTAACCAAATAATCACTGCATAAAAATTTCAAACAGATTTTTTATCTCTCTTAAACCAAATGGTCAGTAACAATCAGTTCAACAAACAATAAATTTTTCTTAAGAACTGAATTTGAAATTTCTCTTCCTGTAAACTCAGATTTTTTAAGACCTATTTCTTTTCAAACAGCTTAATCTTAGCTGCAAAGTTACTGGCAAAATCATCAAACATTTTGGCAGTATCATTATTGCTTGTAGATTTTCTGTATGTATCGCCAAGTTTAAGTATCATCTGATAAAAATGCATATTCATATCATCAACCAGCATATCTTTTGTCCACAGATCAATTCCAAGTGTAAGATTATCCTGCTTATCCCACAAAGAAAGCATCATTGTTTTTGCTTCCTTCATTCCTTCAAACTCGGCATCATCAGCCTGCCACATAATTTTTTCGGGCATCTTTTTTTCATCAATTTCAACAACAAATTTTATTTCTGATTTTCTTGTCATAATTTTTTCCTTAATAATTTTTATAGACGGCAAAGCCCTCTTTCACCATTTTATCATTTATGTTAATGAACTTTCCTTTGTTATCCTCAAACCAGATTTCTGCAAGGTATCTGCCGAACTTTTCTTTTCTATCTTTTATAGTTTGAATAAACACTTCCCTTCCTGAAATAATGCTTCTTAAAAAGTCACGGCTTTTTAATCCGTCATTTCTTTCTTTACCCTTTATTTCCGGTGCGTTTATTCTGCTTAGTCTTATTTTTTCTTTTTTAATCCAGGTATGTAAACCCAAATCAATATCAACAGTGCAGGTATCGCCATCATAAACGTCAACTACAATAGCTTTATAATGATAGAGAACTTTTTCCATTTTTCTTCCTTTTGTTTTCTGTTATATGAAACTATTTTAGAGCTATTAAAAATTAAAGGAATGTTCTTGAAACTAAAAATCTTTTTGTCAGCAATAATAATATTTTCATATACCGCGTTTTCTCAGACTGATTTCAGTGTCGGTGGTTTTATTGGCGGCGGTTCATTTAAAGGCAACTCTACTTCTGTGGGCGGATTTACAGCCAGTCTTTTTGCAGAGGCAGATTTCCCGATTTTTCAGGAAGTCTTTCCGAGATTAAGCTTTGTTTTTGTTAAAGATTTTAATGCACTGTTACCAAATACCAAGCAGCCTTATAATCCATATTTATTGGGAATGTCATTAAAGGGAGTTACAACTCAATATTTTGATAGTAAAATTTTTCTTGAAGAAGGTGTAGGATTCTTAGCTCTTAATGACCGCACATTTAGCGATACTGATGTTTGGGATTATGGGATCGTACTTTCAATTTCAGTGGGATATGATTTAAGGAATTTTGATCTGAAAGGATTTAAGATCAGTGTTGGAGCAGAGTATGGATTAACATTCTTTCAGACACTTCCGCAATATTCATCTATCCACTTGCTTGCCCATTATACAATCTGATTTCTTAAGCAAAATAGCTAGATAATCTGTTATTACATATCTGTTATTTGAATCCGGAAAAAAGTTTAAGATAGTTTCGTTCCTCATTAAATGGAGAGTTATATAAGCATATAATTGTAAGACAAAGTGCATAAACAAATGCAAACTTGCACATTATACTTTCTATCGAAGATATTATTGAGTAATTATTAAAATACATTAAAGTAAATCCCAGCAGCACTGGCAGACTGATAAAAATATTTCCAGATAATAAAATCCTACCGATTATTCTTTTCTTTTTTTCCTGATGTTTTCTGATGTACACAATTAAAAATATAATAGAGATAAGAATAGGCAGGTAATAAAAGAATCCGAAAAGATCTCCAAGCGGATAATGATAAGCTGCGTATATTACAGTGCAGCTTGTTACTTCAAATTCTGGAATTACAAACGAGTAATAAATTGAAAATAAAATTGCCGGAAGAAAAATTAACCAGCTTTTAAATGTAAGAGCAGGATTATGAGTAAGTGAAAGAGTAAGTATCAGATTTAATGGCGGTAAAAACGAAATAATTATGAAAGCAAAGTATGGATAAAATGAATTTTGTAACTCAATCTGGCACATTAAAAATTCCATTGTCTGATAAGCAGCGAGTAAAGTAATCATAATTAAGGCTATTACGTTTACTCTGTTTTTTTTAACAAACACCAGCAAATTAAAGAGTAACAAAAACTCAATACAGGCAAGAAGTAAGGATATTATTCCGTTCCAGTTTTTCATCAAAAATCCTTACACCGAGAAATACAGAGAATTATAATACATATCTTTTTATTCCGTCTTTAAGTCGTGTTACATTAAAATTAATCAGAAGACCAATTTTCTTTTCAGAAAACTTTAAATATGTAAGAACTTGTGCAGTATGAATCGGAGCCAGTGCATCAATAGATTTTAATTCTACTATTACTAAATTTTCAACAAGAATATCAATCCTATAACCAGCATCCAATTTTATAGATTTATAATTAATTGAAACAGGTTTTTGTCTTTCAAATAAAATATTATTTTCACTTAATTCATGGCACAAGCATTCTTCATAAACTGATTCAAGCAAACCAGGACCAAGATTTTTATGTACTTCAATCGCACATCCGATAATTCGACTAGTTAATTGATCAGAATCTCTAATTTTAACTCAGTGTTTCTCTGTGACTCCTCTGTGGAACTCTGTGTAAGGATTAACTTACTTTCCAGGTCCAACCATTTTTTCCGGTCTCACAACTTCATCAAATTTCTCAGAAGTAAGTAAACCAAGGTCCATCGCAGCTTGTTTTAATGTTGTATTTTCTTTATGAGCTTTCTTTGCAACTTTAGCAGCATTATCATAACCAATGTGCGGATTTAATGCAGTAACAAGCATTAAAGAATTTTCAAGATGTTTTTTAATGTTGATAATGTTTGCTTCAATTCCAACCACACAATGATCTGTAAAACTTTCACAAGCATCAGAAATTAATCTTATTGAGTTAAGGACATTAAAAATTATTACCGGCTTAAAAACATTAAGTTCAAAATGTCCTGTTGCACCGCCGAAATTAACAGCCACATCATTTCCAAACACCTGTGCACAAACCATTGTTAAAGCTTCACTTTGTGTTGGATTCACTTTGCCGGGCATAATTGAACTGCCGGGTTCATTCTCAGGAAGATTAAGTTCACCTAAACCACAGCGCGGACCTGAACCAAGAAATCTTATATCGTTTGCTATTTTCATCAAAGAAGCAGCAAGAGTTTTTAATACTCCGCTAAACTCAACAAGTGCATCGTGTGCTGCTAATGCTTCAAACTTATTTGGAGCTGTAACAAATTTTTTACCTGTAATTTTTGCAATGTGTTCAGCGGATTTAACTGCAAATTGAGGATGAGTGTTTAACCCTGTTCCAACTGCAGTACCTCCTAAAGCTAATTCATATAATCTTGGCAGCGAGGCATTGATTCTATCCAGACCATTTGATAACATTTGAACATATCCGCTGAATTCCTGACCAAGTGTTAATGGAACAGCATCCATCAAATGAGTTCTGCCGATTTTAATTATATCCTTAAATTCTTTTTCTTTAGCTGCAAGTGCATCACGAAGTTTTGTAACCATCGGAATTAATCTTCTATGAATCTCCTCTACTGCTGCGATGTGCATTGCTGTTGGAAAAGTATCGTTTGATGATTGAGCTTTATTGACATCATCGTTAGGATGAATTGGTTTTTTACTCCCCATTTCACCACCTGCTAGTTCTATTGCACGATTTGAGATTACCTCGTTTGAATTCATATTGGTTTGTGTACCGCTGCCGGTTTGCCAGACAACTAAAGGAAAATGTTCATCAAGTTTGCCTTCAATTACTTCATCTGCAGCTTTTACAATTAGATCAGCTTTGTCTGAAGGAAGAGTGCCGAGTTCTTTATTGGTTAATGCAGCAGCTTTTTTGAGAATACCTAAAGCACGAATAAGTTCACGCGGAAATCTATCTCCGCCTATTTTGAAATTCATTAACGATCTTGCAGTTTGTGCGCCGTAATATTTATCTGCAGGTACCTGAATTTCACCCATTGTATCTTTTTCAATCCGGTAACTCATGATTAACTCCAGTATAAAATTTTGGAAAAATTATTTATCTAATGATTTAAAAATACTACTATTTTATTTTAGATATACTTTATCCAGACTTAAAATAATTTTGATGAAATTTAGTCAACTACTTATGATAAATGAAGCAAGATTAAATTGGTTTGAAGGCTGCGGCAGGAAAATACTTACTCAGAGAATTTTTTAGGTAATTCGATTATAAACTTAGTCTGATTTTCTTCATCTGAAATAAAACTTACTTTCCCCTTAAGATAATTTTCAATCAATAGTTTTACACTGTAAGTACCAATGCCTCTTCCCTTTTTTGCTTTGGTACTAAATGAGCGGTTAAATATCTGCAGCTGAATATGCTTTGGAATAACCCCATCATTAGAAACAACAAAACGGACATTATCGCCGTAATCTTTTGCAGTTAAAGAAACTTTACCGCCCGGATTGATTGCCTCAAGAGCATTCTTTATAAGATTACCCAAAGATCTGATTATAAAATGATGATCAGTTTCAATTATTAATGTATCCTCGGGATATTCACAAACAAATTCTTTTCCTTTGGTAAGAATATTATCCTGATAAAGCTGATAAGTTTTTTCAAGAATATCTTTTACTGTATCTACTGCAGGATAGATAATTAAATTGCCTGCTTCGGCATTGATTAAATCCCTTTGAGCCTGAATTTCCTGAATTAACTGCTCAGAAATATTCTGAAGTATTACAGTATATCTTTCCAGATCTTTGTTAATATCAGCCTCGGAGATCATACCAGATATACCAAAAATAATTGAAGCTGTATTTAATACATCATGAAAAAAAATCCTTTCTAAAAGCTCCCTGCGTTTTTCACTTTCAAGACTTTTAACTGACAGAACTACATATTCCTTATCCTCGTAATTCAGATTTGAGATATAAGTTCTAAAATCAATTGTTGTTTCAAGCCCATTATTATTCACTTTTATCGCAAATTCATTCTCATAATTTCCTGGTTTTATTAATACATCAGAAAAAGTTTTATTTACACCACATCGAGAGCAATACTCAGTTTCACCACATATATTTTTTTTTCTTAAAGCATACACACATCCAAGTGCTTCACCAATTTTTTTTGCTGCTACATCAATTGTAATTATATGATTAAAAAAATTTTTTGCTTTATCATTATAAGTAACTATTTGCCTGTCTTTATCAAGAATCAAAACAGGATCAGGAAAACATTCAAGAATTTGTTTTATGACCGGATCATGAGCTATTCCGTTATTAGACTGTGGTTGGATAGGAATCAGATTGGAAGTCGGATTAAATGATTCTATGTTTTTTATTTTTGGCAGCATTCATCTGTTTCCAACTATTAATATTAATTTAGTTTGAATTGGATATTAAACGCACATTAATTTTTAAACTTATCTAATTAACTATCGTTTTAATCCATAAAATGTTGAGTTATCAAGGATGTTTTTCTTACAGGAATGATTATTATGCCAAAAAAAACGGAAAATTTTTCAATCTCTCATATAAATTATTACTGAGCATTTACCAGTTATTTATCTTTACTGAAAAATTAAGCCATATATATTCGAGGGAAGTTAAGAAAACTTTAGCCAGTGCCTTATAATTAGAAATTGATTAGAACTTTTATCTGATTTGAGATGATTTTTGTGTGCAGAATCAATGAGATTTATATTTCCATAGCGTTTTATATAAAAAATGATATTTTAGTAATAGAAAATTTGAAGGCATAATAGTTGTGAGGCTACATTGATTATTTCTACTATCTAAAACTTATTTTATAGGATGAAATGAACATACCCTTAATTGACCGAAGCAATTACCTAAAAGGCTTATTAATAACCGCCAGGCTTGATAAAGAATTAAGCTCAAAAGAAAAGGAAATGTTAAAGACTATTTCAGAAAAATTAGGATTCGCATCAGATTTTTTTGAAGAAACAATCAGAAATCTTCTCACAAACAAATATATTGATTCCGACCCGATTGTTTTCTCGGATAAAAGTATAGCAACCTCTTTCCTTCAGGATGCGATTAGTTTAGCTTGTGTTAATAAACTTGTTACAAAAGACGAAATTGAATGGTTAAAAAGCGTAGCTTTTGTAAACGATTTGAACTCAGACCTTATCGAAAAACAAATCAGTCAGCATCAAAATATTAAAGGATCGTTTTTAAACAGAGAGTTTGCTCTATTTTCAATTATTTGATTTATCTCTGAATTTTATTTTTAGATTTTTTCTTTGTTGATTTCTTACCTAATCTCTAATTTTGGTTAGATATTTTAAAAAAGTTTAACCATTATTATAATTCATATCTCTAAGGACCTTACCATGAAAAAAATGAAAGCCCTCGTTAAAAAATATGCTAAACCCGGTATCTGGATGGATGAAGTTCCTGTTCCTGAATACGGACCAAATGATGTACTTATAAAAATCCACAAAACTTCAATTTGCGGTACTGATATTCACATTTATAATTGGGATGAATGGGCAAAAAAAACTATTCCAGTTCCAATGCATGTCGGACACGAATATGTTGGAACTGTTGAAGCATTTGGCAGCAACGTTCACGATGTAAAAGTTGGTGAACTTGTCAGCGGAGAAGGACACATTGTTTGCGGAACCTGTAGAAATTGCCGTGAAGGAAGAGGTCATCTTTGTCCGAACACAAAAGGAGTTGGAGTTAATCGTCCCGGATGTTTTGCTGAATATCTCGTAATTCCTGTTTCAAACATCTGGCATTGCGATCCTAAACTTCCGAAAGAAATATTTTCAATATTTGATCCGCTTGGAAATGCAGTTCATACAGCATTATCATTTGATGTTCTTGGTGAAGATGTACTTATTACTGGAGCTGGTCCTATCGGAATAATGGCGGCAGTAGTTGTAAGACATTCAGGTGCTAGAAATGTTGTTATCACTGATATGAATCCATATCGTTTAGAGCTTGCAAAAAAAATGGGAGTTACAAGAGCTGTTGATGTAACAAAAGAAAAACTATCTGATGTTGTAAAAGAACTTGGAATGGTTGGCGGTTTTGATGTCGGCTTGGAAATGAGCGGCAGTATTCATGCTTTCAACGATATGATTGATGTAATGTATCACGGAGGTAAGATTGCATTACTCGGCATTCTTCCTGAACAAGCTGGCATCAACTGGGGAAAAGTTATATTCAACGGATTAACTATCCGTGGTATATATGGTAGAATGATGTTTGAAACCTGGTTCAAGATGCAGGCAATGGTTCAAAGCGGTTTACCTATTAGTCCAATCATTACTCATCGTTATAAGGTTGATGATTACATAGAAGGTTTTGAAATTATGAAATCGGGTAATTCGGGAAAAGTTATTTTGGATTGGATGTAGTTTTCTCACACCCTGAACATTTTGTTCTGCGGTACATAGTATCCCTTAATGTTTGTTAGTTAATTCAGCCAAAGGCTGATGAGCCACTGGCTCAAAAAATTATTGGCGATTCAAAAATATTGAAATTGAATTAGAAGTGAAATGAAAATCAGGCAACAAAAAAGTCAGGGATGACAAATATCTACTCTGACATTAAATTTGCTCTAAACAATACCCAAAAACTTCTCATAATTTTCTTTAGTAATTATTTCAGATTCTTTCGTACTATAAGCTTTCAGGAAAGTAAGCGGGATTTTCTTTTTCTTATTGACATTCCAGGAAAACTCATAAGCAAATAATTTATTTTCTTTTTCTTCAATGTAATCAATTTCCTGTTGCTGTGACGTTCTCCAAAAAAATGTTTTTGCATCAATATTCAAATAAGAATTCATTTTAAGCTTCTCAGATACCAAAAAATTTTCCCACAAAGCTCCTTTATCATTTCTTGAAGCAAGCGAATTAAAATTTGAAACAAGTGCATTCCGAATCCCGGTATCATAAAAATAGACTTTTCTCATCTTCGTAATCTCCGTTCTGACACTTCGACTAAACGGATGCAGACGGAAAATAACAAATGCTTTCTCAAGAATGTCGAGGTATTTGTTTATGGTATCTTTATCTATCCCGACAGTTCCTGCTAACTCATTATAAGAAACTTCGCTTCCAATTTGCGCAGCAAGAGCAAGCAAAAGTTTATCCAGCACTTCAGGTTTACGAACCCCCTGATAGCTTAATACATCTTTAAAAAGATAACTCCGTGTCAGATATTTTAACAGATTTTTCTTTTCATTAGGATTGAGAACAACATCCGGATACATACCATAAAGTATTCGCTCTTCCAAAAGTCTATTTGTCTCCAGCCAACCAAATTCACTACTCAGTTCTCTCATTGATAATGGATAAAGAGAGTATTCAAATTTTCTTCCTGTTAATGGCTCATTGATTTCATTTGATAATTCAAATGCTGATGAACCGGTTGCAATTACCTGAGCACCCTTTAATTCATCCACAAAAAGTTTTAACGTGATGCCAATATTTTTTACTCGCTGAGCCTCGTCAATTAATACAAGTTTTTTCTGTCCAACAACATTTTTAAGTTTTGTTGAGGTTGCATCAATTAATAGCTCTCTTATATCCGGCTCATCACAGTTGAGATAAACTTCCTGGTCAGAAAATTTTCTACCAATCTCTTTTATAAGAGTAGTTTTACCGACCTGCCTTGCACCATAAATTACGATGAGTTTTCCCTTGAACAGTCTGGATTCGATTGAATCCTGAATTTCTCTTTTAATCATTTTTTTATCCTCAATTCTGGTCTCAAACATAAGATATTTCGATTACGATCACAAATTCTTATAAGATTTTTCGATTATGATCGCTTATTGTTATGGATTTGCTAAATCAACTAATCAAAGGCAGGAAGAGAAACGATTAGGAGACTATCATTATCTGGTATCCGGTATCCCCCAAAGGGGCAAGCAGTATCTAGAACATTTGGTTCTACGGTAAATAGTATCACTTCCAAATTGCTAATGAAAATTATTGGCGGCTTACAAATAATGAAATTGGTATAGAGGTGAAATTGAATGTGAATTTCCTTATTTTAGAACTGTTATGAAAACATTAACAATACATCTTCCTGATAAATTTGATCTTTCTCCTAAAGAAACAGTTACTCTGCTTGCTGCTAAATTATATGAATCCGGGAAACTTTCCCTGGGACAGGCAGCAGAACTTGCAGGTTATTCTAAAAAAACATTTATGGAACTGCTCGGCAACTATAATGTTTCTGTTTTTAACTTCCCACCCGAAGAACTAGATAATGATATAGCTAATGCAAAAGAATATAATAACAAAATAAATCTAATCTGTATCCAATCAATATATTGATAATATACTTTAAGAATTAATATTAACTTCTTTCAAACTGCTCAACCAGATGCTTAAAACTCATATTCGTTTGCACAGCGTTATGTGGAATTAAAACATACTTCCAGGGCTTCCCTTCATTAGCAGAAGTATATTCAGAGGCATATTTACAATATTCAAGTGCCGCTCTTGCTTTATCTTTAACCTCATCATCACTCATTGCGTCTTGTTTTTTTGTTTCTATAATGAAAATTGAATCCTTACTTTCCACAACAAAATCAGGATGATATTGTTTTGAATTATGCGCCCAATATATTCTAAACTGATTGTGTGCCGGTCTTAACCATTTTTCAACATCGTTATCTTGTTCAAGAATTATTGAAAAATCCTTCTCTGTTTTTGAATCAAATTTATAAAGCAGATGATACGCTTTTCTGAATCCTGCAAATATCTTCGTTGGAATTGCTGAGGTTGGATTGACTGTTTCTTTATAATCGTATATCTGGTCCTGAGAATATTTTGAGTAATTGTGATCCTCAATCTTTGTAAAAGCTTTTACATCAATAACAGGTTTTTCAAACTCCGGAGCTTCTACATAAAAATGTTCCATCAACTGCTGATAGATGAACCTTCCAATTTCAGATTTATGATATTGCACTACACTCTCTACATCACCCTCATTCAAATACTGTCTGAATTTATTAGTTGCACTGTTAGCAAGCCTGAATAAAAACTCAGCTTGTTCATCATAGTCAACTTCTGGATAGTTTATTAATTCGTTGACAATTAAATTTTCAGGTGAATCATTTTTAATCCCTCCAAAATGATTGCCGGCAATAATATCAATTTCCTGCTCGCGCAAAGTCTTCCTTAATATTTCTTCAGATACGGGTTGATAATTCAGGAAGTTCGTATCAAGTTCAAAATCTTTGAATCCTGTTTTAATTACTCCTGTTGGTTGGATTGTAATACGAGGGATTTCAATTAAATTTTTAGTGAATTCATCTACAACCGCATCATAATGGTCTGTGAATTCCTTAATTCTTTCATCAACAAACATTGATTGCTGAGGATCACTCATTATCCTTTGTTTGAAATTATCTACAGCAACTTTTCTCACTTCTTCTTGTTTCAGATCAGTTACATTTCTTACTGCTGTATTAAGGGTTGGGATGGTAGTGTAAATATCTTTTTTAATTTCAAGTTTTAATTTTTCTTCCTGCTTCTTTTCAGGTTCAACTATTGCTTCAATTCTTTTCTCTTCTTCCTGAATATGTCTTTCAAAACTTGAAGTGGAAGTAACAACTTCTTTTGGTCTTCCGAGTTCTAGCTCATCAATTACGATAACATTTTCCTGTTTAATAATTGAGTCTGGTTTATTTGCTTCATCAATTATCTCCTGGAATTTATCGTGTGATACTATAGTCAAAGTATCTACTTTTTTTGATCCGGTTTTTCTGCCAAATGGTAAACGTAATCCTCTGCCGATGGTCTGTTCTCTTAAAGTAGTTGAAGCTGCTGTTCTCAGAGGTACTATTGTATAAAGGTTTGTTACATCCCAACCTTCCTTCAACATATTAACGTGAATTACAATTTCTATTTTATTGTTTGGGTCTTCTAATGAAAGAAGCTGCTGAATGTTCTCTTCTTTTTCTTCTCCACGTTGACTTGAGTGGATTTCCATTACTTTATCTGCATATCTGCCATCAAAGAATGCTTTTGATTGGATAAGCTGCCGAAGCTGAGTGGCGTGGTCTGTATCCTTAGCTACAACCAGGACAAAAGGTTTTACTAACTTTGTTTTACTATCACGATAGTAAATATCTAACGCAACTTTTGTGTCCTCGTGAATGCGAATGCCATCTTCAAGTTTGATTCGATCCAATTCTTCTACTTGATACTTGCTCGGATCAAAATCTTTTCGTGTAGCGACTGCTGGCTCCTTAACAAAACCATCACGAATTGCTTTAGCCAACGAATATTCATATACAACATTCTTAAACTTTATTGTATTGCTGCCTCTTTCAACCTGTGGTGTGGCAGTTAGCTCTAATCCAAGAATCGGTTTTAATTCATTTATCACTTCCATACCTCTATCAGCGCGGTAATGATGTGATTCATCCATCAGCAGCACTAAATCATCTAAACCAACAAGGTATTCGAAGTAAGATTCGCCAAGATATTCTGAGAGCCTCTTTATACGCGGTATATTTCCACCCCTGGTCTCAGCATTTATCTTGGAAATATTGAATACATTTATTCTTATTTCAAATTGATCAAAAAGTGTTTTTGCATATTGATAATTATCACCAGTTACAATGACTGGTTTGTTATGAACAAACTCGCCAATTCCCTGAAAAACATATTTCGGATGTGATGAATCAGAAAAATCTGTAATCAGTTTATTATAGATGGTGAGATTTGGTGCAAGCACAAAGTAGTTTTTAATTTTCTTTTCTAAATAAAGATAAGCAATAAACGCACCCATTAAACGGGTTTTACCAACACCAGTAGCAAGAGCAAAACATATTGAAGGAAAATTTCTTTCAAAGTCCGTGCAGGTTGGATAAGAGCTTTTTACTTTTTCTAATTCCTGTTCAAGATTACAATTCTTTTTTAGTTCAAGCCTGTCCGCTAATTCAGTTAGAATAAATAAGCTGTCTTCCTGTGGCTTTCTTAAACTTAATCTGTTGCGAATGTATAATGTATTATTGCTCACCGCTTCCCCTTTAAATAATTTGACCTGGTTTCAAAATTCAATTTTTCTTTCATTATCTCATTCTTTAGCTCATCTTCGGTAGGCAGATACGGGATGTATCTGGAAATAAAAATCTGTTTCTGCTTCGGCGGCAAAGTATATTTGATGACTGCATTATTCTTCTCTGCACAGAGTATTATGCCGATAGTTTCATTTTCTTCTTTCAATTTGATTTCTCTATTAAAATAATTCACATACATCTGCATCTGACCTATGTCCTGATGAGTTAATTTTCCGACTTTAAGATCAAAGAGTATATGGCTTTTAGTTAGCCGGTTATAAAAAACAAGATCAATATAAAAATGCTCGCTATCGAGTGTAACTCTCTTCTG
This sequence comes from Ignavibacterium sp., assembly GCA_032027145.1. Taxonomy (NCBI): domain Bacteria; kingdom Pseudomonadati; phylum Ignavibacteriota; class Ignavibacteria; order Ignavibacteriales; family Ignavibacteriaceae; genus Ignavibacterium; species Ignavibacterium sp. The sequence goes on along the minus strand of JAVSMP010000001.1, from coordinate 1,571,453 downwards.
ACGGGAAATGAAAGAAAAACCCTTACCTAACTCCAATAAAAATTTTTGCAAATGGTCTATCAATGCTTTTTCCAAATCTGCTTCATAATATTTTTCACGGTTTTCTAACCCAAGAAATTCCAGTACATAGGGGTCTTTAATTAAATCATTTGGTTTATTGATTATCTGACCTCTTTTTGCCATCCTTAAAACTGCTTTTTTATTCTTACTTAATGATAAGCGTTCAAAGAGGAGAGAATTAATCTGACGATCAAGTTCTCTTGTGCTCCAATTAGAGTTTGCAGCTTCGTTCATATAAAATAATCTGGCTTTTTCTTTTTCTAATTTGAGTAAGATACGGTAATGAGTCCAGCTCAGTTCCGGACGAAGATAATTTTTTAGTTCAATAGATTCGTGACGGGTTGCGTGAGGAATTACCTGTTTTGAAGTAACAGATTCTCCACTCAATGCGTGGAGTTTTGAATGTTCCAATTCGTCACTCAATGCGTGACGAATTGGAAAACTCAAGTAGAATAATCTAAAATACTTGATATTACTCTCCGTAAATCCCCTTCCAAAATCTTTTGTTAATCTTTCCGATAATTCTTTTATCAGATAACTGCCGTATTCTGCCCGCTTTTTTCCTTTTTGTTCCTCTTCTACAATTAAACGCCCTATATTCCAATAGGCTTCTACTATTAGAAAATTAACTGCACGAAAACTTCTGCTCCGGGCATCGTCAATAACCTGCTTTATGTCATTATAAATATTTTTGGAAAGACTTTTCTTTGATGACATTGTTACACCTGGTCTTCATTTGTAAATAAACCAGGACTGCTGTCCTTTTCTGTTTTCTTTGCTTTCTTTTCCGGTCCTTTGGGAACAAACTCAGGCTCGTTTTCATTTCTCGGCATTGAGATAATATTTAAGCTGTAATCTTCTTTGCCAAATTCACACTTGCCTAAAAGCATTTGTGGTATTTTTTTAATTGTGATGTTTGAATATCTGTTTTCACAGGGTTTGGAGAATTTCTTACAGCAAATAAGCAAGCTTTCGTCAGGCTGCATTTCTTCGTGAATATGATCCAATTTTTCAACAGTAATAAATTGAGTTGTTGTATAAATAAAATCTTTCTCTGTTGATTGTCCTTGCTTCCAATAAACCTCTTCGCTTGGTTGATAGTTGAAGTTATTATGCTTTGCCATTGCCGCTGCAAGCATATCAGCATTATATTTTTCTTCTATTATCCAGTTGCCATATTTATCCTGCTTGAGTAAGCTCGGTGCAAGGTAATAGTATTTGAAACCACCACCGCCTTTCCAATTAACAGCCTCAGAAATACCACCCTGATCAGCGCCGTCACAAACTTTTTGTAAACGAGGAATACAATGAGTATGACAATGGTCGCCCAACTCAATTCCAATCCATCTGCGATTCATTTTATGTGCTACTGCCGAAGTTGTGCCAGAACCAAGAAATGAATCTAGAATCCAATCGCCATTATTGGAAGATAGAGTTAAAATTCTCTGTAATAGTCTTTCAGGTTTAGGGGTAGTAAAGACATCAGTTTCGATAATTTGTTTGACTTCACGTTTAGCTTCTTGATTGTCGCCAACTTCTTCTCTTAACCATAATGTCATTGCCGTAACACCTTCTTTGACTTCAGATAAGAACCTTTTAATTCTAGGAACATTATCCCCATTCTTGCCGAACCAAATTCTATTATCCGTTACTAATTCTAAGAATTTTTCTTTTTTGAATCTCCAACAATAACCATCAGGTGGTAATACTTTTCGACCACTCGGAGTGATAATTTCATAGACTTGCGATGGGACAATTGGACCAACATCAATTCCACCAGATGCCCACAGCCCTCTCGGATCTTCATCTGGATTTTTATAGTTTTTTAATTGTTCTGCACGTCTCGGAATCTGATTTAGATTAAAACCATAACTATTTTTACTATATACCAAAATAGCGTCGTGACTTCTTGAAAGCGTTTTCTTCAAGTTTATTGGCGAGAATGCTCTTTGCCAAATTACTTCGTCAACAAAGTTATTTCGTCCGAAGATTTCATCACAAAGAACTTTAAGATAGTGACTTTCATCAGCATCAATGGATATCCATATACTACCGTCCTCACTTAATAAATTTTTTAGAATTTCAAGACGAGGTTTCATCAAGCTCAACCATAAAGAATGTTCCACTCCATCATCATAATGCTCAAATGCATTCCCTGTATTATATGGAGGATCTATATATATGCATTTTATCTTGCCAGTAAAATCCTGTTCAAGAGCTTTAAGAGCTAAGAGGTTATCACCATAAATTAGCATATTTTCACTATTCTTATCACCGTAGGACTTTTCTGGATCTTCAATTAAAATGCGCGGTTCAAGCTTTGGCTGCTCGTCTTTGCCAATCCAGGTTAATTCAAGTTTGGGTTTGTGGTTCATAGTATTCTAATATTGGTTGTGCTTTCTAAATAACTCATAAGATTTTTTTAATAATGATTTGAATTGATTAATGTTACCTGAATTTGAAAGAAATTTTTTACGTCCTTCAACAGATTTATAAAAATTTCTTGGCTCCAATTCACGTTTTGGTAGCATCTTCATATAAATATTATAACGCAACTTTGAATATTTTATTATTCCATTTCTAAACTCTGGACTATCAATAAATTCAAGCCATTCCCTGCCTGTTCCTGTGTATACTTTTTCTTTCCAATTCTGAATCTGCTGGTATATATCAACTAATAAATACCAGGACACATACAAAAAATATTCCTCTTGCTTTTTGGTTATTTCCCAGGAAAAATGTCTATGGATTAAGAAATGTAAATTCCAGCATTCCACATAATTATATATAATATGATCCACGCCTTTTGATAAGGGTTTTTTAATTAATGATGCGGGGAATGAATCATCATATCTTTTTTGTTCTTCAAAAAATGTTTCAATCTCTCCCGCAATTCCTTCATCTGGCTTTCGATACTCACATACATAATAATACAATGCTAATTTCGTCATAAAAATATTATTCGGACTTGAAATTTTTCCCTGATCACTTCGCTTACGATAATATCTGTAACTTGTACCTAGTTCATCAAGTCTATTTTCCAACATAACCTGGCGAGGATCAGTCGAATGAAGATCCGATGATTTAATTTTATTTTGAGTATTGAGTGCCGCGATAATGTCGATACTCCTTTTGTAAGTTTCTGCATCTTCATATGGTAACCTGTAAATCCTTACCAGTAACTTTGTTGGATTATTTGAGTTTCTATCCTCATCAAATGCTTTATAAAGTTGAGTCACTGTTTGCCCGCCATTTACTATCTGAGGATTTCTAATGCTGATGACTGTATTCTGTGCATTTATATCGATCCAATCAGCAAAAACAATTATTCCATTGTGTTTATACCAGAATAATGTAGGATCTTCTTTATAACTTCTTCGAATGGCTTTATTGATTGTCGATTTATCTCCAACTGATTCACGCACGTTCTTTTGCAAAAATGTATTGATATCAGTTGCGGAATTAAACCAGCTTAAAATTTCTTTCGCTTTAATGTTACATACTATTCCTTCAATATTATTTCGATCCTTACCTATCTTCATATATTCACCAGCTTCAATTTTCAGAGACTTTTTACCTGTATGGGGAACATAGCCGTGTTTTATATCATAAATAACTCCCTCAAGTGCAAATCGATCAATAAAATTTATCTCGGCATTTATTTCCCAACTTCGATTACTTAAAATTTTATCCAAGTATTCTTGTGATTCAGCCCTAACCTTTTCAGTAATCTCATTGGTAGTGAGCCATATTATTTCCAGGTAAAAGTTATCATTCTTTACTTCTCTACGTAAACCGTTAATAAACTCTTCAGCAGATTTATTAGTGTTTTCAGCAACGATTGTTTTTTCAATTTTTTGTAGTTCTTGTTTTATATTAGCAGAACTTTCTTTCTGACTCTTAATGTGATACTTTGATTGAATGATATAAAAAGTATTACCTTCTTTGAAATAACAATCAATTCCACCATCATTACGACCATCAACACTGAATGTACTTTGAAATTCTCCTTGGGTCATCCTGAAGCGAGCATACATATAAAACCAGGACAGATTTAATGTCCTGTCAACTGTATTTCGAATTTTTTCAATTTCTTTTTGAAATGCAGAGAAATCTTCAGGTTCAATTTTTTTAAGGTTCATTTACTTTTCTCTCTAATTAAATTAAATTTTCTTTAGAAGTATTAAGTCACTACTCTCTAATCGGCAAAAGGATGTAATCGCTTTTTGCTGCAACCACATTCGTAATAACTCCCTGATCGTTTTCTGTAGGGGAACTCGCCACAATCAGCGCAAATTAGTGCATCAGCAAAAGTGATTGTGTTATTAGCTAAAATACGAATATCATCTTCAGAGAAATGTTCGCCAATAGTATTAAAGTGGCACCCTACCTCATTACGAAGTTGACTATCTTCTGGAAGCACATTAAAACAGGAGGCTAGTTGAATTTCTTGGTTAGTGTCCCCCTCATTAACAATTTCAACCTTCAATCTTCTTTTCAAACTTGAGTCAAATGCTCCCATAAACTCACCTAAGGTGTAAAATGGATCGGCCTTTCTTGGAAGTTTACATCTGTACATCAAAGCTAAATTATCTAAAATTAACTCAAGAAAAATTCCAGATTTGGAAGCTACAATTTGTTTATCCATTGGTTCTTGGCTAAGATAATGATTCAACTCTTCAATGTACAACTTTGTTTTGGTATGTCTTATTCCTCTATCAAAAGTCCATCTTAGTAGCTCAACTGTCTGTACGTTATTTCCTCCACCATATCTATATTTATCCCTCCACACCTGGTAATGAGTTGTAATTATTGTGTGTTGAAAATGTCCAAGTTCACCCTCCAACATTCTTAAGAATCTTGTAAGATGAATCTGATCAGCAGATGTAATAACATCATCAAAAATCAATATAGTGTCTTCGTCGCGGAAAAGTTTTGCTAGAGCAATGAATAGACATATACCAAGAGTATCTAAATGCGATTCACTATAGTAGGCTTGTGGTAAAATATCATCCTGATTTTCAAACATAGCTTTTAGTTCTATTGAAGCACGTCGTTCGGGAGTAAGTTTAATCCTGCCAATATTTTCATTTGGATGAATATTAGAATACATTCTATCAATATCATCTGAAATAAGTTCAAGTAATCTTTTTACATAGAGCTGTCGTTCTTCAACAAATATATCATATAATTCAGTAATCTTATTTTTCATCAATGCCAAATGTTCAGCAGTATTCCTCTTTTGTTCAATAGTGTTTAGATGGTTGGTTATAGCGTTTATCTGATTCTTATTCGCGATCAATTCATCTTTTTTATTATTCATCAATGTTATTGATTCTTCAATTTTCGTTAAAAGTGAAGATGTTACTTCTATTTTTTCTTCAATTGTATTTTGTGAGGATTCATCTAAGGCAGAGTACTCTGATATTTGGAATTGATTATCGACTAATTCTTGAGGAGTAAAATCTCTAACTGATCGATATAGTTTACTTGCAGATTCAATATAATCATCCTGGTATCTTTGTAATTGAGTCTGAGCTGAATTTTTTCTCCCTTCAAGTCTGATCAGATCGTTTTTTAATATAACTAAATCACTTTTTGAAGTTAGTCTGCTCTTAACTCGTTCCAACAAGTCACCCCTTTGTACAGATTGTTCACATACTGGACAATTTTCTAAAACATTAGTAAGCTCTATATATTTTTCCGCATCATTTAACAAGTCAATCAAAAGTGAGATATTTTGCTCCATCCCAACAGCTTTATTTTCGAACTCACGATTAGTAGCATTAAATAACTCTGCTACCTCAGTAACAGAATTAACTGTATTGTCAAATATCTGTTTTTTAGATTTAGTCGAAGAAGTTAATTCTATAATATTTTTATAACGGGATATTTCGCTTTCTAATTCTTCAGTACTACGTGAAATTTTACTTTGGGCCCAAGTTAGATAATCATCATTCTGTTGACCTTCCAACTGCCAAAGGTTTTTGAGCGCTTCTTCGGCTTCCACCAAAGCATTTGTGGAATTTTCTAAATTTTCTTCATTTGATTTCTTAAGTTCATTTATAAGATTTTCTGTTCTTTCACATTTGGGTGTTTCAATAAATGATTTAATCGCTTCATATCTTTTATTAGGTTGTGCTGAAATAAACTCCTGAATTTTTTCTCTCCATAAAATTGAAACTCGGGGTTTATTATCAGGGCCTATTGTAGTTGGTTGAAAATTATTTCCAAGACTCGATTGCCATTGATTATGATGATACTGTAATGATACCTTAAAATCTTGTCTTCTTTTTCTTAAAGCAATTAAATATTTTCCTTTCTGAGTTCCAACACTTTTTGTCTCTAAAGAACCAATTTTATTATTACACACTATATCAAAAGCATCAACAATAGATGTCTTGCCAGTTCCATTTTCACCATAAATAACTGTTAGATTTGTTCTGGGCTCAAAATCAATAACAATTTCGTTCGTAGCTCCTTTTAAGGATTCCAACTTAATGCTCTGTAATTTACTCATTACCACCCCCATTAGGTTGATTGTCCAGTATAATTTTATTTTCTAAATATAAAATAAGATCCTCTGTTGTCATTGAATTGTTCAAAATTTTTGTTCGAAAAGTTTCAAGATCATCAGGTGTGAATAATTCTGCGCCTTGGATTTTATCAGAAATTCTTGTTAATAATTCCTGGTCAGGATTATCATTCATAATTCCTCCTAGATTAAACTCCATTTAATTAAAAATAATTGGTCTAAAACAGTATTCTGTTTTAATCTTTTTTCAATATCATTTATTAAGTTTTCTTTCGCATTATCTATTTCATCCTGGGATTTGAATAGTTCCAATCGTAATTCATTTTTCTTCTTTTCCATTTCCTTTATTTGCCTTTGCATTGCAACCTTTTCTTCAAGATTCAGAATCTTCTTTGATTCTGCTTTACAGAGTTTTATTTCTTTATCCAAGTCTTTTAACTCAATCTCCAGACTATTCTTTTTATCCTCAGCCCAATCATCAAGCTTCTCCATTTCCTGGTCAAAAAATTTCGAATTCCTTTCAGCATTAGTCTGCATAATACCCAATTTTAGTTTCTCTCTGATTTGGTTTATTATTCGCAGAACTTCCTGAGATTCATAAATGGGCGTCTGAACAATTTGTGCTGGCAGGGTAAACATTCTTGAAATAGCTTCCTGGTCTAATTCAATTCCATCATTGGTTATTCCTGAAAACAATAAATGTTCTTCAGTTTCAAATGAAGATATTGATAAAAGTGATAGCGATAACCATCCTGATTTACCAATGAAGGGCTCTAGAATTGTAATTTTTCTATCAGGCACTCCAGAATAATCAAATATAATTTCTGCATTATCAGTTTGGTTTCTTTTGCATTCATTTATTATTCTTTGCGCAAGCGGATGTCCAATGCGGTATATGTTTGCATCATTTATATCTTTACCAATTCGGTAGGGTCCAGGGTGAATTATTTCCTCTGGAAAGGGATTGCTCTTTAGATAGAAAGAATATTCTTTATTATCAAAGTGAGCGTAATCTGCCAAATAATATCTGCTTAAATCCCATAGCCACTCTTCATATTTTGATAAATACTCTCGACTTGCTTTAAGGTTGACTTTTAACTTTTCTGTAACTTCTTGATCAAAGTTTTCAAGTAATTGTTGTCTTGTTCTACTGATTGTTTCATCTATTTGTTCTTCAAATGATTTTTGCAATTCATCAAATGCTAACTCAATCTGTTCAACTGTTCTGCAATTTTGATATATGCTTGCAATGCGTTTTTCAAAATCCACTCCCGATTCAATCACTCCGAGCACTTCATCGCTTGCACCGAATACACCTTCAAATAATTTGAACTTTTCAGACAGCAATTGATAAACTCTTTGATCTGCCGCATTACTTTTGTTCAGGAAGTTCACAACAACCACATCATACTTCTGTCCGTATCTGTGACACCTTCCGATTCGCTGTTCAATTCTTTGTGGATTCCAGGGAAGATCATAATTTACTACAAGTGAACAGAATTGAAGGTTAACACCCTCAGCCGCTGCTTCTGTAGCAATCATAATCTCTGCATCATCTTTGAAATAATCAATTATTGCAGCTCTGATGTCCGCACTCTTAGAACCAGAAACTCTGTCTGTTCCTTTATACTTCGTAAACCACTGATTATAGATCGCCTTGGATTTCTGGTCGTTATTGGAACCATTGAACAATACAATTTTTCCTGCAAACTCTGTCTGCTCAAGCAGTTCAAATAAATATTTTTGTGTTCGTGTTGACTCAGTGAAGATAATAGCTTTACGATTTGCCCCTAATTTTCCTGCTTCGGTAAAGCCCCGTTTTAGTGCCGTTAGTAAAACTTCACCCTTAGAATTCTTCTTGATGGAGTAAGCAAGATTAAAAAATTCTTTAAGCTTATTTGACTCGTCTCTCATCTCTTCTATTTCTTCAGGAGTATAAACTTTTACTTCATCACCCTCTTCATCTTCTGTCCATTCATCTTTTAATTCATCAAATTCTTCATAGTTATCCGAGATGTTCTCTTCAAGCTGATTATTTTCAGCAGACTGTTCAGTGATTATGGTATCCAGCTTATTAGCTAAAGCCTCTAATGTTCCAGAGATTGCATAAGTCGATGACGCAAGCAATCTTCGTAAAACTAAAGTCATCAATGATCTTTGGCTTGGAGGTAAGGCATACAGTTTTTCATTCTGCAAATAATCAGATACTAATTCATAAAGCTTCTGCTCTTCCGGAGTTGGATAAAATTCCTGTGTAATCGGGATGCGGTTTGTATACCTTACATATTCAAGCACCTGTCTTCTAAGAGTTCTAATACAAACAGGTTTCAGTCTTGATTTAAGTTCATCATAAATAGAATCATCATTTAGTCTTAAGTATTGATTCTTGTAACTTTTCAGATCTCCGAATGAATATTCATCAATTATGCTGACAAGCCCATATAACTCCAATAAAGAATTTTGCAGCGGTGTGGCGGTTAGAAGAATTTTAGGACAGGCAGCAACTGAAGACTTAATTGAGTTCGCTATTTTGTTTGAAGGCTTATAAACATTCCTTAAACGGTGAGCTTCATCTATAACAACCAAATCCCATTTAGTGTGCTTTATATAAGCTTCTTGTTTTCTGGCAAACTGATATGAGCAAATAATGATATACGTCTGATCAAACGGATTTAACTTACCTTCTTTGATAAAATTATTGAATGATTTTGTTTCAAGAATGATTGAAGGCAAGAAGAATTTATCTTGTAGTTCCTGATTCCATTGTTTACGAAGATTTGAGGGAACAATAATCAGAATTTTCCTTTTTCGTTCTGCCCATTTCTGAGAAATAACTAAACCTGCCTCGATTGTTTTTCCTAATCCAACTTCATCAGCTAGGATTGCACCATTAGAGAGCGGTGATCGGAAAGCAAATAAAGCTGCTTCCACCTGGTGAGGGTTCAAGTCAACTTGTGCATCAAGCAGTGTAGAAGCAAATTTCTGAACATTATCAGAAGATATTTTTTTTGTGAGCTCGTATGCAAAATATTTTGCGTGATACGGTGTCAGGTCTAATTGCTTTCTAATTGATGTTATATTATTAAAATCATCAACTCATCACCCCCAAAATCTAATTAGGGAAATTGAAGGGAGTGTAATCTCATCACAATCTGCAATACCGATTCATACGAACAATGATTATTAAAAATTGCATTACAAATTAAAAAAATAATCAGATAAGTTTAATATCTCTTAGTTTATTATTTTATCAGTGTTAAAAACAATTTTTGCACTTAATTTTGCAGTGTTCTTCAATTCTTTTTAAAACTTAGGAATTATTATGAAACAGCAAACAAAAAAACATTACTCGGATATTCTTTCAGGAATTGAAAAGGAAGGTCTTTACAAAAAAGAAAGAATAATCACTACTCCGCAAAGTGCACATATTAAAGTAACAACCGGTCAGCAAGTGTTAAATATGTGTGCCAATAATTATCTGGGATTGGCTGATAATAAGGAAATCATCCAGGCAGCAAAAGACAGCCTTGATAAATGGGGATTTGGAATGTCCTCAGTCAGATTTATTTGCGGCACTCAGGAAATCCACAAAGAATTAGAAAAGAAAATTTCTGAATTTCTTGGAATGGAAGATACTATTCTTTACACATCCTGCTTTGATGCAAACGGCGGATTGTTTGAAACTTTACTCGGCGAGGAAGATGCAATTGTAAGCGATGAACTTAATCACGCAAGTATAATTGATGGAATAAGATTAAGCAAAGCTCAGCGTTACCGTTATAAAAATTGCAATATGAACGATCTTGAAGAAAAACTTAAAGAAGCAAAATCAAATAATGCAAGAAATATTTTAGTTGCTACTGACGGTGTTTTTTCAATGGATGGATTTATAGCTCCACTAAATGAAATTTGTGATCTTGCAGATAAATACGATGCAATGGTGATGGTAGATGACTCACACGCAGTTGGTTTTATGGGTAAACACGGTAAAGGAACACACGAGCACAACAATGTTGCTGGAAGAGTTGACATCATTACCGGAACACTCGGTAAAGCGCTTGGCGGTGCAAGCGGCGGTTATACTTCAGCACGACAGGAAATTGTTGATCTGCTTCGTCAACGCTCCAGACCATATTTGTTTTCAAATACTGTAGCTCCAAATATTGTTGCTGCATCGTTAAAAGTTTTCGATATGTTAAGTTCCACAACAAGATTAAGAGATAAACTTGAAGAGAACACAAAATATTTCAGAGAAAAAATTAAAGCCGCAGGATTTAATATTAAAGAAGGAATTCACCCTATTGTACCGATTATGCTTGGTGATGCAGTATTAGCTCAAACAATGGCTGCAAAGATGCTTGAGAAAGGTGTTTATGTAATTGGATTCTTCTTCCCTGTCGTACCAAAAGGAACAGCGAGAATCCGTGTTCAGATCTCTGCAGCACATTCAAAAGAAGATTTAGATTTTGCTGTTGAAAAATTTTCTGAAGTAAAAAAAGAGATGGGAATTTGAAGTTTCATCAAGCCCCTCTACAAGAGGGGTTTTATATATAAGCATTTCAAACAAATGAAAGACAAAATCCAGATTCTGCTTGGAGATATCACCAAACTAAAAGTTGATGCTATAGTTAATGCAGCAAACACTTCACTTCTTGGAGGCGGCGGTGTTGATGGTGCAATTCATCGTGCAGCAGGACCAGAATTATTAGAGTTCAACCGAAAACTTGGCGGATGTAAAACAGGTGAAGCAAAAATTTCTCCCGGATTCAATCTACCGGCAAAGTTTATTATTCATACGGTTGGTCCCGTTTGGAATGGAGGAAATAATAATGAAGATAAATTACTCGCAAACTGTTACAACAATTCTTTAAAGCTTGCAGTTGAAAATAAAATCAGAACGATCGCTTTCCCTGCAATCAGCACAGGTGTTTATCGTTTTCCTTTGGAAAGAGCAGCAAAGATTGCAGCAGCTGAAGTAAAAATATTTTTAGAGAAGAAAGACTCTGTAGAGAAAATAATTTTTGTTTGTTTTAGCGAGCATGATTATAGTGTATATCAAAATGTGCTGAATAAATAAGTATTATTTTATATCAGTTTGCTTCAAAAAAATATAAGCGAGATCAAACTTATTGGATTTAAAAATTTCTAATAAATGTGACCGAAATTTAGATAAAAGCCGATATCGTTTTTATAAAAACCAACATCAGCTCTTACAATAAAATTATCCATAAAGAAACGAAGTCCGATAACAGGAGTAATAATCCAGTCAATTCTTTTTTCAGTATAAAGATTTTTATTTGATCCATGCCCGATATCCAGTCCGGTAATTAAACCAAAACGCCACCAGAACTGATATCTTAATTCGTTATTAAAAAGCAATAAAGATTTGAATCTGAACTTATCGACTGAAACACCGCGTAGTGTATTGTTTCCGCCTACCGGTATTGCAAGAAATGGTGACGAGCCGGTTTCAGAGATTAAAATCTGCTCCATCGCTCTGCCGGCAAGAACAAGATTTTCAAATAATATATTCTGATAATATCTAATAATAAATGCCTCTCTGAAAAAAGAATTATTTCCACTAAAAATATCAGGTGCAAACTCAAGTTCCATTTCCAATACATATCCATTTGAAGGGTTAATATAACTGTTTCTTGTATCCCACTTACAATTTATGTTAGCTGATAAATATTTTACAGAAGGAATTTCTAAAAAGATATTCTCAACTATTAATGTAGTATCTATTCCATTATCTCTTTGATAATTATATGATGCAACTGAATTAAACTTTATCCCAAACCAGCCTGTTATATCTTTTCTCAGAGCAAGATTAAACAGGACTCTTGCTTCAATAAACTCATAAACACACTTATCATTGTATTCAACTTGCTGATTTGATTTTTCAAAAGGACTTTTTCCGTAATAATAGATATTATATTTCTTCCATTTATCGTATTCAAATATTAAATCCAATGCAAATGGAAATTCTGTACCTTGTCTGGTTTCAAAATCAGGTAAAGAAAAAACAACTTTATACCATTGTTCCCCCTTTGTGCTGTTGAAGAGAATTAAATCAAAGCTTTCCTGAATGTTAAATTTGTTATAAAGAAAAGCCTTAGCTCCATAACCAAATCCGGTATCAGTATCGTAACTTAAAATTGGAAGTACCTCAGTTTCTGCACGATTGGAGGAATCAGACTGAGCAAAAAAACTAAATGAATGACTGAAGCAAAAAAATAAGACGATATAAACCTTTTTATTCGCCGCTGACTTCATAAAAACTTTTAATTTGTTACAAACTTACATTTAAATATTTAAGTTACCTTACTCTGCCAAATAAGAAATTATTTATCTAAATAATATCATCTTTTTTAATATTACTTCACTCAAATAAACTGTGGATACGGCACATATTACTTTGAAGCAGTTTGTTGAATAATATTTGATTTAATAAATTGAATTATATTCTTAACTCTTAAAGTTATCATTATCTCAAAAGTTAAAACCAATACTAACTCCACCCGAAATAATAGCGCCTCGCTTATTAAAAAAAGGAGTTAAACCAATTTTGAACAAGAAGCCACTGTTTCTTGGCTGATATCTATACCCAACAACTGCGGTTCCGATTACTGCCGATACTCCACGATCATCATTCATTAGTCCAAATAAAGAATTAACTTCACCAGCAGATACATAGACGATGCCGCCGCCTAATTCAAGTTTATGATTTTCACCAATGAAATAATTAAAAATAAGTGGAATAGTAATTAAGTCTTTAGTAGAAGAAATTACTACATTTAACGAAGGCAAATACATAAATCCTATTCTGCCGCCCATATTATCTGTAAAAAGATGTTCATAGTTGATAGAATATAATAAGCCATTACCAAATGCTTCGAAATATAAACTGTTAGATTTTATTTTTCCATTAGTTGAAGTCTCTTGGTTCTGTCCATATAATGAATAATTACAAAATAAAGACAAGCAAATGCAAATAATCAGCAATTGATTATTTTTCATTTTAAGTCTCCTATAAAAACAAACTAACTAAATTCATTTATAAATTCCTCTGAGATTGCCGACAGCAAAATTCGGATAATCATTTACATTCACATTTGAGGAAGAGTAAGTGATTGTCCAAAACGTTGATTCATTTTTAGCAAGTGGAACTCCAATCTGTGTATAGTTTCCTCCAAGTTTTGTCGTCTTTGATGAGTTGGTATAAAACTGGCACTCAACATACCACGGAGAGGTTACCTTTGAGTTACCAGCATTTATTACGGTTCCCTTTGCAACCAACTGGTTATTTGCGGCATTGAGATAAGTAGTGTCAACTGCAAATGACAGATTTGGAATAGAAGTATCGCTTGTTGAGCCAACAACTGATTCATTATTTTCCTCACAGGAAGTTAATAGTAATGATATCACTGCAAAAAGTATTGCTGCTGTTTTTTTCATTTTATCACCTCGATTGATTGTTAATATAAAACTGTTAAGATATCTGCTTAACTCTCACAGATCCATCTTAGCCTATGTAATTGTAGTTATTTAACAAACATCTTTTGTCAGAGAATTGTCATTCAATTGTAAAAGTTCTGCTGATAATCTTGGATTCTTTATCATTAGTTAGCTGGACAATTCAATCAATACGATGCAAACCGAGGTTAGGATTTGCTTAAAGGCAACAGTGTACGGTTTGAAATCGAAAATCTTAAAACAGATCTTCCGCTGCTCATTGCTGTTGATGGTAAAATAGAGACTGGTCTTAAAGTGGAATCAGCGGATGTAAAAGTTTTTAAAGATAGAGAATGGCACTCATCTTTCCTGTGAATCGCCAACCGGAACAGTGCACGCATTTTTAGCTTCTGGTTCTAAAAAATCATGTTCAATATATTTTTAATTATTCAAAAAATCTTTTACTACTCTTTGACTTTTTCATGACATCTGAGTCTTGACTTCTATATACAATTAAGCAGGAGAAAAGGAATAATGTCCAACAAAAAAATACAAATCATATTTAATCCTGCTTCAGCCGGTGGGAGAACAAAGCAAGAAAAAGAAAAGTTGCTGCATCAAATAAAATTTTATTTTGGTGATGGATATATCTTTTCTGAAACGACATCCGAATCAAATGCAACTTCATTCGTACAAAAAGCGATAGAAAATGGTAGTGAAACTATTGTCGCAGTTGGTGGAGATGGAACACTTAACCAGGTAATTAATGGTTTTTTTCATAACGGAATTTATATTAATCCGGATGTAGCACTTGGTGTAATTGGATTTGGTACGGGTCAGGGGTTTGCTCAAAGTCTTGGATTACCAGCAGACCTTTCATCTCAGGTAAAATTAATTAAAGAAAATCCTACAAAATCGATTGATATCGGTAAAATCCATTTTAATGATAACTACTTACCAAAATATTTTCTAAATGAATTCCAGGTTGGGATAGGTGGATCTATAAACAAAACAATCTCACCTAAAACAAAAAAAATCCTGAGAAAATTTGCTTTCGGTTTCGAAGCTGTAAAAACTTTATTCAGTTACGAAGCTGATGAATTACAAATACTCATTAATGGAAAAACTATTAATGAAAAAATTATCGGAGTTGTTATTGCAAACGGTGAGTTTACTGGTGGTGGAATGAGGTTAACTCCGAATGCTTTACTTGATGATGGCTTGTTCGATGTGCTTGTAATTAAAGACATGCCGTTATCACAAAGGTATATCAGCTTCTCAAAAATTTATTCCGGAAAACATATTGATCTTGATGCTTTTGAGCTGCACAAGGTGAAGAATATTGAATTTAATTATCAGGATGGAGTATTATTATCGTCTGATGGTGAGTTAATAAACAGCAAGTGTGTTGGCATTGAAGTTTTACACTCTGTTTTAAATGTTATTTCAAACAATTAGGAATCAGTACAATGAAACTCAAGGAAAAAATAAATCAGATTGAATTTGAAGCCCGAATATTCGTTTCATTTTCAATTGTGATTATAACCTGTCTTATCTCAATTATACTTTTTGCTGATTTCCCTTCAAACTACATTTTTATTTTTCGATCAGTTGGCATTGAAGAGTATTCAAAATATGCTTATTTGTTTGCTGCATTATTAATGGTACTGGCTTCCGTTTTGAGAATGTGGGCTGGAAGTCTGCTTTCTTCCAAAACTGTAATGTCATTTAAAGTTCAGAGTGATTCAATTATTTTATCTGGTCCATATTTGTTTGTCAGAAATCCGATTTATTTTTCTGATTTGCTCGCGTTAACTGTTTTGAGTCTGTTTCTTCCAATATCAGGATTGCTGATGCCGATATTGTTTTATATACATTACATCCAGCTAATTAAGTATGAAGAACGGTCATTCCATAAAATTCATACTGAAGGTTATTCCGATTATTTGAAAAAAGTTCCGAGACTCATTCCTTCAATAAAAAGTGCAAGACAATTTGCAAAAACAAAACCAAAAATCTATTTGAATAAAGATGGAGTAAGACATAATGCACTCTTTATTTTATTCATTCCTGGATTTGTGGCAGGTTATTTTACCGAATCATTTTTATTAACTGCATTAATCGGAATTCCGGCAGTTATTGATTGGGGAATTGTCCATACAAAAATCGGATTGCCAAAATCTTCCAAACAAAAAAAGAGTAAAGTTTTCAGTAAAGTTCTGTATTCACAATGCTGGGAAGATCCTCAGATTGACAGAGAGGCTTTCAATATTCAGAAAGATGATGTAGTCTTCTCAGTTACATCAGGCGGCTGCAACCTGCTAACTTTTTTAGTTGATGATCCAAAATCTGTTATCGCATTGGATTTGAATCCTTATCAGAATTATTTACTTGAACTAAAAGTTGCAGCATTTAAATTTTTAACGTATGAAGAAGTGCTCGAGTTCGTTGGAGTACAAAAATCTAAAAGCAGAAAAAAAATTTATAATTCATTAAAATATTCTTTATCTGAGGAAGCATATCAATACTGGAATGAGAACATTGATAAAATTGAACGCGGGATTATTCACTGCGGACGATACGAAGATTATATGAGGCTGTTAAGAAATTTTATGAGACTTCTGGTAACTAAAAGAACAGTTAAAAAGTTTTTTGAAATCGAAGACAAAGATGAAAGAGTGAATTTGTATGAAAGAAAGTGGAATACCTTGCGATGGAAACTTTTCACCAAAGTTTTGCTAAGCAGAAGAACGATGAGCTTGCTATTTGACAAAGCATTCTTCAAATACCTCAAAGAAGATTTTTCATTTGGAAATCATTTTGCTGAAAAAACGAAGCGAGCATTGACCGAATTGCCGATTAAACAAAATTATTTTCTGAGATATATTCTGCTCGGTAATCACAATGAAGAATGTCTTCCATACTATCTGCGAAAAGAAAATTTTGAGATTATAAAAAGCAGATTGAACAGAATACAAATCATAACTGACAGTTGTGACAATTACTTCAGACAGCTTCCGGATGGATCTATATCAAAATTCAATTTCTCAAATATATTTGAGTGGATATCGGAAGATGTATTTGAGAATTTGTTGAAAGAGACAATCAGAGTTGCAATGGATGGAGCTGTTATTACTTACAGAAATTTACTTGTTCCCCGTGAACGACCGGAGATACTTTCTGACCAGATCATCCCTCATAAAACATTTGCTGACCGGCTTCATGAAAAGGATCTTTCTTTTATTTATAATAAATACGTAGTTGAAAAAATTATTAAGAAAGAAGGAAAATGTCTTACAGAGTTAGTAGAGTATCAACACGTGAAGAACTGAAAGATTTTATAACTCTTCCGTTTAAAATTTATAAAGATGATAAAAACTGGGTAGCACCAATAAAATCCGAACTGGTAAAAGTTTTAGATCCGCGAAGAAATCCATACTTCAAATTTGCTACAATCGATTTATTCAACTGCTATTCTGGTAATGAAGTTATTTCAAGAATCTTTCTTTCAGTTAATAAAAGTTATTGTGATAAATCTGGTACGAGAACAGCTTTCTTCGGCTTCTTCGAATCATACAATAATCCACAAGCTGTCAGAACTTTATTTAAAGTAATTTTAGAATTTTGCCGGAATAAAGGCATCCGGAGAATCGAAGGACCATTCAATCCAAATCTATACTCAGAGCTTGGTTTACTGTTAGATAAATATGATTATCCTGTAACTTTTTTTCAAACTTATAATCCTGAGTACTATCATTCTTTACTAAAAGAAAATGGTTTCGAGTTATTAGAAACACTTCATACACGGTCAAATCCAAATTCTGATAGTTATCTGAATTATCATTTCCCAAAGCCACTCAATCTTGAACTGGAAAGTTTATCAGTTCGAAGCTTTAATGAAAAAAATAAGGAACAGGATCTTGAACATCTCAGAAATATTTTTAACGATGCATTTTCGGATAACTGGCATTTTACTCCGGTAAGTAATGAGGAATATGCGTTTGCTTCAAAACACCTCAAGCTTGTTACTCCACCTGATCTACTTCAGTTTGTTGAATATAAAGGTGAACCAGTGGCTGCTGTTCATTTTGTTCTTGATATAAATCCTCTTTTAAAAAGATTTAAAGGCGAGAAAAGTTTTAGTAATTACATTAAATTTTTATTCAAGAGAAAGAAGATTAATAAAGCGATAGTATTTGCAATCGGAATAAAAAAGAATTTCCGGAATTCCGGGGTAAAGCATCTTCTGTTCAATGCAACAGTTGAGATTGCAAGAAAATTCAGATCTTTAGAAACTACCTGGATGTATGATGAAAACAAAACTATAATATCGCTTGCCGAAAGACTCGGTCTAAAAAGAGATAAAGAATTCCTCGTCTATTTCAAAAATATCAGTAACTGAACCTTTTACAACCTGCTGACAATTCTCTGACATTTCTCTTGGTCTTTTATATCATATTTACAATAGAGAAAGGACAATTAAACCTTAATGTCAACGGGAAAAAAAATATTAAATCCGGAAGATTGGAACTTGAGTTATGATTCTTCTGGCGAATTAAAATTTAACAAATTTAAGCTGATTGATTTAGCAAGCCGGTATGGCACCCCGTTGTACATTCTTAATGAAAAAATGCTCACTGACAATGTAGAAAAATTTAAGAATAATTCTTTAAGAATTTTTAACGGAAATTCCTCTGTTTACTATCCATTCAAATGTAATTCCGTTCCAGCAGTTGTTGAGGCTGTTAAACTCGCCGGACTTTCTGCTGAAGTTATGACCGAGTTTGAACTCGAACTCGCACTAAAAAGTGGATTTGATCCATCTGAAATAATTGTCAATGGTCCTTGTAAAACCGATCGGTTTCTTTTCAACTGTATTAAAAGTAAAGTTAGTCTGATCGTTATTGATTCAATAAGTGAACTGCTTAGCCTTACAAAAATACCCGATTCAAGTTCTTCTAAAGTAAATCTTCTTTTAAGAGTCAATCCGGATTTCATTCCAAAGGGATTAAGCAAAAGCAGTGCTACCGGATCTAAATCCTGCTCATTCGGATTAAATGAAAGAGAAATTATTCAAGCACTTAAAATCATTGAGAACTATCCTAATTTCAAGTTCAGAGGAATTCATTTTCACATCGGAACTGGGATCAGGAATCCTAAATCGTTCAACAAAGTAGTTAAGAAATTATATCCGCTTTTCAGAAAAATAAAATCACTTGGATTAGAAATTGAAATAATTGATGTCGGTGGTGGTTTCGCTTCAATGACTACAAGAGAATTGTCTTCGTTTGAAATGCTGGCATATCAGGCTGTTAGTAGATATCAACTGAAATTTGGAAATCAGAAATTTTATTCGTTCGAAGATTACATGACTGAAATTAACAAATCGGTTATGGGTTTCTTCGGATCAAAATCACCAAAGATATTTTTTGAACCGGGAAGATGTATTGTAAGTCCAGCACAATTTCTGCTTTTAAAAGTTTATCGGGTAAAGATTCGTGACGGAAAAAAATGGCTCATCACAGATGGCGGTTTGGGAACCATAACAATGCCGACTTATTACGAATATCATGAGATGTTTCTATGTAATGAATTTAAAAGAAACCCGCAAGAAAAAGTAACAGTTACTGGTCCCTGTTGTTTTGCTTCTGATCTTGTTTACAAAAACAAATTGCTTCCAAAAGTAAATGAAGGAGATATCCTTGCTCTTATGGATACAGGTGCTTATTTCAACACTCTTGAGTCTTCATTCAATTTTAACAAACCAGCAATTGTTTCAATCAACGGAGAAAATTGCAAAATAGTAAGGAGAAGAGAAACTTTTTCAGATATGATAGAGAGAGATAATAATAAAAAGATTCCTAATCAGAAGGAGAATTACCATGAAATTTGCAGTAGTCAGAAATGATTCAAATACTTTCAGAGAAAATCTTCTTGAATCTCTGATGGATGGCTGTGTCAGGAAGGGCGATCAAATTATAGGTACAACTGAACAATCAAATTATGCTTTGAATTTTACAACAATCGAAGACCCGAAATCGGTAAGAAGAAAATCACGTTCACTATTTGTAATAACTTTTATATCAGGAAATGTTTCTGCAGAAGAAGAAGATAAGATAAAAGTTCTTTCATATAATGCACTGGTAAAATCGTTGTCTAATCTTTTAATATATATTGCTCCGAACCTGGAAACTTTTTTCACCACACCCGAAGCAGGTTTTTATCGAATCTATTTTAATCCGGATGAAATTTATGAGAAAATAAAACCGATCATCAGTTCAAACTTTGCTACAGATAATAAATTTGTTCAGGATCTCCCTGAAAGATTCTGGAACGGAAGTGAAATCACTAAACAGATAAGTCACTATGGAAAGGTATTGGATAAGCTCGGAGTTTTACCCTTACCTTTTCCGTTAAAAGAATTTTTAACTGAATCGCAAATGAAACAGCTTTACAAAATTTATGGAATAACAGGAGCCAGCTACGGAAATCTGAGCGCAAGAGAAAGAATTCCTGAATTGAGTAATGATACGTTTTGGATGACAGGAAGAGGAGTGGATAAATCTAATCTTCAAATAATAGGGAAAGATATTTTACTTGTTAAAGATTTCGATTACAATAATCGTGAAGCAATATTAAGTATGCCGTCGAATTTTAATCCGAAAGCAAGAGTTTCTGTTGATGCAGTTGAACATTCTATGATTTATAAAACATTTCCGGAAATTGGTGCAATAATACATGTGCATGCATGGATAAACGGAGTTTTTTGTACAAGACAAAATTATCCTTGCGGAACAATTGAACTTGCCCAGGAAGTTTTGGATCTGATCAGCAGAACGGATAATCCTGTTTCAACGGCAGTAGGACTAAAAAATCATGGGTTAACTATCACAGGAAAAAATCTGAAGGAAATATTTGAAAAATTTTCAACGAAACTTGTAAGAGAAGTTAAAATGTTCGCATAATCATGTTTTATACAATAAAAATATTACTCAATCATCCAACGAGATTTATTCTTACAGTTATTGGAATTGCACTTTGTATGATACTTATGCTTTTTCTTTTCGGAATTTATAAAGGAGTTGCTGATGGATCTGTTGAATACATTCGCGAGAATAAAGTTGATTTGTGGGTACTTCAGAGAAATTCGACAAATATTTTGAGAGGCACTTCGATTCTTTCAGCTTATCAAACCGGAAGAATCAAAAAGAATGAAAACGTAATAGAGGTGTCGCCGGCTTTGCTTTTGCTAACTACTGTTAAAAACAGCGGAAAACGTTCAACTATTTTTTTAGCTGGTTATGATATTGAAACTGGACTTGGCGGACCACCGAAACTAATCAAAGGAAAAAATGTTAATGCTGATAATGAGATTGTACTTGATAATTCTTTTGCATTAAATAATGGATTTAATGTCGGAGATGAACTTATTATTCTCGAAGACACATTGAAAGTCTGTGGAATTAGCAGCGGCACAAATGCGTTTGTTATTCAATATGCCTTTACAACGCTTGCAGAAGCGCAATCGCTGTTGGGCTTTCCGGGAATCGTTACTTGTTATCTGGTTAAATTGAAAAATGGAAGTGATGTGAACGAAACAGCAGCAGAAATTCAGGAATTAATTGCTGGCTCTGTGGTTTATAACCACAATGATTTTCTTGAAAATAATATCAAGGAAATGGAATCGGGATTTCTTCCAATACTTTATGCTGTTGCTTCACTCGGCGCAATAGTGTTAACTACAGTTTTGAGCCTTATACTTTCAATCAACAT
Source organism: Ignavibacterium sp. (assembly GCA_032027145.1). NCBI lineage: Bacteria > Pseudomonadati > Ignavibacteriota > Ignavibacteria > Ignavibacteriales > Ignavibacteriaceae > Ignavibacterium > Ignavibacterium sp. Next base: position 1,549,630 of record JAVSMP010000001.1, on the reverse strand, counting down.
CCTTGAAAGGAAAAAAGATTTTGCAGTAATGAAAATTCTTGGTTCGCCTTCAGGATTTCTGCCTAAATTAATTATTCAGCAGGCTGTATTTATCAGTTTGATTTCAGGAGGACTAAGTTTAATACTTTACTTTCCGCTTGTATCAATTATTGAAAAACTTTCTCCGGAAGTAAGTACGATTACAACTCTATCACAAATTCTTATAGTGCTGATAGTTGGTTTGTTGATGGGTGTCCTGAGTTCTATCATTGCATTAAGCAGATTGAGAAAAATTTATCCGCTGGAAGTGTTTTATGAAAGATGAAAATGAAAATATTGTATCACTTCAAAATGTGAGTAAGTCATATAGGATAAATGAGCATTCTTCAGTTGGAGTAACAGATATTACCTTTGAAGCAAAACATGGTGAGCTTGTTTTGTTTCTCGGTCCAAGCGGAAGTGGAAAAACAACGCTGCTTACACTAATCGCCGGACTTCTTAAACCATCAAATGGTATAATTAATTTGTTTCATAAGCCAATCGAATCTTATTCAGTTTCAGAATTACAAAAGCTCAGAGCTGAAAGATTAGGATTTATTTTTCAGACTTTTCTTTTGATTGATTCACTTACGGCTTTGCAAAATGTTGAACTTGTTCTAAAGTTTGCTTCCAAAAGTAAAAGAGAAGCCAGAAGAATTGCAGAAAATATTTTTAGAGAATTGAATATCGAGTATCTCGCTGATAAACTTCCAACTGCAATGAGCCAGGGAGAAAAACAAAGAGCAGCGGTTGCAAGAGCAATCGCAAACAATGCCGAATTGATTTTGGCTGATGAACCAACCGCAAGTTTGGATACAGAAAATGGTTCAATAATTATTGAACTGCTTAATGCCTATGCGAAAATAAAAAATAAATGTGTGATAGTTGTAAGCCACGATCTGCGTTTGAAAGAATATGCTGATAGAATAATTTATTTAGAAGATGGTAGAATTATTAATGCTTAAAAAAGTCCATTTGCTCTCTGAGGGATTTGAATTATTATTGTGGAGTTTTTATTGCAGATATTAAGTTTCCAGCCTTCATACAGATGGAAGATTGCTTTTCTTATCAAATCCCTCCCAAACTAACCACAACGACTATTACTACTTTTTTACTTTTGGTTGAACTTTTTAGTTATTCTTTATTGATTGGTTTTTCTGCAAATATTATAATTGAGCGGCAGTGAAAAATTGATAATGAGCTGTTGGAGTATAATAAAAATTTGTAGTCCAGAAATAAAAAAGCCTGCACTTAACGAATGCAGGCTCAGTTAGTTTTCCAGGCAATTTAATTTTTCCTTGCAAGCCATCCTTTTTCCTCAATTTGATTTTCATTTTCTTCTAATTGATCCAGATAAGCCAAATAGAAAATAGATGAAAGTCTCCTTACCCGATCACTTTCATCGAACCTTCCGGCTTGTTTAACTGAGAAGATTGCTTTTGGTGTTCCGATTTTGAACAGTGCCAAAGCTGCACTTATTCTTACCGATTCAGACTCGTCATTATTCAAAACTCTCTGTAATGGAATAACAGCATCTTCTATTCCTAACTCGCCAAGCTGATAAGCACAGCTTGATTGTAATCCATCGTTATCAGAGTTTAAACCCTGTATGAGACTTGCAATTGTGTTCTCGCTTAAATCTTTCATCTTTGTGGCTGATGATTGAGCAGAGTTTTCATCAACAAAGATAAAGAATGAAAGTAATGCGAAAAGAACCACTGCGATTGATTTTGAGTAAAACATTGTGCCTCCATAATATTGTTAATATTGAATTGAATTCAATAGAAACTTAATTAATGAAGAAACTGTAATTGTCTGCTATAAGTAAAATGTATGTAAGAGTGTTTGCTTAATGAAAGACTATTTAGTCCCTATGGATCTTTGCTTATTGGTGGTCAAATTTTTTTAGAAATATTTTGCCCCTAACAGAGCATTCATATACTCATTCCTTGTTTTTTTTGTTACTAATCCCATAGCGATTGAATATTTATAGTTGGATACAGAGAAATAAAAGATTAAACCCCGTCAGGGGTGATATATAAAGCAGATTATTTCTCGTCTCTAAACCATTTAAGGAAAAAACTTGACCAGTAATGTATCTCGATTCATCTGATGCAAGAAAAACACAGGTATCTATCTGATCTTCGTGTTTTTCAGTCTTATAAAAAATTTCCATTTATTGGTTCTGTGTTACTGCAATACTAACCACGTATCTTTTAACTTTTTGCGTAGTCGTTTTTTCCAGTTCATTCTTTTAAATATAAAACTTTTTAATTTGCCTGAAGGCTGACAGTTGGCTATTTGTTTCTTTAACTGCATCTGTAATAATCTGGTAATCAACTCTGGTGTTATCTCTATTCTATTTTTTGTTAAGTGTTCAATGACGCTGTTGTGTCAGGAACAACAAAAGCTGTTTTTCTCTCATCGTGCTTTTCATCTTTCTCACCATAAACCATCAATTCGAGCACAAACTGATTGCGGCTTATTAAATCTTCTACTTGTTCCGGATAAACATTTTCCCCATTGTCAGCAATAAAAGCATTTTTCTTTCTTCTGTAAATGAATCAGAATCGTGAGTGATATTCAGAATATCTCATTGAACCAGTCCTTTATCAACAGGAACATTACAAATCTGAATAAGTGGCTTTGAAATCGGGTAATCTGTTAAATCCTCCATAGCTAGCTTGATTAAATATTTTCAGCTGACTTTAGAAGCATATTTTGGATTGGTTCAATTTGCGGAACTGAAATAGTTTAAGCTTTGAGGAATGCCCACTCGCGCATTCTCATTGCATAATCTCTTGAATTAGGATATAAGATTAGTAATCAATAATTAATCAATTGTCGAAAAAAAATAATTTCTTTCTAATATTTTAATCATCTGTTTCATATTCAGGGTTTCGAATTATTATAACGTAAAATCAACCTGCATCATTGGCAGAATAAATAAATTTTCAGTTGACTTATTTAATCTAGTTTCCAAAAACACTCGTACACCAATTAGTAATCTACTATACTCATTGAAATTGAAATAAATCCCTGGGGTAAAGTGGACGAACCCTGCGGATGTTTCTCCCCGATAGTCATTAGTAATTGTTTCATTAAATACAAAAGGAGGAAGAAAGAACCAATCGTAATCAACTGTTTGTGGTTGAAAGTCTAATAATGATTGAACACTATAACCACCGTTTATAAAAATATTCAGCAGCCAATTATGTTTTGCTGTATTGAATGTAAAATTTATAAACGGATCAAAATAGGTTTCCTGATCAATATCATGATAAAACATCACATAATCATAGGAGGGACCCCACAAAGCAGTTGTTTTAACTTCAGCTATAGTACTTGCATCGTAAGAAATGCTTTGAATATGCAATCCAACATCGAGCCGGTAAGCCATTCCGTTTTTTACTCCAAATAATCCTATTCCACCCGAACCTCCCCATAGTGATTTATCGTTACCGCTGGCATAACTGACTCCTGCAAAAAGTGCGAAGTTGCGACTGACTTTGAAATCGATATCTAATCCTGCAGTAACATTAGCGAAAGACCAAGTCAGGTTTTGTCCTTTATAGGGATAATTGTTTACACCTGGAGTTTTTTCATATGAAATAGTTCCATCGTTGTGATAAATAGTATCTACCTGATAAAATCCCTGAGAATTTACCATAGGTGTTCCTTCAGTTTTTGCTTTTACTTCTTTTTGAGGATTATATGCAAATCGCATCGAAAAAGAAACAGAGGGTGTATCAGTACTATCTGAAATATGAATAGGTGATTGATTTATTGGACCTGTAACTTCAACATCCTGAAGATAAAGTCTTTCAACTGTTGAGCATCCAATTAAAAAAACAGTAAAAAAAAGTAAAAAGATAAAATTCTTAATAATGTTTTTCATTTGACGATTGCTCCTTTCTATTGTGTTAATTGACTTCGAATTCAGATAATATTCTTAAGGTGAACACACTCACTCCTACAACAATAACTCCAGCAACTAGACCGATGGTTGCTCCATTATTAAATTTTTTTTGTTCAAAGCTGGTAATGTCTTTTATTGGAATTGAACCCTTAAACGGAATAATGGGACTAAGACTCTCGATTGCTCCTTTTCCAAAAAGTGAATCATTAGAGATTGAAAAGTTCCCGGGCGCAAAATGATATCTTGTAGAATCATTAGTTGTGCAGAAAAGTTCTTCATTAAAATCTAATTGATAATTACCTTTATCTAATTCTTCCTTGTTCATCACAGCCGAATAATAACAGCCGCCTAAATTGAGAATTGATATAATTAGGAGCGATATAAAAAATCTTAAAAGCATATTTACCTCCATTTGATTAATTGTTAATTAAAACAGGAAACCAAAACTCAGTCCGCCTGTTGGAATAAAATCAGGATCAGACTCTTTACTATACAGTGGAGTAAAAAAGATTCTGAATGCAAAACCGGCTGGGCTCGTGTATCTATATCCAATAACACCGGTCATAAAAATTAATGATTGATCGCCAGCAGGCAGACCAAAAATCTCAACATCAGTTCCTGAAAAGTAAGTAGCACCTAAACCAGCTTCGAATTTTGAAGACACACCACCGATGAGATAGCTTATTGTAAATGGAATATGAATGAAAGTACCCTCGGCGAAAATTATCCCGGGTGTAATACCGAATCCTCCTCTTATAGTGAAATTATCTGATAAAAATCTTTCATAGTTGACGGAATAAATGAGACCATTTCCACCTAACTCGAGATAGAGTTGATTAACCCTGTCAGCAGATTGCTGAGTTTGAGCTGATAAATTATTCTGCTGAGTTAAATTTAAAATCGAAAAAATAATTGATAGATAAATAAAAAATTTCATTTTTAAGTCTCCCTTAAAAACAAACTAACTAAATTCATTTATAAATTCCTCTAAGATTTCCAACAGCAAAATTCGGATAATCATTTACATTCACATTTGAGGAAGAGTAAGTGATGGTCCAGAATGTGGATTCATTTTTAGCAAGTGGAACTCCAATCTGCGTATAGTTTCCTCCAAGTTTTGTTGTCTTTGATGAGTTGGTATAAAACTGGCACTCAACATACCACGGAGAGGTTACTTGTGAGCTGCTTTTATTCTTTACAGTTCCTTTTGCAACCAGCCTGCTATTAGGTGAATCCAGATAAGTAGTGTCCACTGCAAATGACAGATTTGGAATAGAAGTATCGTCTTTTGAGCCAACAACTGGTTCACTTTCATCACAGTAAGTAAATAGTAAAGAAATCAATACAAAAAGGATTGTTGATATTTTTTTCATTTTATTACCTTGATTGATCATTAAATTAAAATTGATAAGATATCTGCTTACCTTCACATATCTATCTTATCGCTATGCGATTATAGTTTTTTAACAATCATCCTTTTTCTGAGAATTGTCATGAATTTGTAAAAGTTATTTTTACTTTATTAAAAGCATATGTTTTGTTTCAGTGAATGAATCTGTTTTAAGTTGATAGAAATATGGACCACTTACGATTTTACCCAGTGAAAAAACAATCTCATAGCTGCCAGCAGGTTTTTCTTCGTTAACCAGCGTAACGATTTCTTTTCCAAGAACATCAAATATTTTTAAAGAAACATTTGTTGTTTGAGGCAATGAATATATAATCGTTGTTGAAGGATTAAATGGATTTGGAAAATTTTGAGATAGATAAAATGAATTTGGAGTACTGGTTTCATCAATAACATTTACTATCAAATTTTTATAACTTGGTGGTGGAGAAGCGAATTCAGGAAAATTTGTTATCTGTGGATTACTAAAAACACCTAACAGAATTTCAAGCGTTTCCTGAGAACCCGGCAGTTCGTGATGTTTTATGTTGGAAACATAATAAGTGTGTTCAAAAATTTTACCATTAATTAACTCTGCACTGCGCAATGGAACCGTAAAATCTCCATTCAGATTTCGGGAATATTCAACCGAATTGCAATATGTGGGGAAACCACCAGTAATTATCGTATTCTTTCCAATGGTTAGTTGGTTGTGTCCAACTATATTGAAAACATTTATCTGACCGAAATCAACAGTATCTATATTTTCTTTGAATATTTCTGATGCATCGAGTAGCCCGTCATTTAATGTCTCAATTCCCAAAAGACAAGTTTCATAATCACGGAGGTAGTTAATAAGTTCCGAGTAGTTTAAATAATTACCACCAGGTATTTGAAAACATTGTGTATATATATCTATATCAGTAGAAACACCATTATTAAATGATAAATCAAAATAGCTGGAACTGGGAATTAACTGATAACACGACGGAAGATTTCTTGCTAATGATCTTGTTACTGGCCATTCAATTTCATTAACAAAATTAAGCCACTCAAAAAGTTTTCCTTTTAACATTACTGTTAATACTTCAGGTGCACCGAGATTTGGAGTTGCAATGAATACTATATTTTTTATTCTGAACTTATCGAAATTATTTATACAAGTTTTGGAAACAATTCCACCCATACTGTGTCCAACTAAATTAACCTGATTGATACCTGTCCAGTTTCTTACACTATCAATAAAAAAGGATAAAAGTTCTGCATTCGTTGAATTATTTTTTCTCCAGTCGTAAGTAAAGCAAAATAAATTTTCTCCTTCATTATGATTATCATCATAGTCATCAAGGAGATATCCATTAGCTTCCATATTATCAAAAAATCCTTTGAATAAATCCATGGGTACATCAAGCAATTCATCTCTGAGCGTGTTTGCAGTATCATTTCGCAAAGGTGCAACTTTGATATTGTAGTTCCCGTCCGGATCAATTCCATTTGTCTTCAACCAAAGACAATGAGTGATAAATTGAGGACCGAACCAGGCTTTCTCATCTGGAGCCAACTGGTTATTATTATTAATATCATCGTAGAGCGGAGAAGCCATTATTCCAGGAACGTAAATAACAGGAAGTGAATCGAGAGTTTGAGAAAAATAGTGTGAACCCGATATTAGACTGATGGCGATGATTTTGTACAAAGATTTCATTTATGAATCTTTCTTTTATAAATTTTATTTCAATATGATTTTATCTCAACAGAATCATCTTCTTCGTCTCAATATAATTTTCAACTTTCAACTGATAGAAGTACACACCACTTGGGAATACACTAGCATCCCACTCAACTTCATAACTACCTGCTGGTTTATATTCATTAACAAGTGTTGCAACTTCATTACCAAGTACATCGTAAACTTTTAAAGTTTGATGACTGCCTACCGGTGACTGCCAACTAATTTTAGTGCTTGGGTTAAACGGGTTGGGATAGTTTTGTTTTAGAAAAAAATCATTTGGCAATGAATTTGTTATGTTATCTTCTACATGAACAATTTGAATTCCTTTTTTTGTACCTAAGATTACACCTTCTTCTCCTATGACTACAGCATTATTATTCTCTGAAAATCTAATATCATAAAAGTCTATTAAAGTAGGGCTGAACTGTTGATTCCAGGTATCTCCTCCGTCAGTTGTATATAATATTAAGCCTGTTTCTCCAACAGCGGTACCATTTAATGGATCCTTAAAAGCAATTCCTGATATATATGTACCAGAGCCTGCAACTATTTTTTCATTCCAGGTTTGTCCCGCATCTTTTGATATATAAATTTTTCCACCTGATCCCGATAAAGCGATGTTACTATTTCCAAAGAATGTTCCATTCCATAACCATCCAAAACTAAAATTAATTGGATTCCAATTATCTCCACCATCTGTGGTAATAATTGATGACCCTGCATTGGCAATAATAATTCCATTTGACTGATCCTTAAATATTATTTTTTCTAAATTCCCGCTTGTATTGCTATTGACTGAAAACCAGTTAGATCCACCATCTGTGGACTTTAATAATGTTCCTTGATATCCTGATAAGAATGCTTTGTTGCTTGAAATAATTTCCACGTCATTCAAATAAATATTAGGAGGAATGGTACCTTGGTGCCAAGTACTACATCCGTCTTCTGTATAGAATATAAGATAATCACCAATGATCATTCCATAATTTTCATTTAAAAAATCAATGCTTGCCGTGGAATAAATTAACGGAGAATTTTTCTTTATCCAGGTCTCCCCTCCATTATCTGTATGTAGTAATATTGTTTCGTTTTCATAAAAATCTGTACCGACTGTATAAAAACTTGAAGAGTCAAAAGTGCTGATATCCGTAAATGATGGAAAAAATCCGCTGCTTAATCTAATCCAATTATTGCCTGAGTCATTAGTTTTATAAATTCCACCTGCAAAACCACCACAAACTGCATTGTTCGAATTAATAAATGATATGCTATTAAGTCCTCTCAGAAATTGGAATGATAAATCTGTCCAGGTTTCTCCACCATCGCTGGATCGTAGAGCGATTGGCTCCCTTCCACCAAAATAATCATCATTACCACCAACGATCATAATGTTTTGTAAATCGATGAATTCAACGTCAAGTAGTTCTTGTAGAGTATCGGATACCGCAATTTTTGTCCAAACCAGACCACCATCAGTCGTTTTAAGAATAGTGTTTTCTGATTGATTCCAATTTTGTCCTACAGCTATTCCATTCATTGAATCGAAAAAATCTATAGCAGCTATATCGTTGTTTGTACCAGACTGCACGATTGACCAATTCTCTCCATTATCAGAAGTTCTCAGAATTAAACCGTCATTTCCTATGATACAACCATTTTGATCATCAAAAAATTGTATACCACTTAGATTTTTATTTGTAGGTGAAGAAATATTTTGCCAGTTATATCCGCTGTCAGTAGATCTAAATATTTTACCAGAACTTCCGATTGCGTAAAAGACGTCTTCAGAATTTTTATCTAAATCAGTTATATACAAATTGTTGAAAGTAAATGTTGAATCCCAACTGAGTCCTATATCTTCTGATTTATACAATTTTGTTCCGCTAAGAGATAAATCAAAAGCGAGGGCAAACAAATAATTAACCGAGTCGAAATACTTTAAATTTGCAAAAAAAATATTTTCACTTATATAAGAAATATTCCAAGTTAATCCGCTGTCCGTAGATTTAGTAAGAACACCTGATAATCCTCCAGCGACTATATTATTTTCATCAAGGGCAATGATATCCCGGATGTGATTACCCTGAGGTAATGGATTTTGCCAGAACCACTCTTCTTGTGGAAATATATCATAGTGGAAGATTAAAATTAGAACAGAGAGTTTAATTAAATGTTTCATTATGCCTCCTGAGTTAATAGTTATTTCATTAAAATCATTTTTTTAGCCTCATTAAAATTTCCTGATTGAAGTTGATAGAAGTACACACCACTTGGGAATACACTAGCATCCCACTCAACTTCATAACTACCTGCTGATTTATACTCATCAACGAGTGTTGCAATTTCATTACCAAGCACATCAAAAACTTTTAATTTAATATTACTGCTTACTGGTAACTGATAACTGATTACAGTTCTTGGATTAAATGGGTTTGGGAAGTTTTGAAATAATAAAAAATTATTAGGGAATTGATTGGTAAAATTATTGCTTTCTATGAATGTACTTCCGCCATTAGTAGTTTTGTAAACAAATCCAATCGTTGGTTCTCCAGCAATATTATTACCAGCGACATACCAACCAGTATTTAGATCGTAAATGAAAATTGAACTTCTAGTTCCGGGTAAAAAGGCCTGTAAATCCCAACTAGATCCACCATCTGTTGTACAGAATAACGATGAACCTAAAGAATTGTAAATTTCATCAGTCAGAATCCATCCATAGTTTTCATTTACAAATTGTATTGAGGTAAATGCCGGACCCAATGGCCAAGGGTCGGGCGAAATTTGGTTCCATATATTCCCACCATCTGTAGTTTTTATGACAATGCCATGTTCACCAACTACATAGCCAGTCTGTTCATTAATAAAATCAATATCGTATAAAAGATCGGGAAGGTTCTGAGGTGAAACATCTATCCAGCTTTGAGCACCGTCAGTCGTTTTTATTATTCTTGCTGCATTGCTTGAATAGCCAATGACCCATCCAACATCCAGGTTAATAAAACATATTTTTGCCGGATTAAATGAATATCCTGTTGATACTATGTTCCAATTTTCTCCGGCATTTGTTGTAAAAAGTAACTCACCATTATTACCGCCAACACTTGCCCAACCATAATAATTGTTTATAAATTGTATAGAAGAAATTCCATGTCCGGGAAATGAATATTGATTCACCCAAGTATTACCATTATCGGTAGTTCTGCGGATGGTACCTTCGTAAGTCAAGTAATTAACTCCAACAATCCATCCGGTAGATTCATTTACAAAATCCAAATCCAGAAACCAGGAATCTGTGGTACTATCTGAGATTATCCAGTTACTTCCACTGTCAGTGGTTTTAAGCACATAGAAAGTAGCTGAAGTACCTGAACCTTTGCGAGCAGTTACAAACCCAATCTCTAAGGAAGGAAAGTCAACTTTGTTCAATGAGAAGGATAACCATTCAGTCTTCAGTGCCCAATTTTCACCACCGTCTAAAGTTGTCTCAATGGTTCCCCAGGATCCAACAGCACAACCGAGATTTGCATTCGTAAATTCCAAATTACTCGTATTTACACTATCTTTCTGCGCTGACCAATTAAGTCCACCATCTGTAGATTTAGAAATAGAGGTAATTGGATTAGGAAAAGAGCTAGACCACAGTAGCCACCCCACATTTTCATCAATGAAGTAAATATCAGAAAATGATTCCATTCCTCCTGATGTGGTTAACTGCTGCCAGGTTACACCTGCATCGGTTGTTTTAAATATTTCGGTTCCACAAACCCAACCAGTGCTTTTGTTAATAAAGTTCAAAGAATGGAAATAGGCTTGATATAATGGTGTTACGTTTATCCATGTTGCTCCACCATCTGTAGATTTGTAAACACCTCCTCCGCTTCCATAGCCTACACACCATCCGTTCAATAAATCAGAAAAATAAATTTCTTGTAGCCAAACATTTGCTCCACAATAGTATTTAATCCAACTGTTTCCTCCATCTGTAGTTTTAAACACTTTACCAGAGTCAGCAGCTGCCCAACCGTTCATTTGATCGAAGAAGAATGCATCTTGCAGTAAATCACTTACCTTAAATTTTTTAGTCCAAGATATACCAGCGTCTGCTGTTGTCAGAATGATACCATATTCCTTAATCAAAGCACTAGGTTCATATTCTCTTTCTCTCCCACAAATAATCCCGAAATTCTCATTTACAAATTGGATCCTAAAAAAATTACATTTAGGATTAATGGTACTTAAATTCCAATTATATCCACTATCGGTTGAGTTCAAAACCACTCCGTTATTTCCCACTGTCCAGATATCATTTTCATTTCTGTAGCAGACAGATAAAAGATGACTTCCTTGAGGCTTAGGAGTTTGGCTAATCCAACCTTGTTGTGCGATGGCATCAAAATATTTTGTTGATAGCGTCCAAAGAAGACAGCTGCAAAACAAATACAAATACATTTTATACTCCATTTAATCCTCCATCAATTTTCTTGTTTATTAGTTACTTGATTAAAATCATTTTTTTAGTTTCCAAAAAGTTTTCAGTCTTCAACTGATAGAAATAAACACCAGTTGGATGATCACGTGCATCCCACTCAACTTCATAACTACCTGCAGGTTTATATTCATCAACAAGAGTTGTGATTTCATTACCAAGCACATCGTAAACTTTTAAAGTTTGATGACTGCCTACCGGTGACTGCCACCTAATTTTAGTGCTTGGGTTAAAAGGGTTGGGGTAGTTTTGATACAAAGAGAAAACTAAAGGATTAATCTCTTCGTTATCAACATCTGTTGTTGTGTATAAAAGAATTTGTCTACTATCGTTAACCCATGTGCCGTTCCAAATCTGATAAATCCTGTGAGTCAAATTTGAATTTCCGTCATATTCATATGTCCAAAGGGAATTGATATACCAGTTGTTGTTAGACCATAATTCTGTTAAATCATTTAAAGGAATATTAACAGAACGGTACGTAGTTGTAGTACGGGAGTAGTTTATCCATGAACTTGATCCTGAGTCCCAGTCCTGCCACAATCCTTCCACTATATTATTATTCTGATCATAAGCGAATAGCAGATGAGTTATATTTTCCCAACCACCAAAAGGGTTCCAATACTGTAATAAAATTTCACTCAAATACCCGGATTGATTGTAATTCGCAACCAGCTTTAATACATTAATCCAGGTTCCGAATATCCAGAAAGAAACTGATATTGAAAGACTATTATCTGTATAAGTGTAAACATTTCGTTCCGAATTTTCCCAGCCTATTCCGTCCCATAACTTATAAACCTCTTGAGCAAGCTGATTATTGTTATATGTAGCTGTCATCAGTTGGTAATTTATCCAGGAATTATTATCCCAATCGTAAGTAGTGATGGTCGAAACCTGACCAAAGGAATTATAGTTATAGACACTTTTTAATGAATCAGTCCATACACTGCCTGATAGGTATTGTAATTTCACCTGGTTTAAATTCAGAGATGAATTATAATCGTAAAGATGTTTAAGAATTTCAACCCATTGAGAGCCTACCCAGTCTTTATCCAGTTCCTCACTGATTAAAGAGTATTCATTGTAAGTGAAAACAACATTTGAATCGTTTATCCAGTTTACACCATTCCATTTTTGAAAGGTAAGATCATTCAAAAACCAATTGTCCATAAACGAATTATTAGGTACTAATTTTCCTTCGGGATTTATGAATGAAATAACTTTACTAAGAGTACTGTCTTCATTTCCTAACAATCTTTGATTTATCGTATTAATAGAGTTCCTGAACACCTGATATTGTTCCTGTGAATAAATTACTTTTGTTTCCAGTAGAATCAGAATCAAGATAGATACTGTTGTTAATATCATTTTCATTTTAACCTCTTCTCATTATTAATTTCATATGTATAGCTATTTTATTAAAATCATTTTCCTTGTATCAACAAAACTTTCAGCTTTCAACTGATAGAAGTACACACCACTTGGGAATGCACTAGCATCCCACTCAACTTCATAACTACCTGCTGGTTTATATTCATTAACAAGTGTAGCAACTTCATTACCAAGTACATCGTAAACTTTTAAAGTTTGATGACTGCCTACTGGTGACTGCCAACTAATTTTTGTACTTGGGTTAAAAGGGTTGGGGTAGTTTTGTTTTAGAATGAATTCATTCAGAACCTCAGATTGCTCATCCGGTACTGAAGTTATTAGCCCTGTTTCTATCGCAAACCAGAAAAGCAAACCCGCAGTTGCACGAATAGCATAAGGAAAAGTTTTATCCCGAATGTTTTCCAGATTTGTATTGCTCCACGGTCCGTTCCATGTAGTTGGATCGCCATAACCCGAAATGTTTAACGAATTAAGAAAATCTAATTCCTGCGATCTTGAGTTTCCGAATAAATTATTATTTCCATTTCCAATTTCATCAGGTCCATTGCTTCCAAAATGATCTGATTGCTGCTGCATCGTGTAAATCAAAAAGTGTAATGGATCATTATCAGTTGTATACGGGTTGATATAATTTCCTGCGTTGGAAGAATTCCATTGAAGGTAAGGTTGACTTGAACCACCCATCCAGTTTTCATAACTATCGGATAATAAACCATGCTCATCTCTGTGAGTATGTGCAGGAACACTTTGGTCGGCTAAAAGATGACACATTCTTCCAAGCACTTCCCATGCTATTCTATCTCGAATGTTATTTGTCACTACGATTTCGGGTGCTTCTTCAGGGTTAATGAATTGAAGTGTATTAAGATCAAACACGAAATATTCTCCGCTCTGATCTGTAAGTAAATTCATTTCATGGTACTTATAGAATTCGGTAATTGAAAAATATTTTAGAGGTATTCCGAATCTTGCTGGAGGTGTAACTATATCAGGTATGATAACCAGTTGATGTCCATTTATCTTATTTACACACCAAAGAGAATCAGGGAACCATAAAACCCAATCACCGTTTGAATATCTTAACAATTTATCATAAGCATTTTCGTATGGTCCGATGTTAAATGATGGATATGGAGGAAACGGCAGTACAATGGGAAAAAGATTTTCTGTTAGATCACCATCATCAGCATCCCAAAAGTGTGTGATACTTACTAATGCAATATTTACACCCTGAACAAAAACAAAATCATAATTGAATATTGGGTCTTCAATATCCTCTCGCCAGGCACCTGTACTAATAAAAGGTTTCTGCCATGCATAATCTCCATAAAATTCTGAGCCAATTCCACCTATGTGTTCATTCATATCAAATATGATTCCGCCTAATTGGTTTACCAGTAGCTGATAAGCCTCAGTAACGATATATTGATGAACATGTTGTGAATGCGGCAGTAAAATTTCTGATGTCATTATAAACACAAAGTAAACAGTTTTATAAATTTTCATTAAATATTCTCCTGATTTACCATAAGATTTTTCACTTATTTTATCAGCTGAATCAAACTAATAACAATGCTGGGTTTATATTTTCAACAACGAGTAATTTTAATATCTCAACAATATCTTTTACTTTATTATTTAAGTTTGCTCATTAGTCCGGTTTTCTTATCAGTACAACACCAAGAATATGGCACAGTAATAATATGACTCTTCAAATAATTTAATATGTTGTGTCAGAAGTGGTCACCCAATATATTAGTTTATCACAATCTGACTTGTAGTTTTGTTTTATTCTACCTCAGATATCATTTGGCACTATTTCGTTAAAATCATTTTCCTGGTTTCAACATAACTGTTAGTTTTCAACTGGTAGAAGTACACACCACTTGATACACTGCTTGCATCCCATTCGACTTCATATTTTCCCGCAGGTTTATATTCATTAACAAGTACCGAAACTTCACGACCAAGCACATCATATACTTTTAATATTTGCCAACTGCCTATCGATGATTGCCAACTTATCTTCGTAGTCGGATTAAACGGATTGGGATAGTTCTGTTCAAGTCTAAACTCTTTTGGAGTTGTTCCGTTATCAAT
This sequence comes from Ignavibacterium sp., assembly GCA_032027145.1. NCBI lineage: Bacteria > Pseudomonadati > Ignavibacteriota > Ignavibacteria > Ignavibacteriales > Ignavibacteriaceae > Ignavibacterium > Ignavibacterium sp. The sequence goes on along the minus strand of JAVSMP010000001.1, from coordinate 1,534,590 downwards.
TGATCCTAAATCTGTTACTACATTTCCTTTATATTCCGGTGAAATTGTTTGCTTATTGATAATGTATTCTGATAATACCTGAAATTCTGATGAGTCAGTGTATAGGTATGGATCTATAATATTGATGCTTGTTCCGATTATAAAAGGGTTGCCTAATGCATAATAAAGGAATTCATTGGTAGTTATAGAATACACCGTCTGCGGATCCAGCGGGATATCTCCAACTTTTACCCATACAATTCTTTGACCAACCGGATTTTCCAAATTATATGAATAGCTCATACCTGAAACTTGTGGGAGTAGTTCATCATTGTATTCAGCATTTGAAAGTCCGAACTCTAATCCCGCAATAAGATCAGCACCGGTAAGTTTTATTTTAACAATCCTGTATCCAAGTCCGTTGACTTCATTAAAACCATAACCTACAACTCTAAAAGCATCAGCGGCAACAAGCGGACCCTCATAAATTGGCTGTGCAGTCAATCCGCCGACAGTAATTCCGATTTCTGTTTCAGTCTTCCATCTGTAAGCATCAGTTACAATATTTCCAATAGGTGTATCGTGTGCTCCATCTTCACCGAGATTTGTGGCAACTTCTTCAAAGAAGGCTGTAGCAGTTCCAATCTGCTGAGAATAAACAGGTCCCCAGGTGTTTTCGATTTCAGTCATTAGTCCATCTACAACTGCTTTGACAGTTGGCTCTTCAGGAACAGATTCATCAAGGTCTATCAAAGTATAATTTATTAATTCCATATTATTACCCGAAACTGCAATTTTCATTTTACCAATACATTTGTAAAATGCATCAGCCTGGACAATGTAAGTCGTTCCTCCAAGCGGATCAGTAACCTCTACCGGTGCATCTGTTCTTAAATGGTCGTGCCCGCTTAGTATAATATTTATACCAGGAATGTTTGCTGCTAAATCCTGATCGTACAGGATTCCAAGATGAGATAGACAAATAATTAAATTGCAGCCTTTACTGGTAAGTGTATCCAGCATTGCCATTGCTGTAGCTGCAATATTTGTATCAACTATTGCTGGTGAAGGAAGTGAAAAATAATTTGTCTCCGGTGTAATAAGACTGAATATTCCAACCTTAGTGCTGCCATATTGTATGATAGTATAAGGAAAGATGTAATCCTTTAATGGCTGCACCTGCGGATCATCAAGAATAAGATTTGAAGATAAAAATGCGAACCCGGAACCTGGAGGAAATGAATTTCTTAAAGCTGTATCAAGTATTGCGGGAGTTAAATCAAACTCGTATTTCCTATAGCCATTGCATCAAAACCTAAAGATGCCATTAACTGAAACTCAGCAACACCAAAGAATTTGTTAAAGAAAAAGTCACCGACAAAAGCATCACCGCTGTGCAGAGTAAGAACATTCTGCTCGGTCATTTTTGTCATACCGATTATAGAAGCTGCGCGACTTATTCCACCTTGTGTCCCTGCTAATCCAGCAGTTCTTGGTCCTAATGGTGCTAAACAAGAATGGGTATCGTTTATGTGGAGAATAGTGATTGTATCAGTCTGTGCAAATGCAATTGATACGAATAAAAAAGATAACGATATAACGAAAAAGTATGTTCTTGACATGTGTTAACCTCATTGTGTTTTTTTGTTCAATATGAATTATCTCATTAAGCCGGATTTATTTTTGCTGTAAGAAATCTAACATTCTGATTATAAGCAGTTGTCAAGGAATTGTCATGATGCTGTAAAAAAGTGCCGTATCACTGATTTATCGAGTAATAAAATACATTTGACTGAAAATATCTGATAAGTACTTCATCAGATTTTTTTCAGTTAACCAATATTATAATTCGGGTAAGCAGAATATAATTTGTTCATTTAAGGAAAAATCAATGTGAATTAATGAATATATGAGCCTTCCTGTTCATCCTGTGTAGCTCAAATAACCATCACAAACTTCATCTGATTAGAGCATTTTAATAATGAGTTTTTACAACACTTTGACAAGTTCATGACATTTAATTCTTTATTTTCATTCATTTATGACGGGTAAGTTTTCAGAATCTATAATATGAAAAAGAAAGTTTATATCATTCAGCCAACTTACCGCCTTAAGGATGGTAAATTGATTAAAGAACTTCCGTTGAATAAACCTATGAATGTTGATTATTACCACAGACAAGTTAAGGGAATACATAATGCCGGAATTCACATTGGTGCATTCTTTATGCTTGGTTTGGATGAAGATGATGAATTCACTTTCGACAATGTGTATTCTTTTTTTCAGGAAAATAAAATTGAAGTTCCGTATGTGCATATTTATTTTCCTATCCCCGGCACCGCAATGGCAGAAGGTCTGAAATCAGATGGAAATATTTTAGAAAACTATTTCGATGATTACGAATTCAGACAAACTAAATTCAGTGCACCCTGCAGCATTGCATATTTTAAATCTGCCGGTTTATCAAAAGCAGAGCTTGAAGCAGGGTTTGTAAATCTGTTTACAAAAACTACAAGCCTGAAGAATATTATCAGAAGAGTATTAGTATCGTATATAAGAATTGCTGCACTGATTCTAAAAATGAATATGGAAGCAAGGAAAAAAGCTAAATCAATGCGAAGAAACATATTAAAACCTGAATCAAGTGTTATCAGTTATATACCATCAGGATTAAGTAAGGTATAAGAAATTATATAAATAACAGATATTTATTAATAAACTATAAAAATCGTCAGCCGGTGCTGATTAATTACTTCAAGCCTCCAGTAAAGTTAAATATTTTGAAAAGCCTTATTGCACTTAAAAGATTTAAAACTTAATTTCTTAGCAGCATCTTTTTACTCAATAAGGTAACCAGAGTTAATCCTTTATATTAAGGAGGTAAAATGAAGAGTGCACTTAACAAAAAGTCTGCACTTTTACTTATCGAGATAATAATTATACTTGTTTGTGTTGGTGGGTTCTACCTTAATGTCCTGAAACCAAATCTGCCGTTTGAATTAAATTACAGTGACAGTCATCTTATTATTACTAATGTAGATGATAATTTAACCGGTATAAAAGATGGCAGTATTCTCTTGTCTGTTGATAATCTTCAGTTTAATGACTGGGAAGAATTAGAACTTTATCTTGACGGCAAAAGAATTGGTGAAACGGTTAATATTAAAATCGAAACTGATAATCAGATAAAATCTGCTTCAGTTCAGCTAACAAATTATTACAACCTCTTTACTCTCATAATTATTGCAGTTGTGGGTTTGATTTATATAAGTATTGCGATGTTTGTAAGAATCAGATCCCCGGAAAATTATTCTGCCAGATTATTTCATCGTGCAAGTATTAGTCTGGGAGTGGTTATTGTAATAACAGCCGGAACATATAATCTTGAGTTTTATGGTTACCTTAGCAGAATAATCTGGCTGTTTATTTACAGCCTTACTCCGGTCCTGTTTATTCATTTTACTTCATCATTCGCCAAGAAAAAAGTAAAGCGAATGAGATATATTCTTTGGTATTTTTATTTTAGTGCTCTCGCCAATTCAATAATACTTAGCTACCTTTTTCTTAAAGCTACTCTTGGCGGAGATTTCGAATACATCAGATACTATGTTGTTTTCTTCGATTCTTTTTTCAGATTGTTTTTAATTACCTGCATTATGATCGCAATTTCAATTTGTATTTATGCTTACAGGTCATCAAAAGAGATAGATGAAAGAAAACGTCTCCAATGGCTGCTGCTTGGATATTTTATCGGACCATTCAGTTTTATAATTTTTTGGGTTATCCCGCTTTTCTTTCTTGAACACAGTCTTTTACCTGAATCAGTTATTTTGATATTTCTTACTGCTATTCCGATTACCTTTAGTATCGCAATAGTTAAGTATCATCTTATGGATGTTAATCTGATTATCAGAAGAAGTTTTGTTTATACTGTTGTGCTCTTTGCAATAATTATCACTTATGTGTTACTTACATCTGTAATTACTTTTTTCGTTGAAAATTTAAATCCTGCTGTACCAACTGTTCTTACAGCAATTGCAACAGTTGCTCTGCTTCAACCAGCTAAAAATCTTATTCAAAAGTTTGTGGATAAAAGATTTTTCAGAATTGAATATGATTACCGGAAAGAACAGCAAAGATTTTTTGAAGAAATGAAAAATATCTACGATATAAATTCACTGGCAGAATTGATTATTAAAAATACCACCAATTTAATTCCATCAGATAAAATTGGATTTTTTATTCTCGATAAATCTGATTCAAAAATCAGAATTATTTCTGACAAAGGATTTGAATTGCTTCGCGGCAGAAGTATCAGGTTTGACACAGAAAAACTGAAAAACAATCTTGTCCTTCCTGTTGCGGTAAGTGATAAAGTAGAAGCAGGCATAAACATCGAATCAGCTGATGTCAGAGTTTTTAAAAGATGGGGAATGACACTCGTATTTCCAATTAAATCACCTACAGGAATTATTCATGCATTTTTAGTTATGGGTGAAAAAAAAGCTGGAACAAGATATTATAAAGATGATATTGACTTACTAAGTACTGTTACTGTTGCTGCCGCACTTGCGATTGACAGGATTTTATTGCAAGAAGATCTTATTCGCCAGAAACTTGAAGCTGAACGTCTCGAAGAGTTGAATGAATTAAAATCGTTTTTTATGCAAACTATTACTCACGAACTTAAAAATCCTCTCACCTCAATAAAAATTTTTACTGAAAAGTTGAAAAACCATCAATTGCCTGCAAAAGATAAATCTGAGTTTTATTTGAAGGTGATAAACGGTGAGAGCAAAAAACTTAACGGACTTATTGATAATATTCTGGATTATGCTAAAATCGAAAAAGGAATGCAGACTTATCATAAATCCCGAATCAATCTGATCCCGGTTATTCATCAAGCTGTTAATTCAGTTCAGTATCAGTTTATGATTAAGAGACAAAAGTTAGAGCTTATAATTAACGATGACACTATAAATATTTTTGCTGACGAAGCGGCTGTTGAAAGAGCTATTTTGAATTTACTTACTAACGCCTCTAAATACTCTTGCGAAGAAAGTAAAATAATCCTTTCAGTTGCAAAAGTTAATAACTGTGCGATTGTAGAGGTAATTGATAATGGATGTGGAATTTCTTCTGAAAATTTAAAAAATGTTTTTGAACCTTTTGTAAGATTAAAAGATGATATTAACCGAAAAATAGAAGGCACCGGTCTTGGTCTTGCAATTGTTAAACATATTATGGATGAGCATTGCGGCAGAATCGAAATTAAAAGTGAATTAAATAAAGGAAGCAGCTTTTCATTGTATTTTAAAATAGAGCAATAGTCTGTCTGGTAATAGGAATATTTAATCATTAAGGAGGCGAGATGAAAAAATTATTAATTATCGAAGATGATCCGGCTATCTTAAAAGGACTCGAAGAAACTTTTTCAGAAGAACACTTTCAGGTAACTACATCAATGTCAGGTCAGATGGGATTCGATAAAGCAATGCATGAAAGTTTTGATCTTATCATTCTTGATTTAATCCTGCCGGATAAAAATGGAATTGATATCTGTAAAGATTTGAGAAAAAACGGAATCAGCACTCCGGTTTTAATGTTAACAGGAAAGAAAGAGGAAATTGATAAAATTATAGGTCTTGAAATTGGTGCTGATGATTATGTAACAAAACCTTTCAGTCTTAGAGAAGTTGTTGCAAGAGTAAAAGCATTATTAAGACGTCCTCATGAATTAAAACCAGAGATAGAAGAATACTTTTTTAATGATGTTTATTTTAATTTCAAAAAACAGGAAGCAAAAAAAGGCGATAAGCCGATTGATTTTTCTGTACTGGAATACAAAGTAATTAAGTATTTTGTTCAAAGAGAGGGTGAAGTAATTGACAGAAACAAACTGCTTGATGAAGTATGGGGATATGAAAACTATCCTTCAACAAGAACAGTTGATAACTTTATAATGAACCTTCGGAAAAAAATAGAAGATGATCATTCAAATCCAAAACACTTGTTAACAATTCATAAAGCAGGATATAAGTTTGTGAAATGAATATTAATATTCAGAATGATTTTTATATCCTATTCCTCAAAATTCGAATAAAGCTTAATTTGGTTTAAGTCAGCTTTGTCAATTCCTTGTGGAAACCTTGCAAATTGCTTCACTTCATTCCAATATGCATCATCAGGATATTCCATTTCATAATTATCTCTTGACGATTCACTAATTGTAACTGGAATTCCCACTGCAAGCCATAACGGAGCAGTAACTACCAGGAAAAACCCATTTGAAATAGTACTTAGTGTACCCAGAATTGTCCAAGCTGAGTAACTCTTTGTTTTCTTTTGATATAATTCAAGAGTGCTATTTCTTATAATATTTTTAGGAATTTGATAGACTGAATCGTAAAGTAAGTAGATTGTTGTACTGTCAACTGAAATAAATTCACCGCTGTATTGCATGGAAGTTTCTTCAGTTTGTAAGTTATTGGGCTTAGTAACAATTGTAATCCATCCGCCGTAAATATTTGTAGGTATATCTTCTGCTTCAGACAGCCATCCGTTTGGCGCATAACTAGTTGCACATCCCAAAAAAATAATTGGAAATATAATTGCCAAAAGGTAAAGTAATTTATTATGGTAAAACATATTTGCTGCTCCAAAATTTTTCTTCCATCTCAGCTTCAATATTCTTGAACTGAGGTGCAAGATCTTTATAAAATTGTTGTGGATTAAATAGCATTTGAAAAACTTTATCAGGGTTTTCTTCTCCTAACCATTCCTGTCTCATCCATTCAAGATAATAACCCTGACTCTCCATAAATAATTCATAATTATCATAGTCTTCAGGTAATATGTAATTAAGAAAATACTCATTTCCCGGATATGTTATCAAAACAGAATCCGGATTAGTAAGCAACTCAACTATATTACTATTATCAAAAGATGAAGGTGTTGAAGAAGTTGGAGGAATCATTACTGGTTTAACTTCATTGCCAATATCAGCAATTGCCAGATAGTCTATCCGCCAAAGTCCTTTAGCCATTCTCAATCTTATCTTTGATGATGAACTTTCGGACCCACGATAAATATTCTTGTTTAATGGAACTATTTTAATATCAGTAGCAATCGGACCAGTTTCACCAACTTCACCAACTTTTTCCCATTCACCTTTTTCATTCTGCATCAATACATCAATATTACCCAGAACTGAGCGCGGATTTTCCAGAAGGGATTTGAACTGTGCCCCGTTGCGCTCAACATTAGCTAACCAATCTCCGGCAGTTGATCCGAGATAGGCTAATGTCTGATAAAAAAGAAAAGTAGTAAGTAATGTTTGTCGTGCGGCAATAACAATTCCGGGATTGTTTGATCCGCGAATATCTAAATCAACTTCAATAGTTTCCCTTTCAGCTAAATTAATCGAATCAGCATTACTAAATCTTTCAACTCCATCAAACGAACAAAGCTTTTCTGATATATTTCCTTCCGGAGCAACAATCGAATTTGCTTCTCTTAAATTTACTGCTTGATAAAACTTTCCATCTTTAGTAGAAAATACCCTTCCATTATCTGGTTTTTGTAATGCTAATAAATTAGCCGATCGGATTACGTGTGTTTCGTATGCCTCATTTCGTAATTGAATTGAAAAATTCCGGTTATTCGGTTTAACTCTGTATAACGCATCCAGATCTCTTTCTTCTAAAGATGGTAAAATACTTGATGAAAATCCTTCAGTTTGAACAATGTAATCATCATCATTAAAAGTATAAAAAGTGGGGCAGGAGCCAAAACAAGCTTTCGGATTAGCAATACAAATAATTGTAAATACTCCTGTAATTATTGTTAAAGCAGCAAGTAATCCACTGCCAGTAGAATTGATTTTATTTGTCTCAGCCAAAACAATATCCTTCATCGGTACTTTATAATTATTTTCAGCAATCAGCTCTCTGCTTAGATTAAATAGTTTACCTTTACCATTAACAGTATCAGCATCGGTGTCTATTAACCAATTTTCTAACACATACAGATCTCCATTTTGCATATGTAGTTTTAAGTATGGTAAATCCTCCGATCCCTTAATTGGTTCAAATTGTTCAGGCGGTTGTAATATTCTTCCGATCCTCGAATCTCCGCATGCGGTTTGCAAAATTAATCCAATATTAATCAGTATAATTATAGACTGATAGGAAATTGAATTAATAAAATTTCGAATATTATTCACTTTTGTCCTCTCTAATTATTTTCAAAATAATATTGAATATCCGAACGCAATTGAAAGAGCATCTATACCCGATTCTGTTTCAGTTGATGTCTGACTATATGAATTGCTATATGAGTATGAGTTAACATTACTATAGGATTTATAATTTAATTCCAGTCGCATTACTAACCCCGGATTATGTGCCAGCTTAATACCGAGGGCAGCATTAAATACTTTTGTGTCCAGAGAATTATCAGATGAACCACCATAATAATTGTAATCGGTTAAATAGTTACCCAATCCATAGCCAAGCTTTATATAAGGAATAACTTTATTGCTCGAAGTTCTAATATTGTAAGTAAGATTAGCTAATATTGAAACTGAAATTTCATCAGAACTAATCAAGTTAATTTCTAACTCTGGTTCAAAGCTTAATCCATCAATAAAATAATAACCAATTGATGCACTTAATAAAAATAGAAAATCTCTGCCGGAATGGTCAGAACTATATGTGTTTGTAGAGTAGGTCGAATCATAAAAATTAAAAGACTTGTCTGTATTAGTTGAATGATAGCGAGAAAATGCCGCACCGAGACTCGTTGAGAAATTAACTTCAAAATCACCCTGGCTGAGGAAAGAAATTGATTTAATTTCTCTAACCTGAGGGAATAGATTGGCAATCAAGAATAATACAATTAAAATTATTTTTGTTTTCACTTCTATATCTCTAATTGGTCTTGTGGAAATTTAGAAAGTTGTTTATGCTCAATTGTCAGCGAATTGTAAAAATATTGTCATGCTTTATTCACAAGAGGATAATCAGATAAAATCTAATACTCTCCAGCTATTCAGAACTTATTAGAATAATACTATTTATTGCTTATTATTCTTTAAATTCACGTTGTAATTAAATTACATTAATCAATTTTGCAGGACCTAAAAATGAAAGAGATTAAAGCGATAATCAGACCAATCAAATTATTGGAAGTAATTGAAGCTCTTCAACAGATTGAAGGATTACCCGGAGTTACAATTTCTGAAATAATTGGTTTTGGAAAAGGCAGAGCAAAATCAGCTGATGATAAAGTGATTTATGAAAAAGTTGAGTTTGTTCCTCGTACAAAAGTTGAAGTGGTTGTAGATGATAAGCTGGCTGAAGCAGTTGTTAAAGCAATTCAGGAAAATGCAAAAACTGATAACCCGGGCGATGGTAAAATATTTATAACCACTGTTGATGATGTAGTTAAGATCAGAACTAATGAACGCGGCGAAATAGCGCTGTAATTACATCAAATATATTTCTCTGTACTTTTGATTGAAACGAATAGGGAGAATATAGAATTAACACTGTCGGGATTAAACAAATAACAGACTTATAGCTCATTTTAGACTGGTGTGAAATATTAAGATGCAGAGAAAATTTTCGCAGTGATGAACATATCATCTGACCCTGACTACCTGATATTCCATAAATCTTTTATAACTTTTCTCTTGTCAAACTTTCAGCAATAACACAGCATTTTGATAACTGATTTATCAATATTATTAAATAGAAGTGTAACAATCCTTTTTTCTATTAAGTGCATCTGTATCTTCTGTAATTATCGGAAATGACAGAAATATGTGAGGAAATTATTAAAATATATTTAATCAACTGAAGTGCTAAATATGTTTTAATTCTGGTAATGAGATTAAGTTTTAAAAACCAAATTCTTTGTCATTTTAATCCAAGATTAATAACAACAAAGAAGTGGTTTTAGTACAAAAGAAAGAAGAAAAAAATTAAATACTTTAAGTCGTCATCTTTCGATCTCTGTTAAAAGAAGGATTTCTTATAATGAAAAATAAAAGCACTGCCAACGAAATAAAGAACAGAGAAACTTCAAACAAGTATTCTAAAGGATGTACCCAAATTTCTTTAAATAAACCCCAGCGACCAACGATCTCAATGAAATTCCAGAAAATAACAACAGTTGGAACTGCATAGCGTATTGCATAATCAAATGACATAATTCTTAACAGCCGGTTAATCAAATAGATAGACCAGAGCAATGAACCCCATGCAGCAACAAGAGTTGCCCAATGATGGTCGCCGGCAATTTTATCATCGTAAACAATTAATAAGAGAATATAGAAGAACCAGACAATCATAATTGTTTCTCCAAATACTACTACTGCATTTGGTTTTTTATAGCCTGTTTGTGTCAGGATATCTTCTCTGAATCCAAACACTTTTTGAAACCAGATAAAAAAAGTGCAATTAGTTCTTGTAAACAGGAAATAAAATGTCATAGTCATTAAAATACCCAGTGATGATAACATTACGAGATATTCTCGTTTTGTAATGATAATATCGCCTTTAACCAGATTGGCAACATTTTCTTTCTCCGCAATCCACATAAACGAGAATTCCACCCAACCAGTCCATACCAGAATTGCTCCTAAAAATCCAAGTATTGTAGCAGTGGTTTCGTTAGATTTTATTTTTATTCCAGAAATGAGCAGCACAATTCCTAAAAAGCCTAAAGCGATAGCTCCAATATATTTTTGATCTGCTAATAGTTCATCATTTAAGACCATTAATGCATGCCCAATCGGCATTAAAACTAACACTAAAAGAAACGCAAAAATTCCGTTTCTGATACTTATTTTATTCATAACTTATCTTTTTTTTAACAGTTTACTGAACAAATATAATCTTTTATTTTTATTTAATCTAAATAAGCTTAAAAGTTGTAACTAATCACACAAGCGGATTTTACTATATCCTAAAATTTTTCTCACTCAAATCTTAAACCTGAAACTCACTGATCTAAATGGTTTAAGCTGTATCATACCATTCAGATGTAAAATTGCTTGTGGGTTTAAATCTTGAAGCTGCTGCTTCTGTACTTAAATATGTGATTGGAATTGAAGTGGGAATTGAGAAACTATCCCACCTGTTTTATGTTATAAAATAAGAAGAAATATTTAGTCTGTCTTTTTAAATTTCTGATTGAAAACTCCGTTGTTTACTAACTGAGGTAACTTTAAAAAAATATTGAAAGGTTAAGAAGGTATTTAGTTAACAAAGAGTATAAAAACTCAGCGTCCTTAATTCAGCAACTTTGTAAATTTTGTACAAGCTAAAGCCTACTACTTTTTGTACAACCTAAAAAGCAAGTTATTATTTTAACCTTATAACATTTCTCAGCTTAAGAACATCAAACCAACACCAACAACTGCAATTAAAGCACCTATTATAGCACGCCATGATAATTTTTCTTTGTAAAGATATCTTACCATTGGAAGCATAATTATAGGTGGAGTTGCCATAAGTGTGGCAGCAATTCCAACTTTTGTATATTCAATAGATATTAAACTAAATGTAATTCCCAAATAGGGACCTAAGATTGTCCCTAAAAATATTGAACCGAATACTGATTTGTTTTTAGTAAACATAGTTAATGGATTACTAAATCTTTTAAACAAAAATGCCAGCGGCAGAATGATCAGAACAGACGAAAATATTCTAACGAAGGTAGCAACAAATGCAGCTAGATATCCTTCATCAAACGCATACTTTGCAAATATCAATCCTGTTGCCTGCCCAAGTGCAGCAATAAAACCATAAATTATCCCTAATCTGGAATTTTTATATTTTGATCCATTATTCCTTTCAAGAACTACAAGCATTATTCCTGCAATTGTTATAAAAATACCTGAAACACCTACCGGTGTTATTCGCTCCTCGAGTAATACAAATGCTAAGATAGCAGACATTCCCGGCGAAAGGGACATTAGCAGCATGCTAATCCGTGCACCAACTAATTGATAACTTTTAAACAGAAATGAATCACCTACTACTAAACCAATAACACCGCTTATAATCAGATTAACAAACTGAGATTCAGACAGATTAAAATTATAACCCATCAAAAATATTGTTACAATAAGAAAGGCTGACGCTAACAATAATCTGCTGATATTTACCTGAAGTGAACCAATTTTTTCAGTAGCAGATGAAAATGCTAATGAAGTACCGGACCAAAGAAATGCGGTAAGAACTGCGCTTAACTCACCAATATACGACATAAGGATAAACAGTAATTTGAAATAATATTTAATCATAGTTAAATAAAATTCGAGTAACCTTTTTAAACGAGAAAAGAAATAAATATTCTATTGATAAACTATTTGAGAATTTAAGGTGATAAACTTTAAGAGTTCTTATAGTAATTTAAGAGCGTTTTTCAGATTTATAATCTTGAGTAAAAACTACCCTTCGACTTTGTCTTAAACTGTTTCAGTAAACATATGGGTACAAATAAATATTAAAAAGTGTAAATCACCAAACTTCTTTAAGAATACCAACCGCACATATCAATAATAAATTATAAAAAGCAAAAAAAAGCCCGTTAACTTTGTAATTAACGGGCAGTTAAATCGAAGAAAAGAAATCTATTTATAGATTAAAATACATCTTAAATTCAAACGGATGTGGCATAGTGTTTATAGAATGAATTTCTTCATTTTTTATTTTGACCCATTGATCAAGCAGTTCATCTGTAAAAATTCCACCGCGTTTTAAGAAATCATTATCAACTGCCAAAGCGTCCAGAGCTTCTTCAAGATTCCTTGGAAGAAAATGAATCTTTTCAGTATAGCTTGGGTCAAGAAAATTCTTATCAATTGGTCCATATCCTTCTTTAACCGGATCAATTTTATTAACAACACCATCAATACCAGCTAGTAGCATTGCAATAGTACAATAATATGGATTTGCAGTAGCATCAGGCGGACGGTATTCAAATCTTGTTTCATCAGGATTAGAAATATATTTTGGAATTCTTATTGCACTTGCCCTGTTCCCCTGCCCATAGGTTAATGCAACAGGTGCTTCAAATCCCGGGACTAATCTTTTATAAGAGTTAGTACTTGGATTAGTAAACGCAGCAAGTGCCGGTCCGTGCTTTAACATTCCGCCAATAAAATATCTTCCTAGTTCGTTTATATTTCCATACTCACCTTTTTTATAAAACGCATTCTTTCCTTTTTTAGTAAGATAGAAATGCAGATGCATTCCGTTGCCTGCCTGTTGAAACATTGGTTTAGGCATAAAGGTAATGTTAAGCCCCTTTTGCTTAGCATAGTTGAAGAGTATATATTTAGCTGTTACAATGTTATCGCCGGTTGTTAATAAATCACTAAAATAAGTTTCTATTTCCTGCTGTCCCTTTTCACCAACTTCGTGATGATGATATTTTACTTCCACTCCCTGTGCTCTTAAGAGTTTACAAGCTTCATCTCTAAAGTCATCAAATTCATCAAAAGGATTTGCAGCGTGATAGCCTTTTTTGTAAAACTCTTCTCCGCTTTCAATGCGGTAAAAAGAGGATTCTGTTCTTGTATCATATTCAACTTTAGAGAAGATATAAAATTCAAATTCAGGTCCCCACAAAGATTTATCTGCACCGGTTGTTTTCTTTAAAAGCTCTTCAGCTTTTTTCGCAAGATATCTTCCATCCTGACTGAACGGACTTCTCTTTTCATCGGTAAGAACAATATGAGAATAAAAACTTAATGTTGGTGCTTCGCGGAAAGGATCAATTCTTGCGGTTGAAAGATCAGGTATTAAAATCATATCACTGTTTTCAACTTTTCTGAATCCGTAACTGGAGCCATCAAACCCTACCCCCTCACTTATCAGTTTATCCAGAACATCAGGATAAACAGGAAGAGTTATATGATGAAGTCTTCCAGATAAATCTATTGCTTTCAGGTCAACAAATTCAATTTTATTTTTTTTAATAATTTGTTTACTGTTTTCCAGATAGTTAATAACCATATTAATCTCTTAGTTGTTTATAAATATTTTTAGAAATAATAATGTTTTATTAAAAGTTAATTTATTTGACATCCATACTTGTATATGAAACGATACATAAAGTATTACTGTTATAATCGCCTTCTTTGCAGCAAAAGACTTCTGAAGCTAAAAGAATTTCTAAATCGTAAATTCTCTTTCGGAATCGAGTACATTAAATTCTTCATAGTCTTTATTGTCAGGTAATAACAAAAAGACCAGCCTTAAACACAATGAATTTAACCGTTGTAGTTTAATGCTGCCAGTCCCGGAAAAAATGATGTTGAATCAAGCTCTTCTTCAATTCTTAAAAGCTGATTGTATTTTGCAATTCGGTCAGTTCTGGAAGCTGAACCGGTTTTAATCTGACCTGCATTGGTTGCCACAGCAATATCAGCAATTGTAGTATCTTCAGTTTCACCAGAACGATGACTGATAACATTTGTGTAACCGGCAACCTTTGCCATTTCAATTGCATCAAGAGTTTCAGTTAATGTTCCAATCTGATTTACTTTAATCAGAATTGAATTTGCAACACCAAGCTCGATTCCTTTAGCAAGTCTATCTGTGTTAGTTACAAATAAATCATCGCCTACAAGTTGAATTTTACCTCCGATTTTCTCAGTTAATAATTTCCAGCCTTCCCAATCATCTTCAGCTAAGCCATCCTCAATTGATACAATCGGGTATTGTCTAACCCAATTTGCCCAGTAATCAACCATTTTTTCAATCGGTATTAGTTGATTAGGAGCAGATTTAAATAAATGATATGCGTTTTTTTCTCTAATAAAAAATTCGCTTGCTGCCGGGTCTAAAGCTATGCCCATATCTGTTCCAACCTTATAGCCAGTTTTATTTATTGCTTCAAGAATAACCTCAATTGCTTCTTCATTGGATTTAAGATTTGGTGCAAAACCTCCCTCATCACCAACAGCAGTATTATAACCTTTTTTTACTAAAACAGATTTTAATGCGTGAAAAGTTTCGGCGCCCATTCTTAAAGCTTCTTTAAAACTCGGTGCACCAAATGGCATTACCATAAATTCCTGAAAGTCAACATTATTATCAGCATGCTTTCCTCCATTAAGAATATTCATCATCGGAACCGGTAGTGTACGCGAATTAACGCCTCCGATATATCTGTATAATGATAATCCTAAAGCTTCGGCAGATGCCTTTGCACATGCAAGTGAAACACCAAGCATTGCATTAGCTCCAAGGTTTCCTTTATTTTCTGTTCCGTCCAATTCTATTAACATATTATCAATAGCAGCTTGTTCAGTTGCATCAAATTCTATTATATGATCTGCAATTTTTTCATTAACATTTTCAACTGCTTTAAGAACACCTTTACCATTATATCTGGACTTATCGCCGTCTCTTAATTCAACTGCTTCGTGTTCGCCGGTTGAAGCGCCGCTGGGAACAGCCGCTCTGCCAATAACTCCGCTATCAAGAACAACCTCAACTTCCAGAGTCGGATTACCTCTTGAATCCAAAATTTCCCGTCCAAAAACATCAATTATTGTTGTCATTTTTTACTCCTGATTTTTCTCTTATTAATTCAAAAATCTCTTTATTTTACTCATCAAAATTAGCTAAATGTAAAATGGAAGTGAAATATTTAACATTCATATTCTTTTAATTTTTTAACTGATAAGAATAAGTGATTAAACCAGCCTTTACCTCCGTTTATTATATTAGTTCTTTTAGTTACTTTGCATCTTAAATTCAATAATTATTATTTCGATTTAATCTATTAATAAAACTAAATTAAAGGCTTGATAGAAAACCAAATGATTGAAGCATCATTTCATAACGATATTTTATATCTGCTTTTTCAGTTTTTCTTGCTGCTGCTTTTTGCAAGAATACTTGGTGAGATATTTTTAAAAGTCGGACAGCCAAGTGTAATTGGTGAAATACTGGCGGGTGTTATCTTAGGTCCTTCGCTGCTTGGGGCAATCCCGGGATTTTCGGATTTTATGTCCGTTAAGTCAATAGATGGAACAAACCTGCTTGAAGTTGTAAGTTTAATTGGAGCAATGCTGCTGTTATTGATAACAGGTCTCGAAACTGACCTTGCTCTGATTAAGCATCATTCTAAAAAAGCTTTTGGAACTGCTATAGGCGGCTTGATTTTACCATTGATTCTTGGATTTGGATTTTGCTTCCTAATACCCGATTCGTTATTAATTGATCCTTCAAAAAGAATTGTCTTTTCTTTGTTTATTGCAACTGCAATTTCAGTCTCATCAATACCTGTAATTGCAAAAGTATTAATTGATTTAAATTTAATCCGACGAGATATCGGTCAAATTACAATTGCTGCCGGGATGATAGATGATACTGCCGCGTGGATTGTTTTATCAATAGTACTTGGACTAATAGAATTTGGAGTAATAACTGCACAAAATGTTTTATTCTCTATCGGAAAAGTTGCGCTGTTTATTTCAGTAAGTTTTGTTGCCGGCAAATGGATTGCAGCAAAAACTATCAGTTTTGCACAGAACTCAATCCAAAGTCAATATAAAATTTTAACAATTTTGATTTTATTCAGTGTAGGACTCGGAGCAATTGCCCAGTCTTTAAGATTAGAAGCTGTGCTTGGAGCTTTTGTTGCCGGCATTGTATTTTCACGGATACCCGCTATTCCTGAAGAATCAATAGACAGATTAGAAAGCATTACTTTTGGAATTTTTGCACCAATATTTTTTGCTGCTGCCGGATTAAAAGTAAATCTTACCCCTTTGTTAGAACCCGAGCTTTTAATTATTGGTATTGGATTAATAGCAATAGCAACAGTAAGTAAGATAGCCGGGGTTTATCTTGGTGCACGTTTATATGGAAAGAGCGATCATTGGACAGCTTTATCATTTAGCTCCGGCTTAAATGCCCGTGGTGCGATTCAAATAATTATTGCTACGATAGGATTATCTGTGGGAATTATCTCACAAGAAATTTTTTCTCTAATTATAATTATGTCGGTAGTTACTTCTCTAATGGCTCCGTTTATGCTCAGATGGACTTTAAAGCACGTTAAGATTGAGGAAGCAGAAATAAAAAGACTGGAAAAGGAAGAGAAGTTAAAAGACAATATTTTGAATAAGATTCATCGCGTACTTCTTCCTGTCCGAACAAGAGCAGTTAATCAGTCAACCCCAACAAAGCTAATCGAAGCCAGAATATTGGAAAGACTAAGCAGAAAAACTGATTTAAGTGTTACACTCTTTACTATTTCAAGTGAAGAAGAAAAAGCTGCAAGTATGCAATATCTTAATATGCTTGGAGAGTTTTTTACTCAAATGCCGGTTACTAAAAAGGTTGTTGTAAGCAGCAATCCGCTCGAAAGTATTCTTGAGGAAGTAAAAAAAGATTATGATCTTCTGATAGTCGGTGCAACTGAAAGAAATAAAAATTCGGATATGTTGTTTAATCCTATTGTTGATAATCTTGTCAGGTTATCTCCTTGCACAAGCATTGTTGTTCAGAGAAGTGAAATATCTGAGGATTGGAAGCCTTGCAGTATTTTAGTCCCCACTAACGGAAGCAAAGCATCAAAGCATGCAGCCGAAGTTGCATTTGGAATTGCATATCTCGAACAAGATCAGGTTCACATTTTAAATGTCGTTGAAAGCAAGCAAGGTTATTCAGCTTTGGATATTGAAGGCAGTCTTAGAGAAAGAAGATTGACTTTTGCTAATCAGACAGTAGAAGAATTGAAAAAGTTAGGCGAATCTTTTAATGTTAATTCATTTGCTGAAATAAAAATTGGTGAAGAACCTGACAAAGTCATTCTAAAAATGGCGAAGGAAAGTAATTCTGATTTAATCATCCTCGGAACTGCTGTTAGACCAGGTTCGGATAAACTCTATCTCGGACCTCGTGTTGAAAGAATTCTTAACAATGCGCCCTGCCCTGTTTTAGTAGTAAATTCACAGTAATTTTTTTCTGCAACTTTTATCACAAATAACCATCAAATAGAATAAAATTATTTTCGTTATGACAATTGAAGAAATATTTTCAAAAGCCTTAAATTCAAAATATATTATTATTGAAGACCGCGAACTCGAGCTTTTGCTAAAGAGCGCAGAGATTTTAAGAGAGGAGAACACTTACCTTTCTGACAGCATCCGTTTATTAAAATATAATGGTATTCTGTTTATTCAGGAAATTACTTTTAATAAGGAAGTTTTATTGAGAAAAATGAATTCGATAAAAGAAGCTGATTCATTTATTCAGGAACGCCTTGATTATTACGAGCGCAAATGGGATGGATGTGGATGCAAGATTGATTATTACGAATAATCTTTAGCGGCTTTGTTTAAAATGAGATAATTATACTGCTTTATAAAGTGAACCTGATATCGAATCTGATTTAGCACCTGTTACAGATGATAAACAGTTTATTAAATTGTAATTATACAAAACTCCAAGAAATGCAAAGATCAAGGCTTCTTTGAAATTTATAGTTTGTTCATCAGGTAGCAGATAATTGTGTTGTAGAGCAGTGTTTTGCACTCGTTCAATCAGAAATTTATTAAATGCTCCACCGCCTGTAATTAAAACTTTTCCCCGTTTAATTTCTCTTCCAATCTGAAATGCAATATGTTCACAATATGTGCTCAGTATATCTTTAACTGTCAAATTAAACGAATCAATTAATGGAATAAATTCTTTCTCAACATCTTCCCTGCCAAGAGATTTGGGTCCTGCTTTTGAATAATATGAAATTGAGTTCAGTGCTTTCAGCAACTCGGTATTTATTTTACCGCTTCTTGCTGTCTCGCCGTCTTTGTCAAACTCTTTCCCTTTTTGCTTCATATAATAATTCAAAATAAAATTTACTGGACAAATATCATAAGCAATCCGTTTATCATTATCTTCAAAAGAAATATTAGAGAATCCTCCAAGGTTCAGGCAGTAATCATATCCTGAAAAAAGATATCTATCACCAATCGGTACTAATGGAGCTCCGTTGCCTTTAAGTGCAACATCTGTCGAACGGAAATCACAAACTGTATCTATACCTGTTTCTGCAGCTATACAAGCGCCTTTGCCAATCTGTGTTGTAAATCCTGATTCCGGCTGATGAAAAATAGTTTGACCGTGAGATGAAATTAATTTGGGTTCAATTGAATGTTTATCAATAAATTCTTTTATCTCTTTGCCCAAATATTTTCCGTAATCAAAGTGTAGTTTTGAAAATGATAATGCATCCATCAGATGAGCACTTGCTAACTTATCTTTAATAGAGTTATCATATTCAATTGTTTCTGCTATGCGGATTTTATAAGCCCAATTATTTTTATCGAGTTTAAAATTCACAAAACATATATCGAGTCCATCTAAGGAAGTGCCTGACATTGTTCCAATTACATCGATATCAATATTATCTGCACTTCTACTCATCAATCTGCTCAGGGTTCAGATAAAGCTCCCATTCATCAACATGTGTCAGGATTAAAACTCCATTTTTTACAAAAGGATCATCTTTAAAAAGATTTCTAATTGAGCTTTCGCTTTTTCCATTGGCTACAACAATAACCTTTGACTCATCTTTCAAAGCTCCGCACATTGTAACTCTATGCTGAAGAAAAAGTTTATCAGCAAATCGTGAATGATTTTCCCAATTTTGCTGATTATGAAAACTTTTTTCTGATTGATAATTCGGACCATGTTCAAATGTTAATAAAAATGTTTTCATTAATTATATCCTTTGATCAATTTAATTCAACAACTTTTTTAACTTCTCTTAAGAAATCGGTAGTCAATATTAATCCCCTTATCTTTTCAATATCCTTATAAATAATCCGATCATTTAACACCGGCTGAACAGATTTTCTGACAAGTTTATAAACAGCTTCCGTTCCTTTTCCATACTTCATCGGTTTGTGGAATTCCAATCCCTGGCAAGCTGTTAGAATTTCTATCGATAAAACTGATTGAACATTTTTTAATATCTGATAACATTTTCTTGCAGAGATTGAACCCATAGAATTATGATCTTCCTGGTTTGCAGAAGTTGGAATTGAATCCACACTTGCTGGATGAGCAAGAACTTTATTTTCAGACACAAGCGAAGCAGCGGTGTATTGTGCAATCATCAAACCGGAATTAAGTCCGCCGTTCTTTGTTAGAAATCTTGGCAGACTGCTCAGTGAACCGTTTAACATTCTTTCAGTTCTGCGTTCAGAAACATTCGCATATTCGGATAATGCAATAGCCATAAAATCAAGTGCAAGTGCCATTGGCTGTCCGTGAAAATTTCCGCCTTCGAGATGAGCTTCATCTTCCGGAAAGATCAGTGGATTATCATTAACAGAATTAAGTTCTATCTCAACCCGTGAACAAACATAATCAATCGAATCTCTTGAAGCGCCATGAATTTGTGGAATACAGCGAATTGAATATGAATCCTGAACACGCGGATCATTTTCTCTGTGTGATTCACGAATTTCACTATCTTTAATCATTGCAAGAATATTTTTTGCAACAGCAATCTGCCCCGCGAATGGTCTTAGCTTGTGTATTCGTAAATCAAAAGCATTATCAGTTCCGCGCAAAGTTTCGTGCGAAAGTGCTCCGGCAATATCTGCAATTGTTTTTAGTTTTCTTGCTTCAATACATATATATGATGCAAAAGCTGTCATCATTTGAGTGCCGTTGATTAAAGCAAGACCTTCTTTAGCTCCAAGTTTAACAGGTTTTAGTCCAAACTTTTTTAGTGCATCAGGAGAATTTACAACTTTAATTTTATGCTGATCATCTTTCATTACATCATTATAAATCTGCACATCGCCTTTGCCAATCATTGCAAGAACAAGATGAGATAAGGGTGCAAGATCTCCGCTTGACCCAACAGAGCCTTGTGAAGGGATAACTGGAATAATATTATTATTCATCATTGCAATTAACAGCTCAAGAGTTTCCAAACGGATACCTGAGTGACCGCCTGCAAGTGCATTAACACGAAGCAGCATCATTATCTTAACGATGAACGGTGGAAGCGGGTCGCCAACTCCAGTTGAGTGTGAGATAATTAAATTTTCCTGAAGTTTCTCAATATCTTTTTTTGATATCGAAACATTGGCAAATTCACCAAAGCCAGTTGTAACTCCGTAAATTACTTTACCTTCATTAACCCATTTATCTATAAGCCTGCGGGCTTTAATTACTTTTTTCTTTGAATCACTTGAAAGTGTTACAATCGGATTTTCGTTTAAGAAAAATTCTATTTTGTCAAGTGTAAGTGATTTACCATCAACAATAAGTTTTTTAAGTGCCATAAATAATCTTCTTTAATTTGTCTGCATTTTGTTTACTTGTTTTATAATGGACCTTTATTCCATCTTCATCATATTCTGTTTTAAGAACTTCAGCCAGTGAATGTATCTGAGATACTTTTTTAGATTCGTTCAAACCAAGTATAACTTTCTCACTGACAAAAGTGTTTTCAACAATTTCGTTAAGTCGGGCTTTTAACAGCGAAATATTTATTCCTCGTTTAGCTGAAATCATCAAGCAGTCATTATGCGAGTTACGAATAAAATCAATTTTAGCTTTGTCTTTTATCAGATCTATTTTGTTAAATATTTTGATTACCTGCTTGTCTTTACTTCCAAATTCTCTTAAAGTTTCATCAACAACTTTTAACTGATCTTCATAAAAAGGATGAGAAGCATCTATTATATGAAAAATAATATCGGCTTCACGAACTTCACTTAATGTGCTTTTGAATGATGCAACAAGCTGCGGAGGAAGTTTTCTGATAAAGCCGACAGTATCAGTAATAATTATTCTCTCTGTTTCGTGAGCTTCAAGATTACGTGTTGTTGAATCGAGTGTTGCAAACAATTTATCTTCGGCAAAAACATCTGCATTTGTAAGCAGATTAAACAATGTTGACTTACCGGCATTAGTGTAACCAGCTAATGCAATCCTTGTTGTATTTTTTCTTCCGGCATTTTGTGTTGAACGATGAGATTCGATCTGAGCTAATTTTTCCTTAAGATGTGTTATTCGGGTTCTGATAATTCTTCTGTCAGTTTCAATCTGTGTTTCACCCGGACCTTTAGTTCCGATTCCGCCATACTGTTTTGATAAATGCGTCCAAGCTCTGGTTAATCGTGGCAGCATATATTGAAGCTGTGCAAGTTCAACCTGAGTTTTTGCTTCTTTTGTTTTTGCTCTGGATGCAAAAATATCAAGTATAAGTCCGCTCCTATCAATTACTTTTCGATTGAAAAGATTTTCAAGGTTCCTGGCTTGCACAGGCGATAAGTCATCATCAAATATTATTATGTTTATATCATTTAGTTCAATAAGCTGTGCGAGTTCTTCTGCCTTACCTTTGCCTATATAATAAGCCGGATCCATTCGTGCTTTACTTTGAATGATCTTGAAAACAGTTTCTGCACCGGCAGTGCTCGCAAGTTCTTCAAGTTCGTTAAGATGTTCTTCAACAACTTCTTTACTAAATTCTTTGTTATCAATAGAAACGAGCATTGCCCGCTCAATATTTTTTTTTATAATGTCTATCATAAAGTGTTTTTCTTTTGATTGTCATTGCGAACCTTGATTCATCGGGGGTGAAGCAATCTATTGAATGTTAAAGATTGCTTTGTCGAAGTCTGCTCGCAATAATTTAATCGTTTTTAATTCCTTCCAATTCTTTTTTTGTATTTCTTGCAATTGTCATTTCAAGCAGTGCTAAAACTATAGCAGCGAGTAAAAAATATCTCCAAAGTTCTGATCCAAATCTTGCCTGCATAATTTTTTGAGAAATGTTCTCTTCTTTGCCAATCGAAGTATAAACTCCGTTAAATTTTATCTGAGAAAGATAATCCTCAAAATCTTTTTTATCTGCATAGTCTGTCTTTGACTCAGTTGGATCGGTATTAACAGAAATATCATCAATCAGTTTATCACCGGAATAAAATTTATAGTTACCTGCCAGGCTGGTATTTGAATATACTAAATAATCTTTTGCTGAATTATCATTCAAATTAATAAACTCTTCTGATTTATCCGGTTTAACAATTTTGATTTGCAGCTGATTCGATCCTTTTAGGTTGATACTAATCTGCTCGCCGGCAAGAAAAATATTTTGCTCTCTTTCTTTTGCTGCAAGATAGACAACAGATTTATTTATCATAGGAGCAAAAATACTTTTCATCGGAAAATCTGACCAGCTTAGAACCGGAGCAGAATTAAAAACAAAAACTTTTCCTTTTTCAATTTTTATCTCATTTAGAAAAGATGAGCCATCTATTAATGAAATTATCTGATTACCAGTCTTTGCCAATTTATAGTAAGCGTTAAGCTCAGGTGATTCATATTTCTTTTTATCATCACTCTTAAAAATGTTCTGAAACATCGGATGATTAAAATCAGTCTTATCAAATTTTATTCTTAGTTCATCTCCGCCAACATTGCCAACAATTGATTGACAATTACCCAGATTAAGCTTTGATAATGTTCTGTTGAATGAACTAACATCAGGAATTGAAGCAGGAAATAAAATCAGTCCTCCGCCGCTGCTAACATAATCCCTGATTTGTTCAATACCATTTAATATTGCATTAGTAGAAATAATTATTACCTGATATTTGCTTAACTGCTGAGTAGTTAATTGATTAGTATTTTTCCTTTCAATCTGATATTTACTTTCACCGGTTGTTTGTAAAGCAAGATTAACAAATGTCAAATCATTTTGGCTTTCTGTAAATAATCCAACTGATATCTTTTCAGGAATAAAGATACTTGTAAACCGCTTGTTATCTTGTTCGACTTCATCAGTCTCAATCTCTGCAACCATATCAACAAAGCCGCTTGTTTTAGGAGCTGCCTCAATATTCACTATTACAGATTGCTTTGCTTTAACATCGTAACTTTTTTGTGCTGATCTTTCATTATTCATGAAAAGTGAAACCACTGCACTGTTAATATCCTGCTCAGAGTTGTTGGTAATAGTTACAGAAAATTCAACTGTTTTATCTTTTTCAAATATCTGATTATTAATCTTAAGTTCATCAACTGATAGATTAAACACTTCTTTATCAGCAATGTCAAAAGTATAAAGGCGGACTTTTTCGTTTAACAATTCACTTAAATCATTATGGGTTATTTCATCTGTAATTTTATTTTTCTGAAAATCAGATAAAATATAAATCTCTTTATTAAAATTTTTACTTTCAGAAATCAGTCGAGCAGCCTTTATAATTGAAGTGTTCAAATCGCCTGTTGAATATGATAAATCAAGTATATCAAGGTTTTTAATAAACTCTGAAAAGTCAGAAGTCATTTTACTTTCAGATGAATTATTTGAAACCAATATCAAACCAACTTCATCTCCTTCCTGAAGCTGTGATATAATCTGTTTAATAATTTCTTTTGCCTGATTAAAATATGATCCTTTTTGATCAACAACTGACATGCTGAATGTATCATCAAGTATAAATATTGCAGTAGTTTTAGCAGCTGAAGTTGTTCCGCCTATCTGTATTGATTGTAATGTCGGTCTGGCAAAAGCTAAAACCACAAACAAAATAATCAAAACTCTTAGAGCAAGTAAGATCCATTGTTTAAGTTTTATTTTCCGGATTTTATTTTTTTGTAATTCCTTTAAAAAAACAAGTGTGCTGAATTCAATCTTTTTTAGTTTTCTAAGATTGAACAAGTGAATGATAATAGGAATTGAAGCAGCCAATAATCCTAATAAAACAGCGGGATTAAGAAAAATCATAAACTTTATTTTGTCAACAAATTTTTGAAATCAAAAGTAAATATAATGCTTAGAGAAAGCTATGCAAATTTTAAGATGGATTGACGGAGTTTTAAAGTCCTAATTATAATCATTAAACATCAACGATTATCATTATCCCATTATTTGCTATTCCATTATTTTATTTATTTTATTCTAATACATCATCACCGCTGTATTCCTTTACTTAAATAAACAAACTTCATACAAAATCATATTAAACCTCTTTTTATTAATATGAGATAGCATTAACTTTGGTGTTATAACACAAACAAAATATTTATTTAAGATGGGCAAAAAACTTAAACAATGGCTTAAACAAGACAAGTTTGAAGATCTTAATCAGGAAGTACTGTTAAACCTTTTGGTTACTGCTTATTTTCTTCGCTCAAAGTACGAAGCAGTTATGAGTAAGTACGGATTAACAATGCCGCAGTATAATGTTCTAAGAATTTTAAAAGGTATCTATCCCGAAGGTCATCCACGCTTTGATATAATTAGCAGAATGATTGAACCTGCACCAGATGTAACTAGAATTATTGATAATCTGATCAAAGCCAAATTAGTCGAGAGATTTAATTCAAAAAAAGACAAACGGCTTTCAATGTCACGGATAACTGAAAAAGGAATTAAACTTCTAAATCAAGTGCATCCTGAAGTGAAGGTGTTAGGTAATTATTTTTCATCTGCCCTAACGAATTCAGAGAAAAGGACACTCTCCAATTTGTTAGAAAAAATTTATGGGATGCAGGTTGAATAATTAAAAAGTATTTACTGTCCATATAAAAACTTAATAATTATTATTGTGTATTAACCTTGCTAATAGTAATCTTATCTATTGTTTTTAAAAACCAAATTTTGCCGCTTTAATTTCTTTTTGTTCAATGCTTTTATTTATTTCTTTGTTGTTTATAGCATACAAAAATACTCTCATCAGTTTACTGTGAGTAAAGTATTATTTTAGGCGAAATATTTGTCGCTTAAAATTAATATTTTTCAACGTTTCTGAGGTAAAATTTACTGATCAGATGTAAATTTTTTCCCGATTAAAATTCTAACTAAAAAAAATTCTAATTAATAAACCTATCCTGTATCACTAAGAGATTTTAAATTGCATGATGTTTGATACAAATGAGACAACTTAGGGTTAAATTTATGAATACTGGTCAAACGCTTTTTAGTATTGGAGCATTGTTAATATTATCATTAACAATTCTGAAGATGAATAATTTTATTCTTGTAAACGATTCTGTTATGCAGGATTCCAAACTAGGATTACTTGCTGTTTCTTTGGCTACATCACTTATTGAGGAAGCAAGTAAAAAAGCTTTTGATGCAAATACTGTGGCTAATGGAGTTGCAGACTGCTCTTCACTCACAAATTATCCTCTCGGTCGTAATGCAGGGGAAATAAAAGATTCAAGTGCTACTTTTGATGATTTTGATGATTATAATGGTTTTCATCATCGTTATACACATTTACCTTCGGCAGAATTTGATGTTTACAGCGAGGTTTATTATGTCGAAGCAGCTAATCCTGAAGTGAAAGTGGGAAAAAGAACCTGGCATAAAAAAATGGATATTACCGTAACCAGTGAATCAATGGAAGACACAATCAGGATGTCAACAATTTATAGTTACTGGCATTTCAGATAGAGGATAATATGGGATTTACAACAATACTTGATATTCTGGGATCAGTTATAATTGGCGGAGTCTTAATGTCAATCGCTTTTAGATTTAGCGATTCTATTACTGAAAAGACTTATAATAATAGCGGTGAATTAACAATACAGCAAAATCTTGCTATCGCTGCTCAAATAATAGAATATGATTTTAGAAAGATAGGTTATTGTGCTGATTGGACATTAATTCCGGATCCAACCAAGGCAATTTTATATGCTGATTCATCTGAAATTAAGTTTTATTCAGATATTGATTCTGATGGGAATGTTGATTCATTACATTATTATTTAGGCTCAACATCGGAACTATCCTCAACTGCCAATCCAAGAGACCGATTGTTATATAGAGTGTTAAATGGAGAACAGCATAAAAGTGCAAACTTAGGAATTACAGAATTCCGGCTTGTCTTTTTTGATGCTCTTGGTGATACTCTTAGACCACCAATTGGTATAAATGGCGGCATAGTATCAATTGAAATAAACCTAACAGTTGAGAATACTGATGCCTATGATCAGAAATATTCAAAAGCATTCTGGCGTCAAATCAGAATGGTATCAAGAAATTTAAGGAACAGGTAAAGAATATGGCGGGCAAAGCAACATTTATAACCATAATTGGTTTTACACTTTTGTTTATGGTTGCAATTAAAAATTTTGGTCGTATTTCAACTGACTCAGTTGGTAATATGGTAAACTACTATAGTGAGATGATTGCACACAACATCGCGGTTAGCGGTGCCAATCTTGCCTCTAACCAGATATTTATTGATCCTACCTGGGAAGATGGTTACTCAAATAAAAGTTTCTCGGGTGGAACATTGAATGTATCCGTTCAAAATAGCGGTGGATATAAAAAAATTATCAAAATCACTTCTACTGGAACTTACCATGGTGCAAGCAGTTCAGTAATAGTTACTCTTTCACCAAGTAAGTTTTCTAAATTTGCTTATTACTCAGTAAGTGAAGGAGGAACAATTTGGTGGAATGGAACTGATACAGTTTGGGGTCCATTTCACACACAAGATGTTTTAAGAGCTGCCTATCGCCCGGTATTTTTTGGCAAAGCAAGCAGCTTAAAAAATGTTGAATATTATGAAAGCAAAAATAAGAATAAACATAAACCATATTTCTTAGGCGGTTATGAGTCTGGGGTTGATTTGCCTTTACCAAAAGATGCTGTTGATGAGCTGGAAGCCTTTGCAGATGAAGATGGATTAAAGTTTTCAGGTAAAGATACAGTTTATTTATATTTTGTTAACGATTCATTAAAATATAAGTACTCCTACAGTGCTTCTTACACAACTGTATATCTTCCGACAGCAGCAAATAACGGAATGATATTTGCTAAAAACTCTATTGTTCGTATTAAAGGAACTGTAAAGGGACAATACACTGTAGCTTGTAATAGTACGCTATCTACAGGAAGCAGTAAGGGGACAATTTATTTAGATGATGACTTGGTTTATAATAAAGATCCAAAACAGAATCCTAATTCTACAGATTTGCTTGGTATTTGTGCTGAAAATAATGTAATTATAGCTGATAATAAACCAAACAGCAGTGATATAAACATCCAGGCGTCAATCTATTGCGAAAAAGGTGGTTTCAGTGTTCAAAACTATAATAGTAATTCTCCGATCGGTGGTAAAAAATTTAGAGGAAATATAAATCTGGTCGGTGGAATTATTCAGAAAACCAGAGGAGCAGTTGGTACTATTGGAAGTGGTGGCAGCATTGCAACTGGTTTTGCAAAACGTTATAAATATGATGATCGGTTTCTTGTTGCTTCTCCTCCGTTTTTCCCTGGCACCGGTGGGTTTGAGATCGTTTCTTGGTTCGAGTAAAATTTAACTGGGCTTTTTAAACATATTTCAATTCTGGAATATTCATTCCATTATTCTTACATTTAAAGAAATAAGAAAGTTTTTATTTTGAAAGAAACAATATTATTAGTTGATGATGAATTAGCTTATTTAGATTTGCTAAAAAGCATTCTTAACCAAGAAGGTTATTCAAATGTAATAACTGAATCAAATCCATTGAATGTAAAAGAGATCTTAAAAACTCAAAAGATTGATTTGATTCTTCTTGATATTTATATGCCTCAGATGAGTGGTTTACAACTGTTAGAACAAATTACTCCCGAATATCCTAATATCCCGGTAATTGTTGTAACAGCAGTTGATGACAAAGATATCGCACTTGAAGCAATAAAATTCGGGGCTTATGAGTTTATAATTAAACCGCCTGATACAGATAGATTGCTTCTGACGATAAGGCGTGCAATCGGTTATAAACTTCTTGAAAAAGAAAGGGATGTTTTAAGAGGTGATTCTCCAGTAACTGCCGTTGATGGAAATAAATTTTCCAACATCATTACTGATTCCGATGCAATGCGTAAAGTTTTCAATCTTGTTGAAATATTCGCTCCAACAAATGAGACTATTTTAATTGTTGGGGAAACTGGTACTGGAAAAGATTTGATTGCAAAAAAAATTCATGATCTTTCTCCAAGAAAAAACAAATCTTATGTAGCTGTTAATCTTGCCTCAATCTCACACTCATTGTTTGAGAGTGAATTGTTCGGTAATCTGAAAGGCTCTTTTACCGGATCCACTAATGATAAAATTGGATATTTTGAAGCTGCAAATGGCGGTACCATTTTTTTAGATGAGATAGGTGAGCTACCGAAAGAGCTTCAGGGAAAACTCTTAAGGGCTATTCAATACAATGAGATATTTAAAATCGGAAGTTCCAATCCGGTAAAACTGGATATTAGAATTATTGCGGCTACCAACAGAGACCTTGTTGATGCAGTTAACAAGGGAAATTTCAGAGCAGATCTTTATTATCGCCTTAACAGAGGGCACATAAGTTTGCCGCCATTACGAAAAAGAGGAAATGATGTAATTTTACTTTCAAACAATCTTATTAAAGTTGCTAATAAAACTTACAATAAAAATGTTTTAGGCTTAACCAGAGAAGCTATTGCTCAATTAAGAAATTATCCTTTCCCTGGCAACGTAAGAGAACTTGAAAATATTATTTTTAATTCTGTCGTTCAATCAGAGGATAATCAAAGATTAGAGGTGGTTGAAATACCCAAAGTTACAGAGATAGTTGAAAATGAACTGAAAAAATCTGAAATCTTAGTTTCTCTTGAAGAAGCAGAAAAAAAACATATTATTAATGTAATGGGGATATTAAATAACAATGTTCGGAAAGCAGCTTCTATACTTGGAGTAAGCGAAAGAACCCTTCAAAGAAGGTTAAAAAAGATACGAGAGGATTAGGTCAGTTATTGTAGGATTGGACATTTTATTCGTCTGAAATGTCGTCTGAAAATTAACCACTTACAATTCATCACTACCACCCTGTTTTTAATCTATATTCGATTGGAATATTTGAACTGAAGTTTAGCATAATTCTTGCATCTTTCTATTCAGTTGAATGATATTAAATAATTGTGTCATTCAAACGCTAACAAAAAATAAATCGATAATTATGAAACAAGTTTTATTAAACGATTCTCACGTTGTTGATTTTAATTACGGAAGTGTATTTGCAAAAGAAAGAAGAAATGATTTTTCAATAATTACAAAATTAGTAATTGCATCTTCATTTCTATTTGCAATAGCAGTTTTGGTTTTCTAAGAACTACACCAGGAAATCATCATTTCTGATTAGCAATAAAATCGCGGGGTTTGGTACGATTAATAACTTCTCTTTCTCAAATTCAATTTCAAAGGCTTCCTTTCTTAAAAATATAGCAAGGTCTCCTTCTTTTGCCTGAAGCGGAATATACTTTACCTGTTCCTCATTCTGTTTCCAGGGTTCATCTTCATTTTGTGCTGATGTAGCATAACCTGGTCCTACTTTTATTACATAACCGCTTTGAATTCTTTCCTTCTCAGCTACACCTGCTGGAAGATACAATCCACTGCTGGTTTTGTTCGAATCTTCTTGCGGTCTGATTAAGACTCTGTCGCCCACTACAATAAACTTCTGAAGGTTTTTAAAATTCAAACTCATTATATCCTCAACATAGTTATAATAATTACTGTTTTTAAAAAATTACCTCTGCAAAAATAGTAAACCTTTAGATAATGAATCACTTTCTTATTAAATGTATAAATCAATAAATTTGAAATGAATATATGGAATAATAAGATTATTAGTTTAACCATCGCTTACTATTTATTAAATGTTTATGATAAAATTTAGCTCTAACTAATTCTTATAGAATCATTTATTCATGAACTTATGGCAAAAAAAATCTTAAACATAAAAACTGAACCTTAAATCATCTTTGAAATCAAAATGAAAAAAGTTCTATTCATCTCATATTTTTGGCCCCCTTCCGGAAAGGCTTCGCTTCATTGGCCTTTGGATATTATCAGACATCTTCCAAAAGATGAGATTGAGCCGATAATTCTAACAGTTAAGGAAGAATCATTTACTCAAAAAGACGAAAGTTTATTAAGCAAAGTTGATCCTGCCTGGATTACTTTTAAATCCAACGCTTTGGAACCATTTAACATTTACAGAAAGTTTATTGGAAAAAAGAAAAACGAAAAACTGATCGCATCTGAAACAATCTCTACAGAAAATAAAAGCTTAACTCATAGAATTTCACTTTGGATAAGATTGAATCTATTTATTCCCGATGCCAGAGTAGGCTGGAATTTTACCGCATATAGAACAGCCAAAAAAGCTTATGTTAAAGAAAAGTTTGACATTATTGTTTCAATCGGACCTCCGCATAGTTCACATCTTATTGGACAAAAATTAAGCAGAAAGTTTAATTTACCGCATATACCGGTTTTAATTGATCCGTGGGTTGATATTGTTTATTACAAAAATCTAAAGAGAAGTCTTATTACAAAAAAGATTGACAGTCATTTTGAAAAATCTGTTTTGTTAAATGCAGAACAAGTTGTATTTGTTACAAAATCAACCGAGAATGATTATCTGAATAAGTATAAGTTTTTAGAAAACAAAACAAATGTATTGTATTGGGGATATGATGAAGATGATTTTAAAGGTCTGCCTGCAAATCGCCCTGCTGAAAAAGAAGTATCTCAGAAGAATGAAACTGTAATTTTACATGCCGGTAATTTATTTGCATATCAGAACCCAAAACATTTCTGGAAACAAATAAAAGATAAGAATGATAGCGGCAGTAATTTTAAGATAAGATTTATCGGAACTGTTGACCCAATTGTTCTAGATTATCTTAAAGAAATTGGTTTGCTTGACAAAGTTGAAACTTTAGGTTTCCTGCCTTATCACGAAATGATAAAGCAAATATACGAGGCAGATATACTTTTAGTATGTGCATCCGAACCTCGCCATGTACCTGGTAAATTATTTGAAGCTTTGCGGACTGGCAATCCTATTATTGCCTTTGGAGATGATAATAGTGAAGTAAAACAAATAATTGAATCAGCAAATTCAGGAATGATGTACGGATATAATGATCCCTGTCAGAACTTTTTTAACGACTTTGAAAAAATTAAGCCCGATCTAACATTAATAAAAATTTTTGACCGGGCTTTAATAAGTAAAAAGTTTTTTGAAATAATAAAAGACCTACATCATAAAGGCTAACCAATAATCATTCAAATTATTTTTTGATAACTTGTTCATATATCCGCCTCTTATGTTTGATTGTTATGTTTATTCGTAGATACAATTAGAATATAACTACTTGCACAATCCTGCTTCACTAAAACATTTTTTTATTCTCTTAAATGTCCTTTTGATATCATTATCCAAACCGATCGATATTCGTACAAGTCCGTCAGATAATCCCATTGCTTTTCTTTCTTCTTCCGGAATTTCTGAAGATGTACTGTGCCCGGGAGAAGAGAATAATGTTTTAAAGTAACCGAGACTGACTGCAAGATATCCTACTTTCTCTTTCTGCATATTTTCCATCACTTTATTAGCTTGTTCCGATGTACCGGCATCGATTGCCAGCATACCGCCATAGCCAAATCCTTCGTTCATTATTTTTTTCAGCAGTTTATGTCCTTTATGTGATTTTAGACCAGGGTAAAATACTTTACACCCAAGCCTCTGAAAATTTTCTGCTAAGTATAAAGCATTTTCACTATGTTTTTCTATTCTAATATGAAGTGAGTGTAAGTTCTTCATAATTGATGCAGCACGAAAACTATCCAGCACTGGTCCAAGAAGCATTGAAGCACCTGAATTTATATCAGTCAACTGTGAAATAAATTCTTTTGAACTGCAAACACAACCAGCAACACAATCGCTAGTTCCATTTATAAACTTTGTTAAACTATGAATAACTATATGAGCGCCCAAACGAATAGGTGAAATAATAACCGGACTGAAAGTATTATCAATTACAAGTTTGATTCCATTTTCATTTGCAATCTCAGACAGTTTAGGAATGTCAGCTACTTCTAACAGTGGATTACTAATAGATTCACAATAAATCAATTTGGTTTTTTTTGTGATTGCCTTTTTAACCGCAGATAATTCCTGAGTGTTTACAAATTTTACTTTTATTCCAAACTTTGGTAAAAAGTTTTTAAAGAATGCATAGGTTCCGCCGTAAATTGTTCTACTTGAAACTATTTCATCACCGCTGTTGCAAAGTTGTAAAACAACACAGGAAATTGCACCCATTCCCGATGAAGTTACAATTGCTGCTTCAGAATCCTCAAGTTTAGAAAGAGCATCAGCAAGATACTTGTTTGTCGGATTCCAATGACGGGAATATAAAAAACAACCTTCAATTTTCTGTTCAAACAATTCATTCATAGTTTGCGGATTCAGAAAAGTGTAAGTGGATGAATCTGTTATAGATGGATTAACGTCCCCATATTCACCAAAAACTAAATAATCCTGAATTTCACTGATGGGATCATAATGATGCATAACTCCTCCTTTAATTTAACGAATCAATTATGTATTAGAATTTTTATTATTTCTATTACTAAATTACGATTGTTAAAGATTTAATTCATTACAAATAAAAATTTATGAATGAAAAGCAACTTGCAGCAGAAAAATCTATTGAATTTATTAAGAGCGGAATGACACTCGGATTGGGCACTGGTTCAACTGTTTATTTTTTGGTTCAAAAACTTGCTGAATTAGTAAATAAAGGGCTTAGTGTTGAATGTATTTCCACTTCAAAACAAACCACTGAGCTTGCCAATAGTTTAGGTATAAAAATTCTTGATTTTAACCAGGTTGATTATATTGATTTAACTATTGATGGTGCAGATGAAGTTGATTATAATCTTAATGGAATTAAAGGTGGGGGCGGAGCTCTTTTATTTGAAAAGATAGCCGCTTCAAATTCTAAACAGGTTATATGGATAGTTGATTCAAAAAAAGTTGTTAAGACATTAGGAAAGTTTCCATTGCCTGTTGAAGTTGTTCAGTATGGTTATAAATCATTATTAAATAAATTTATTGATTTAGGTTATAAACCTGTATTAAGAAAGAAAGATAGTGATGTTTTTTTAACTGACTCAGGAAATTATATAATTGATTTAAACTTAGGCGAAATACAAAATCCTTTTGAGTTAGAAATGAAAATAAAGATGCAGCCCGGTGTTGTAGAAGTTGGTTTGTTTAACAACATCGCTAACGCAGTAATAATTGGCAGAGGTGAATCAACCCAAATAATTAAACGAAATTAAAATGGTGCAGATAATTATTTATCTGCCCCTAATTTCTTTAACTCCTGAGATACTTTTCTTGAATTAATAAATCCAAAAGCTAAAAGCGCAACTAAAAATAAAATTACTCCTATTTCAGTAAATCCCATTATAATTCTTCCTTTCTAAAAAAAGTTTGACTGGTTAAAATTACAAGCTTGATGCCACTTAGATTATCGGAAAATGCTCAGAATTTGTTTAGTTCATAAATAAAATGAAATGTTTTACCAGTAAAAATGTAAATATTACATGCGCATTTTTTCCGGCATTATTTGTGGGATAATCAAAATTTCAAAGAATCAGTTCTGATGCTGCTTTCGCAAAAGGTCATTAATTTCTTTCACAGGACTAAATGTTGAAATCTGTACCTCGATAAAAATTGTAATCCAATCAGCCATAGCACCATTCCATAATCCGGGCAATTCCAGAGCTTTTAATTGAATCCCATCTTTGGATTTTTTAGTTATAATTCCGCTTTGGTGATCGATAAAGTTGAGAAGATTAAAATTCTTTCCTTTGTAGTCTCGTAATCCGCAAATAATATCAACAGGATTAAAATGAGTTGATCCTGTAAAAATCTTTTTCTGTTGTTCATCATTGAAATTAATCTGGGCTTGCTCAACAATTTGTAAAGATAAAGTTCCATCATCATCTTTAACCCAAAATGGTCCGCCGCCTGGTTCACCTTCATTTTTTACCATCCCACAAACTCTTACGGGGCGGTTTAATTTTTTTATAAGATAATTAACCTTTTCAGCATTGGAATAACTGTCAAAGTCACTACGAGTAGTAATAAATATATTATCTTTACAAAAACTGATTATCTCATCAAGATCAACTGTTTCAGGATTACAACCATCAAGTATTCTTAAATATTGGAACACCTTGTTCTGAATTTGTATTAAATATCCAGTTAATAACTTTTTAAATAAGATTGTTTCTTCATTAAGCGGTTCAACAGACAGATTATCAATATTTTTTATAATTACGATATCTGCGTTGAGATCATTTAAATTCTCAATTAAAGCACCATGCCCGGCAGGACGCATTATGATCATTCCGTTTTTATCCAAAAGAATTTCATTGTCTTCATTCACAGCAACAGTATCTGTAGATTTTTTTTGGAATGAGTGGCTATGGACTAATTTAAAATCTTTTTTCAACTTATCTTTAAGTTCATCAATAATTTTTGTAAAGAGGCTTTGATGTTCTTCTGAGATTGTAAAGTGAATCTTAACTTGTTTATCCCTGTCTAAAACGTAGTTTAATGATTCATAGATATGCTCTTCAAAAGCAGTTCTGTTTTCATTTTCATATTTATGAAACTTTATTGCACCTTTGGGTTTTGAGGAATAGTTAAGACCGGGCTCAAAAAGTAATGTTTTAAGAATTTTAATTGGATGATTTAATATACTCTCATTTAACTCTTCATCATTAACATTTAATATATTTTTAATATCCTCATAAAATGCAAACTGATTAAGATTTATAAGAAAATCATAAACTGCTTTATAGTTATTGTCGTTTTCAGCCAGTTTTTTTAATGAATCCATATCAAGTTCATTGCTTTCATTCAAAACTGGTAATAATTTTTGGAACATTCTTGATGCTGCTCCCGATGCAGGAACAAACTTCATTAATCTCCCAGCTTCAGCGGCTTCAAAATGTAATTTCAATAAACTATCAAATATTTCTGGATTTATCTGTATTATGCCATCCGATACTGTACAGGGTCTATCCAAAACTGGTATCTTAACTCCAGTATAAAATAATTTTAACTGTTGTCTGATAGTATCAAGATTAATGCTTGCTGGAAATATCTTATCAATTATCTTTTCAATTTTTTTTATTTCCTTCTCAATGAAATCCATATTTATTATCCTAATACAATACTAATGGCTGGTATTAAACCCAGCTTAACATTTATTGTTTTAAGTGTCAGCTCTCCTACTTTTATTTTTTCACTAAAATCACTTGCTTTAAACAGACTTTCAAGAATAATAATTATAAGTTTATTTTCTTCAGCTTCTTCCAAGACAATTTTTCTTTTTTCTAGATCAATTGTACCTAAAAACTTAAAAGCAATTGTAATATCCGGTGGAAGTCCTAAAGAAGCATTAATACCTCCAATCTGATAACCGGCATCAACAAAAACACTTCTATAATGTTCTATAGTTTCAAAAATCTCATCAATCCTGCTCATTCCTTTATCTTTAAACAGATTAATTATTTCGTTTTTGTCACTCTCAAGCATGTATTCGTTCAATCCAGTAACTTTATCTTTTAGTGAATCAGTAAGTGATTTAGCCTTATCAAGAATACCTTCAGCCATTTTGATATCCTTAGATTTAATTATTGAAAAGAATAGTTTTTTTTTGTATCAAAAATAACATTTAAATAATTTGTTAACTATGTTTTAATTAAATCAGCTTCCTGATAAGTAATTTGATTTACTTACAAAAAAATATTACACAACACTGAAGGTAAATTATTTTTTTAGCTAATAAAGTTTTGTTTGTTGGATAATCTATTTTTTGAGCGGGATTAATGTCATTATTTTTTCTGATCTGTTTAACAGAGTTAGAGTATTTCCTTCGAGCTTAAATTCTTTAACCAGCTTTATTGCAGATAAGAAAGCTTCTTCAGGACTATCCTGACAATACATTTTTGTAACTGCGCCCGGCTCTAAAGAAATATTATTTTTATCTGCTTTAAAAGATCCGATAAACCTGTTACAACCAGTCGATCCAAAAAGTTTATTGTTGTTTCCAAAATTTAAAGTAGGAAAATTCTTCGGCTGGTTACCGGGATTAATATCTTTTCCCCTAATTGAAATCACCTTCCACTCATTATCAGAAAGATTGGTTAGTAAGTCCGGACTACCGCAGGCAGAAATTATTGAAATCATTACGCTTAAGTATAATAAATTTTTCAGCATAACATTATGATTGATATTGATAGTTTTACTTTTATTAAAGATAATTGAAAATATAGTTATCATCAACGCAATTTTTGCAGCAATCATAAAAAACCCCGCCATTATTTTAAGCGGGGTTAGTGATTAAATATTTTGAACAAACTCAGTTTAATAATACTGAATCATTTTTCACAGGATTACTTTATCATCGTCATTTTTCGGGTTTGAACAAATCCATTTGCTTCAAGTTTATAAAGATAAATTCCACTATTAAGATTTTTAGCATCAAAATTAATCGTGTGGTTTCCAGCCTCAGTAAATCCATTAACTAAGTTCTGGACTTCCTGCCCGAGCAGGTTATAAACTGAAAGTTTTACATTACCTGATTGCGGTATAGTGAAAGAAATTGTAGTGCTCGGATTAAAAGGATTTGGATAGTTTTGTGATAATTCAAATTTTGTTGGAGACAGGATTACTGCTTCTACAATGTTTGAATATTCAAACGAACCGTTAAAATCAACTTGCTTTAATCTATAATAATATTTTCCTTCAGCTAAGTTTCTATCAACATAAGAATATTTCTGAGCACGGGTTGTTGTTCCATTACCGTTAACGAATGTAATACTTTGCCAGTCTGAGTTAGTTGATCTGCGCTCAACAATAAAACCAGAATTATTAGTTTCTGTAGCCGTTGACCAGTTTAATAACACATTATTGTTATCGGTTATTGCAGAAAATGAAGTAAGTTCAACAGGAATTACTAAATCAGCCCATTGGGTTGAAACTCTGATTCCATCAACCGATACTTTATAAGCTTGACCTCCTTGCCTTAAAGCGATCGCATCAATAATATCCTGCCCGTTTGTGGAAGCATTGAGAACCTCTGGTGTACCTGCTGCTGTTTCATCAACTGGAACTCCAGAATTAAATACCCATAGTTTACACTCATCAGCACCACTGGTATTAATTGTATATTTAACAAAAACAAGATATGTTGTATTGTAAGCAAAATCGGTTGTTCCCATTGTAACAGTAGATGTATTGCTTAATCCAAATCTAAGATTACCGGAAACATCCTGAACAAAAAGTCGTGCTGAAAATGTTGTAAATGAAGTTGGAGAAACACGGTTTCCTATATGGATAAAATAATCCGCTGTTGCAGATGCAGAAGTAACATTTGCAAGAAAAGAATAATAGATCACATCTCCGTTCGAAGAAATTGAATCAATTCCTTTATTAACATCCTCACGTGAACCAGCACCGCCTTCGATATCTACATGATTTCCGATTCCTGAAGAAGGATATCCGGTATAGATTAAACTTCCTGATTGAACAAGTATTGCTGAAGCAGTGCCGCTATGTTTAGTCCATCCATGCCAAATTAGTGAATCACCAACAGCATAGTCAAAGTCCTCTACTAAAAGTTGACCGTAAGAAAGACTGAGCGGTAAAAGAAAGATAAATAATAAAAGCAGTTTTTTCATACTAAACCTCCGGTATAATAAATTGAATAAAAATAGTAAAAGTGAATGCAGTGTATAAACAAAAAAAGTAAAAGTCAGTCAAGAAATTATAAGATTAAATACTTATTCTCCTGATATAGAAACCAACATCATTTTCTGTAAAGATCCCTGCTAACTCCTATTTTCAAGACCCCTTGTTAAATCTTAATTGAACATCAAGATATTAATATTATTTTTTATTTAACTATTGTCATCTTACGTGCCTGAACAAAAGAACCGCTTTCAATTTTGTAAATATACATTCCGCTGTTCAAGTCATCCGCATTAATCGTTATTGTATGTGTGCCTGCTTCTTTCATCTCGTTTACAAATGTCCTGATTTCTTCTCCGAGAATGTTGTAAAGTGATAGTTTAACCATTCCTGCCTGGGGAAGAATGTACTGTATTGTTGTAGTTGGGTTAAAAGGATTTGGATAGTTCTGGGTTAACTCGTACTCTCTAACACCACTCACTTCAATCTCAATTACTTTAGAGTATTCAAACTGCCCATCGTTATCAATTTGTTTAAGGCGGTATGCATACTTGCTATCGCTAACTTTACTATCGAGAAAAGAATAGTACTTTGGGGAGTTGCTGTTACCATTACCATTTACAAAACCAATTTTAGTCCATTCGCCCTTTACAACAGAACGTTCGATTTCAAATCCATAGTTATTAATCTCGGTGGCTGTATTCCAAATCAATTTAATATTTTTACCAATTTTAGTTGCAGAGAATGAGGTTAGCTCCACCGGGAGATTTCCTCCAAAATCAAAATCGGTTGTCTGGAGACCATAAAGTCGAAT
Source organism: Ignavibacterium sp. (assembly GCA_032027145.1). Lineage (NCBI taxonomy): Bacteria > Pseudomonadati > Ignavibacteriota > Ignavibacteria > Ignavibacteriales > Ignavibacteriaceae > Ignavibacterium > Ignavibacterium sp. The sequence goes on along the minus strand of JAVSMP010000001.1, from coordinate 1,495,185 downwards.
ACCCCATTTAACTTTAACAGCAGTAGGAGGGGCTATCGCACCAATGATTGAATATGTTGTCCAATTTGTGGTAGTTGAATAATATGTAGTGGGTTGAATGTTGGTGGATGTTAAATTAACATCGCTTGCGTTCATCCAAGTACACCAAAATCTCAAAGCATTTGTTACATTATTCGTTCCTTTAACCCTGATCGAAAAATCAAAAGATTGCCCTTCAACAATATCTAAAACAATTTGAGAAAATTCTCCATCAAAGCCACTGCCATTTGTGATAACTTCAGCTCTTAAAGCATAACCTTCTTCACCAGCAACTTGACTAAATACACAATCCCCTCCTTCATCATTTAGGGTCCAATAATCTGGATTACCATCGGTCCAATTTTCAAAACCAGCATTGTTAAGTTCTTGTGCTTTTAGTCCAAAGCTTATAAAAAGGGAAAAAAACAAAATAAGTAATCCAAGTTTTTTCATAGCGAGCCCTCCTATAAAAAATTAAGGAATAGTTTAATTGAATATTTACTTTTTAAGAACTATTTGTCTTAATTGAAATAGCTTGTAAGAGTTTAATTTCCAACTATAAGCTATAAAAAGGTTATAATATAATCCACCTTTTGAATTAATTTTTTCCAATTCGAAAGTACAAAGTTCCCCTCTCAACTTAAAGAACTAATTACTGTCTGAATTATTATTAGGTATTTATGTACTAATAAAAGCTTACTTTATTTTCTTTTGGAAGTTAATTTACCATAAACACCCTGATAACCAGTTAAGTCTGCATCTATTGCCCCGACCACAACTTTGGTTTTTACTCTAACAGGTAATTTGGCATCATCATCTGTCAACCATATCATTATACTGCCTTCACTTTTAAATAATCCGCCTTCCTGAACAAGCGGTTCAACAATGATACAGTCGAATTTACCAGCTTTTACCTCAATTGTTTCTTTTCCGTGATAAACGACATCAAGATCGTAAACTTTGTTTTTATAAAAATTCTTTAGGGGAATTTTATCTCCGACTTTTAACCCTGAGTAATCCAGAGTGCGGGCAAAAAAGAATGCTGAAACAATATCATTTACGTATATTGGAATATCATATTGTCCTTCACTTGTTTTAGCTTTACCTTTTCGCTGATCAAAAAAAGCTGAAAAATCGCGGGAGAATTTTCCTTCCCGTATATGCTGCTCAAATCTCCAGGGAAATATCCCTTCAACATCAATGTATGTTTCATATCTATCACGAACTTTAAAAAATCCATCAAATGAAGGAACGGTATTAACTTCAAAAGTAACATGATATGTATTTCTGCCGGACATTTTTTTTATTGCTGGAATTTCAAATGATGCAATCCCTGCTGTAACGAAACCATATTTAACATCAAAAGTAAGTTTTTCACCTTGACGGAAAGCGTTATTCTCAACTTTTCGGAATTCATCTTTCTTTTGTGCTTCTAAAGAAACACCTGTTCCGATGATAAGAATAATTAATATATATATATTCAAAAAGTATCTCATTTACTTCTCCGGATTTTTATTAAGAACATTTTTAATATCGGTAAATACTTTGTTTATATCTATCGATTCCATGCAATTAAGCTTTTTACATTGTTCAATTGAACAGTTATTACAATCAATTGATGGTTCATAGATCAATTTTTTACAAGTGTATGGCGCCCATCTTTCTTTAGAACAGGAGATCACTTTGGGATAAAATCCAACTACATATTTATTCAAAGCCGCAGCAATATGTATCGGTCCTGTTGAGTTTGAAATAAACATAAATGATAAACTTATCAATGCAGTTAATTCTTCAAGATTAAATAAGCCAGCAAGGTTAACTGCTATTGAATCAGCTTTTACTGCTTCACAAAGTGTTTTCTCTTCTTTAGTCCCGGTTATAAGAATTTGCTGCCCGTCTTCTGTTAAAAGTTTGACAAGCTGAGCAAATTTGATTGAAGGAAGATCCAATGAACTTCCGCCGCTTCCTGGATGTACAACTATAAACGTTTTAGATAATTCAATTTGACTATCAGATAAAATTTTTTCTACAGCATTTAAAGAACTTTTATCAACATTAAGATCATATCTTACGTTTTTTTCATCAACATTATTTTTAATATTAATTTTATTAAGAAGATTAACATTATACTCAAGCTCATGATGTTCAGCATTTTTTCTGTGTTCATACATTTTTTTATTAAACAAAAACGAATACCATCTATAGCCGGTTCCAATTCTGGATTTAATTCCACTAAAAAATAAAATCAAAGCAATTAAAAAAACCGGATAAACAACAATACAAGTATCAAACTTTTTTGATTTTATAAGATTTAAGTTTTCGAAAAAGACTACATTATTTCTACTTTGTTTAAGAACAATCACTTCATCAATAAAAGGATGATTTTCAACTAAACTCTTTGTGTAATCACGGACAAGGAAACATACTCTTGCATTAGGATACTTATCTTTTATCAATCCTGCTAAAGGTAAAGTTAAAACAAGATCACCAATTCGATCTGTTCTAACAATCAAAATATTTTCAGGACTTCTATTCATCTTGATAAATAAGGATTTCCTATTTCAAAAAACCGCCAGGGAAAATCAACAGAGCGGGTTATTCCTATTCTTTTTGAAATACCAATTTTCTTCTGATTTAATTTAGGCTGATCTAATAAATAAACTGAACTATTAGTTAAATCCATACCTGAATACGAGCTGTCAAATCCAAATGCTTTGCAAACTTTGCCTGGTCCGCTTGTAAGATTATACAATTCCTTTTCTGATTTTAATTCTCTGTTAAATCTGTTAATAATCATATAGTCAATTCCCGCTAATGGCTCAACAGCACGAATAAGAACAGCGCTACCGTAGCCTTTTTTTCCTGTAACAACATTACTGCAAAAGTGTGCACCATAAGTAAAATAAACATACAAACAACCACCGGTATTAAACATAACTTCATTGCGTTTTGTTTTACCTATAAACGAATGTGAAGCCTGATCAATATTTCCATCATAAGCTTCCACTTCTACAATCCGACCAGCCAACAATTTTTTACCTTCAGTTTTTATCAGCAGTTTACCAAGCAAGTCCTTTGCCACTGCAAGAACAGACCGAATATAAAATTTTTTGGGTAAAACCAGTTTTTTTGATGTATCAATCATTATACAAAGGTAATAAAAACAGATGCAGTAAAATAGAATTAACTAATTACTAAGTTTTGCGTTAAGCTCTGAAATCTTTGAGTCAAAGTAAGCTTCTTTATCAGGACTTTTGACTTTTAATTTTTTATAAACAGTAATTGCTTCTTTGAACTCTCCCTGAGTTACATAAATCTTAGCCAGAGTTTCTGAAATGATTAGATCATTCTTAGAATAATCTTTTGAACGAGTGGCAGATATTTGTTTTTTTGCTTCCTTAATCTGAGCTGATGCGCCATCAATTTCCGCAGTAAGTTTGTTTAGTGTTTCCTCAATAGATTCTGAGCTCTTTTTCTCTTCGGTATGATTTGATACTGTCGAAGGCTGGTTATAAAAGTTTTCATTTGCAGTATCAGCCCAGCGTGATACATTAAATAATTGTCTCTGTTTTTTTATTGCATCAATTTCCCTAAGATAATAATCAAAAGACTTTGATGAGTGAATAAGTTCACTTCCCTTTTTAACATATTTTAGTGCCTGTCCGTAATTGCCTTTAAGAGTATGTGCTTTGCCAAGAAGAAAGTATGCGACAGAAAAACCGGGATGATGTGTTAAGCCCTCAGTTAATATCTGTATTGCTTCATCAATATTGTTTTTTTCCAATTCTATATCAGCTACACGAGCAAACAAAGGTGATTTGTTGTCATACTCGTATATTAAACTAACCTTCTGATTAAATACATCGTATGAATTACTGCTCATTTTATTTATTTCGTCGATAAAGTGTGTTTAATTGATGTATAAGACATAAACGCAAATCCTAAAAAGAATAAAATCTGAAAAGGAATGGATGCTAACTCTAAGAAATAAATTGATGAAAAAAGTCCAATCAGACAATAAACAGCTAATATAGTTTCGACATAAACTGAAAAACCGATTTTTTTACTCAAATACTTGTTCCCGGCAAAGGAATCTTTATCGCTTTCCTGTTTAAACTTTGGGGTTCTTACAAATTCACTTTTTCGGTTCATCAATCCTTCAAAAACTGCTCGGGAGTTATTAACAGCAAGCCCCATGCTGCCAGCAAGAAACAGCGGAAATAGTACAATCTTCTTTCTCCAATCCGTTCTGATTTCTTTTTGTGAGTATAGATAAAACATAAATGAGCTGACAGAAGCCATCACAAATAATGACATAATTGCAAAGTAAGCCTCATGTGAACCGCTGTTCTTTATAAATATAAGCGGAACATTTAAGATTGCAGCCAGAAGAATAAATGGAAACACAAGATTATTAGTTAAATGAAAAGTTGATTGAAGCTTAACCCGTAAAGGTATTTTTGATTTCCATACAAGTGGAAGTATTTTTTTTGCGGTTTCGACAGCACCTTTTGTCCATCGGAATTGCTGATTCTTTAATGCATTTATTTCTGCAGGAAGTTCAGCAGGCGAAGTAAAGTCCTTGAGAAAAACAAAACGCCATCCAATTAATTGTGCACGATAACTAAGATCAAGGTCTTCGGTTAAAGTATCAGCATGCCAGTTACCGGCTTCCTCAATACATTTTTTTCTCCATACACCGCCGGTACCGTTAAAGTTTATAAAAAATCCTGACTTGTTTCTTACATTTTGTTCAATTACAAAATGTCCATCAAGAGCAAGAGCCTGAGCTTTTGTGATTATGGAATAGTCACCGTTCAAATGCTCCCATCTTGTTTGAACCATTCCGACTTTATCATCAGTAAAATAAGAAAGAGTTTTCTTTAGAAATTCTTTTTGTGGAATGAAATCTGCATCAAATATTGCGATATACTCCCCTTTAGCTATTTTCATTCCTTCTTTAAGTGCACCTGCTTTAAACCCTTCTCTTGATCCCCTTCTTATATGCGAAATATCAAATCCCTCTTTTTTCTTTTCTTCAACTGCTTTTGCAACAATCGAAGTTGTTTCATCATTTGAATCATCAAGGACTTGAATTTCCATTTTATCTTTTGGATAATCAATCTGACAAACAGAGTTAATTAATCTTTCAACCACATACATTTCGTTATACAATGGCAATTGAATTGTAACCATTGAATCTTCAGTTAATTTATCTTTCGGCACCGGAGTTTTGTGCCCGTATTTGTAGTGATAGAAAATCATTACAAAACCGTGAAGACCAAAAACAAAAAGTATAGTTAGTGAAAGGAAATAACCGATTAATACTATTTGATCCATTTTATTATAATTCCTTTTTTACCAGCCTGAAACTGTATCTAATAAAATATCTTCGCTAATAAGGTCAATTGCTTTTTCAAGTGCTTCTTTTCTTTCGTTAATTCCGCCGCTTGCAGGATAATCGCTATATTTTGTAAATGTTTTATCAAATATAGTCGTACGTTTAACAAGATCACGATAAATAACTTTTACACCGATAGTAACTCTCATTGTAGCAATACTTTCACCGGCAGAAACAATAGCAGGAGCATAACCAAGCGAAACAATTGAACATTCTAATAATGCATTAGCAGATGTTCTTTCAGCAACCTGTAAAGTATTATCATCAATAAACTTCTGTATTAAGCTTTGTGTTAAGCTTTCTCTAAGTCCTTGTTCACCAGAACCGCTTCTATCATCTGCAATTGGTATTGCAATAGATTTTAAATGCTCCGGAACTGAGGCACCGGTAAAAGAATAAACACAGCACCCAGTAAAATTAATCCCAATTATCACTACAAACAAGAGCGGATAAACTGTGTAAAACAAGCCCACACTTTTTTTACGCTTCGTTAATATCATATTCTTTAAGTTTTCTGTATAAAGTTCTTTCACTGATGTTAAGAAGCCGGGCAGCTTTCCGTTTGCTTCCTTTAGTTCTGTCTAATGCTTTTATAATTGCATCCTTTTCAAGTTCTCTGATAGAAAGCACATCCTCGCCATCAGAATCTTTTTTGTAATCTTCTACATTAAAACGATGAACAATCAGATCTTTCAATTCCAGAATATCTTTCTTAATCTCAAATAAAGCACGATACATTAATTCTCTATCAACATCTTCGGGAGATTTTTTTAAGAATACAGGAAGATTTCTTTGTTCATTATAATCAACAAATTCTGATGTCAGATCTGATAACATTTCTTCTGTAATTGTTTTACTACGGTTAAGCGCTATTGAGGTTTCGATTGTATTTTTTAACTCACGAATATTACCGGGCCATGAATAATTTTTTAATATTTCCAATGCACCGTTTGTAAAATCAGGAATATCAATCTTGTTATTGATGCAATAAACTTTTGCAAAATGTTTAGCAAGCTCTTCAATATCCGGTCTTCTCTTTCGAAGAGGCGGTATATTAAGCGATACTGCCTTCAATCTGAAATACAAATCTTCTCTGAATCTTCTTGCATCAACTTCTTTTTGCAAATCTTTATTAGTTGCTGCAATAATTCTTACATCTACCTTAGTAACAGTTTCAGCACCAAGTTTCATAAATTCCTGAGTTTCGATTGCTCTTAAAAGCTTAACCTGAGTTGTTAAGGGCAGTTCGCCAATTTCATCAAGAAATAAGGTACTGTTATTAGCAATTTCAAAATATCCTTTACGTGAATCAACTGCACCTGTAAACGAACCTTTTACATGTCCGAATAATTCACTTTCAATTATACCTTCAGGGATTGCACCGCAATTAACAGAGATCATCGGTTTGTTTGAACGGTTAGAAAACTCATGAATTGCCTTTGCAAATACTTCCTTACCTGCTCCGCTTTCACCAAAGATCAGTACTGAAATATCGGACTTTGCAACCTGCATAATAATATCAATCAGATCATTAATTTCCTTGGATTTACCAATTATCCCATTTCTGGTTTTGAACTCTTCGCGGGTCATAGTTAAATATATCTGCCATTTTGTAAAAACTGTATGCCAAATATAACAGATTAAGAGAATTTATTAAAGACAGTTTGAACTATAGTGATTTAATTCAAACCCATCGGCGGCAATTAAGATATCAGTCTTTTCATTGTCAGTATCAAAATGTTTTTTCAGATCAACTATAATTTTATCAGACAGTTTATCAAGATGCGTAAGAATAATTTTTTTTGCACTTTTTTTCTCAATCAAACCTATAATACCTGCAAGGCTCACATGAGTGATTTCGGTGATGAACCAATCAACCTTATCCTCAAATAAATACAAATCATTATCGCTGCCAACATCTCCAGTGTAGATTACAGAATTTTCGTGATCCAGGAATAAAAAGCTAAGCGAAGTATAACCTAAGGCGACTGAAGTTTTATTTTCGCGATATTTATCAAGATGTGAATTGCGTTTAGATAAAAAAGAAAATTTATTTGTTAAAAAAATATTCTCTTCTTCGGAAAATGGAATTATTTCTAATTCAAATAATAATCTGTCAAAAAACAAATAAGAATGCTGAATAAACTGAGTTAAAAATTCTTTATCAGATTTATGAATATAAACTGATAGTTTTTCTTCTCTGTTATTCAATTTCATCTGAGTAAGTAATGATGGTAATCCTGCAAAATGATCAGCATGCAAATGAGAAATAATTATAGAATTAATAGTATCGAAATTTACATTCTGATTAAGCAATGCTTTTGAAATACCATCTCCGCAATCGACAAGGAATTTATAATTTGATGAGGTAATTAAGAATGATGAATGGTAACGCTCAAGAGAAGTTAAGCCGGAGCCTGTGCCTAAAAACTTGATATTCACTGATTTATCTCTGTAACTCGTCCATTAATTTTAAATCTTGTATTAGCAATCGGAAGAAAATCTTCAGCTTCTTTTCGTGAAGAAAACTTACCAACGTAAACAACATTAAAAACTGTTCCAGCAACATTTTTTTCTTTTATAAAAGAAACCATACCGGCATTTTCAATTTCTTTTTTCAAACCGGATGCATTTGCAGAATTTGTAAAAGCTCCTGCCTGAATTGTGTATGAAAATTCCTGTTCCGAATCATTCTGCTGTTTGAGATTTTCAATTTGGTTTGAACTTTCCTCATCATCTTTTTTAACGGTGTTGACATCTACCATTTTTATATAGGGTGATTCAGGATATTCCTTTTTTAGTCTTTCAAATTGCTTATCAGCGGTATTATACAAGCCGAGAGCAAAATAATAAGAATATATTCTATATAATGCTGCATCAGCATATCTGCTTTTGGGATAGTTATCAATTATCTTTTGATAGAGAGCAACGGCATCCTGCCCGTTTTCTGTTAACACAGCTTCGAGAAATATCAGATTAGCACTTTTTGGGTAATCAACTTTAAGACTCAGTAATTCAGATTTTACTTCCTCAATACTTCCCTGCTCAACTTTTTTTAAGTAAGGAACAATATCAACTTCCTGCGCAAAACTTTTTGAAAGCATCAGCAAAGAAAATATTATAAGAAATACCGAAATGTTCTTTTTCATAAATGATATAACAAACTAAAAAACTCAATGCAAATTAGTCTGTTTATACTGTAAGAGCAACACCTACTTTTTCCGGGTAAATATGAGAAAGATAGTTTCCGAATAATGTACCTGAGGTTGCTTTGTTAATACAGACTTTTATGTATTGACCAACTTTAATCTTTTCATTGACAGGAACTATTACAACTTTATTTGTATCTGTTCTGCCGGAAAAAAACTCATCGGACTTTTTACTGAATCCCTCAACTAAAACAATTTCTTCCTTACCAATCAATTCCTGATTTTTTTCATACGATATTTGCTGCTGTAAGTCTATAATCTCCTGAAGTCTTTTCGATTTAACATCCTCAGGAACATCGTCATTCATTTTGTATGCTTTTGTTCCTTCACGCGGCGAGTATTTGAACATATAAGCACCATCATATCTAACCTGCTTTATCACTTCAATTGTCGCAAGATGATCTTCCCAGGTCTCTGTTGGAAAACCGGAGATTATATCGGTTGAAAAACTTACACCGGGAATAATCTTCTTCGCTTTTTCAATAATGTTAAGATAGTGTTCAACTGTATAAGTTCGATTCATCAATTCTAAAATTCTGTTTGATCCTGATTGAACAGGTAAATGGATATAATTACAAAGATTTGGATATTCAGCAATTGTATTAAGCAGTTTATCAGAAATATCCTGTGGATGAGAAGTAGTAAATCTTATCCGCATTGCAGGATCAACTTTTGCGGCAGCAGCAAGCAGATCAGCAAAATCATTTCTATCATCCAAATAAGAGTTTACATTCTGTCCAAGCAATGAAACATCCTTAAATCCTCTTTTGGATAGCTCTTCTAATTCTGTTACTACAGATGAAAGTGAACGGCTTCTTTCTCTTCCGCGTGTAAATGGCACTACGCAAAATGTACAAAACTTATCACAGCCGCGCATTACCGAAATCCAGGCAGAAAGCCCATCTTCACGATATGGTTCTATATCATCATAAGTTTCAGTTCGGGATAGTTTAACCCCGATTCCTTTATCACCATTGAAAGCAACATCTATGTATTCGGGCAATCTTCTATATTCATCGGGTCCAACAACTATATCAACAACTTTTTTATTTTCAATTAAATCTTTCTTCAGTCTTTCAGCCATACAACCAAGTATTCCTAAAACTAATCCTGGTTTACTATGTTTTAATGTTTTCAGATTACCAATTCTGCCATAAATTCTTTGTTCTGCATTGTCTCTAACACTGCAGGTATTAAGCAGAATAACATCAGCATTTTCAGGTTTATCAGTTACGTTAAAACCCTGCTTTTTTAAAATTCCAAGAACTATCTCAGTATCAGCTACATTCATCTGACAGCCATACGTTTCTATATACACATTATTATTTTGCATAAACACCAGGACTTAAAATTTTGATTAGTATGATTTTGTAAGCAAATACAGAACAAGATTAAGAATTGCAAAAGCCAGTAAGCTAAAAATAAATTTAAATTTTCTTTCCCTTTTTTTTCGATTGATCAAAAGATCATTATTGTCCAAATATTTTTGTTTTACTTTTGTATTTACGAACCCGAACATGAATACCTATTTTCTATATCAAGCGTTTAAAAAATAATAAAGTTTTCTTATATCTAAAAAATATTTTCGCAAATATTTCTTTAATTGATTTTTATCATTTCAGTGTTAAAACTGATTCGTGGTGAGCATAACAACAATTCCCCGGAAGTCTCACAATTTTTTACTTCTGTTGTTACTTGATTAATTATGAATTAAACCAGAGGTTGAGTCAATATAATTCACGCCCGGCATTGTCAAACAAAAAGGAAATAAATATTACGACTCCATTGATAAGCCGAAGCCAAAAACAAAAATGCTGAGTTAATCAACAGAGCCAAAGTTTTAGCAGATTAATAGTCTGGTTTTAGATTAAAGTACACAAATAAACATTTTAAGCATGTTAAAAATTTAGCTGATAAACCCTAGTTACTTCACGCAAATTATATTTGAAGGTCACTTCTTATATCTGTAATTTTATTCATAAATAATCATTTCATATTTAAATACTGATGGATAACTTAGAAAAAAACGAAGAACACGAACACGGACCTGATAAAGATTCTGAAGAATTAGTTGAAACTGCAAAAGAAAATCAACCCGGGTATGATCCGGATGACGATTTGGTATTTACCATTTCACCTGTTGCAGCAGCATTTATTGGTTTAGCCGGAGGATTTTTATTATATCAGATTGTTGGCGGATTTTTAACAATATTAATACTTGGAATGAACCTTGAGGCAGTTCCGGTTAATAATTTGCGCCTGATGACAATGGCTGGACAGATTCTGTTTATTTTATTACCTGCGCTGCTATTTGCAAAATGGATTTATAATGATGTGGGTAAAATTATCCGCATTCGTAAACCAAAACTAATTGAGACCGGATTTTTTACTTTAGGTATGATTATACTTACACCGCTTTTGCAGGTTTATCTCTACATACAAAACTATTTTTTTGATATACTTGCAAAGAACTTGTCATTCTTCAATTCTGTAAAATCTTTCTTCGATATTTTGAATGATATGGTTGAAAAAACCTATAAAAATCTTTTAGAAGCTTCAAATGTTTTTGAATTGCTGCTGGTTATCTTAGTTATTGCAATTGTGCCAGCAATATCGGAAGAAGCAATGTTCAGGGGTTTTATACAACGAAGTTTTGAATTAAAATATAGAAAATATATCGCTGCAGGTATAACGGCATTATTTTTCAGCCTTTTCCATGCAAATCCTTATGGACTGATACCTTTATTTGTATTAGGTTTCTTTTTTGGATTTGCTGCATATAAAAGCAAAACTCTTTTAGTTCCGATGTTTCTTCATTTCTTAAATAATTTTTCGGCTGTAATTCTGTATCATACAGTTGGTGATGAGGAATTAATTAAATCAGACCCGGCTGTTAATCAGAACGAACTGAGTTCTTATGTAATGATGTTTTTTGTACTTGTAATTTTATTTGCAGCTTTAATCGTTTTAATAAATAAATACTATTTAAAAAGAACAACATAGGAGAAACAAAAATGCCATTTTGTCCAAATTGCAGATATGAATATAAGGAAGGCATAAAAGTCTGTCCCGACTGCAATGTATCTTTAGTACCAGAACTGATAGATGAGGAATGGGTAATCGTTTATACATCCGATCAGCTTTATGATGTACAAATGTTAAATGATACTCTTGAAAGTGCAGGAATAGAAACAAACATTCTGTCACAAAAGGATAGCAGCTTTCCAGCAACAGGAGACCTTGCAGTTATTAAGTTACTGGTAAAAACCAAAGATGTATCATCGGCTGTTAATTATATTAAACAACTTAATGACTCTAAATTAAATAATGACGAATAATGAAATTAGGTAATACTGCAATTCGAATAATAGTTTCAGTAATTGCTATACCAGCGCTTTTGTTAATGGCATACTTTGGCGGAGTTTATTTTTTAAGCTTTGTTTTGATAATTACCGGTATTTCATTTTATGAATATGCTGTTATGGCTAAAAAGAAAAATGCCAATGCAAATGTATATCCGGGATTAATTTCTGTAATAATATTAATTCTTAATCAATACAGCCACTTTTTTAGTCAGTACCATTTTTTAATTGTTGTTTTTATAATTCTTCTGATAATTGAATTATTCAGAAATTATGATTCAGCAATACTTAATCTTGGTTCTACATTATTAGGAATATTTTATTTCGGTTTGTTCGGAAGTGCTCTTGTTGGTATCAGGGAGTTTTATCCGGTGTCAACCGGATTATATATTAATGGTGCATATCTGATAATTACTGTTTTTGCAGCAATCTGGATTTGTGATTCAGCAGCTTTTTTTGGAGGAACAGCACTCGGTAAACATAAACTATTTTTAAGAGTAAGTCCCAAGAAAAGCTGGGAAGGCGCAGTATTCGGATTTGTCTTTGCAATACTTACAATGATATCAGCAAAATATTTGGTACTTGATTTTTTAACAATTAAAGATGTAATAATAATTGGATTTATAATCGGAACATTTGGTCAAATCGGTGATCTTGTTGAATCTCTGATAAAGCGTGATGCAGGGGTAAAAGACTCATCAAACTTGATTCCGGGACACGGAGGAATATTTGACCGCTTTGATTCGCTGTTATTCTCTTCGCCAATAATTTATTTGTATTTAACATATTTGGTTTGATGAAATCGAAATAATTATTTATGACTAACAAAGTATCTGTAATAACTCTTGGTTGTTCAAAAAATACAGTTGATTCAGAAAGACTAATGAAACAAATTCAGCTTAATAAAATCGGATTAGTCGAAGATCCAAACAAAGCTGATACAGTAATAATCAACACTTGCGGTTTTATTGAATTAGCAAAAGAAGAATCTATCAATACTATTCTTGAAGCTGTAGCAATGAAAAACAGCGGGATTATAAAAAAAGTTATTGTTGCCGGCTGTTTATCTGAACGATATAAAGATGAATTGTTAAAAGAGATTCCTGAAGTGGATGTTTATTTTGGAACTGAAAATTATGAGGGAATAATCAAAGAACTTGGCGGCAATCTTAAAAGAGAACTGCTCGGTGAAAGATTGTTAACAACTGCATCTCATACTGCCTACTTAAAAATTTCTGAAGGATGCGATCATCCCTGCTCTTTTTGTGCAATACCGCTTATGCGCGGGCTGCATAAATCCAAACCGATAGAAGAGCTTTTCAGCGAAGCTGAGTTTCTTGCAAAAAACGGTGCTAAGGAATTAATTTTAATTGCTCAGGATACAACAGATTATGGCAAAGATATTTATGGCAAAAAAAGTATTGTTGATCTGTTAAGAAAACTGAGCGGGATTAATGGAATAGAATGGATTAGATTGATGTACGCTTATCCATCTCACTTCCCTGATGAACTGATAGAGGAAATAAAAACAAATCCTAAAGTTCTTAAGTATGTTGATATACCGTTACAGCATATTTCAGATGATGTTTTAAGATCTATGCGCAGAGGAGTAACCGCTGAAAGAACAAAAGTATTGCTTAATAAATTACGGACTGAAATTCCTGATGTAACAATAAGAACTACATTTATTACCGGTTATCCAAACGAAACCGAAAAAGATTTTACAGAACTTTGCGATTTTGTACGTAAAGAAAAATTTGACAGGATAGGTACTTTCACATTTAGCGTTGAAGAAAATACTGCCAGTTTTATTCTTGGTGATCCTGTATCGGAAGAAGAGAAAGAAAATAGAAAAAGTATTTTGATGGAGATTCAGAAAGAAATATCGCTTGAAAAAAATGAAACATTTATTGGGAAGAAATTAAAAGTACTGATCGATTCGATTGAAGGCGGGTTTTATATAGGGCGCTCTTACCGCGATGCTCCTGAAGTAGATGGCGAAGTTTTAATACCGGCAAAAGATAATGAGCTTGAAATTGGTAAATTTTATGATATTGTTATTAACGATTGCGATGAGTATGATTTGTACGGCAATTTATTGCAATCAGAAAGGAATTCCTGATGAAATTTTTTAGTCTAATTGTATTTATTATTATCCTTAATATTAGCCTTTCAGCGCAGGGAAAAGATCCCACTATCAATCAAAAACAACTATTGGAGCCGACCTATTATCAGGACTTTGTTAACTTTTACTCTGGCTCCGGCAGTACATCCCGTGTTGATATTTTTATTCAGGTGCCGTATAAAAATCTTCAGTTCGTTAAATCAAATCAGGGCTTTACTGCTAAGTATTCGGTAACAGCATCAGTGCTTGATAGCTCGAAGAAAAAGTTAATTGTAGAGAAAACCTGGAATGAAACGATAAATGTAATTGATTACAATATCGCAACTTCAAAAGAAAATTATAATTTAAGCAAGCGCTCTTTTGAATTAGCACCGGGTAATTATTTTATAAGGACAATGCTTGAGGATAAAGATTCCAGAAAAGAAGCATTCGGTGAGAATAGTTTTACAGTCAAAGCTTACGATAAAAATATTTCACTAAGTGATATCCTCTTTATATCCACTAAAGAACCTGCTCAGACAAAAAATGAGATAATTCCAAATGTTAGCAGAAATATCCCATCATCTAAAGATAGAGTAAAATTTTACTTTGAGCTTTATCTGAAAGATACTATTGATTCAAGATTGACTTTTGAATATACCGTACTCAGTTCTGAGAACACATTAGTACACAAAGAAATTGAAGATAGGAACATTAAATCGGGTGCAAATCAGATTTTATATGCTTTTAAAGAGTTTCCATTCGATTTGGGAATTTACACTCTATCAATTTCCGTTTCGGATTCCACAGAAAAAGTAATAGACAAAACAAGTAAAATATTCTTTTCTCATTGGAAGGGTTTGCCTGCAATTATAACTGATATTGATAAAGCTATTGCTCAGACACTTTATATTGCAACACCTGCTGAGCTTGATTACATGCAAAGCGGTGAAACGGTACAAGAAAAAACAAAAAGATTCTTAGAGTTCTGGAAGAAGAAAGACCCATCACCCAATAATGATGAGAATGAATTTCTAGATGAATATTTCAGGAGAGTAGCCTACACTAATGAAAATTTTTCCAGCTATATAGAAGGCTGGAAATCAGACAGAGGTATGGTTTATATTATTCTTGGAGCACCAAATAATATTGACAGGCATCCTTTTGAGTATGATTCAAAACCTTATGAGGTGTGGGAATATTATGAGCTTAACAGAAGTTTTGTCTTTTTAGATCAAACAGGTTTTGGAGATTATAGGTTAATTACACCTTTAACCGGAGATTTATACAGATATAGATATTAATATTTTTTAAGCTCCTTGGTTTTTCATTATGATATTGATTGTAACACTAAACCCGCTGCTTGAGAGACGATTTTTATTTAATAAAATTAATTTTGGTTCAATTAATCATTGTAATTCCAGTTCTACTGCACTTGGCGGCAAAGGTTTAAATGTAAGCCGTCAGTTAAAAATATTCGGAGTCAATTCATTTAACTTCTTCTTTTCCGGCGGTACTAATGGGAAATTATTCAGAGAGATTGCAAAGGATTCCGGACTTGAGTTTACATACATCCAGACAAAATCAGAAACAAGACATGCGGCTGTAATCATCGCAGAAAAAGAAAAACAGGTCTCTACTTTCTTTTCACAAAATCCTGAAATTACAGAAGCAGAAGCTGATGAATTCAAATCGAAGCTTGATAAGATGATTCAGAATTGTGAAGTAGTGGTGTTTTCAGGAAGTTCACCTTGTAAATCTACTGATTCAATTATTCCGTTTGGAATAAAGCTTGCAAATAAATATGATAAAATCTCCGTTTGTGATACCTATGGTTCACATTTAAATGATTGTATTGAAGCTTCACCAACTATGCTCCATAATAATTTTAATGAGATAAAAACCAGTCTTAATATTAATCTTCAAACTGAAAATGATGTCCGTAAGTTTTTGACTTATTGCAATGATAAAAACATTAAGAGAACTTTCTTAACAAATGGTGATAAAGAATTCTATGCATCAAATTTTGATTATCATTATAAAATACAGCCAATAAAAATCTCTGAATCAGATTCGACAGGATGCGGTGATTGCTTTGTTGCCGGACTTGTTTTTAACTGGATAAGATCGGAAGTTTTTGAGGAAACACTAAAATTTTCAACTGCATTAGCAGGATTGAATGCATCTAAGCTAAGCGTAGCAGAAGTAGAAGTAAATGAGATAGAAAATTTTATAAATCAGGTGCACATAAGTTCAGTTGGGAAAAAAGCAAAGATAATAGATGACTCGCCTCACGAAATTTAGTTTAATATTTCTGTTGTTTCTTACTTCTTCTTTACAATCACAAAAGTTAAACTCATTTGTAATTGATGGTAATAAAGAATTTGATGACGATACTTATTTCAAATGGTCAAAACTTTCATTAAATCAGAATTACTTTGAAGGAATAATTGATTCAGTTAAAAACAGAATCTCAACAAATTTATTAAGCAATGGTTTTTACTTTTTTGATTTCAACCGCGCAGAGGTTTTAACCCCGAATGACTCAACAAAGTTTAATATTAAAATCATTATAAGTGAAGACAGTCCAACACTTGTAAATAAAATTAATATCCAAACTGATGACTCAACATTATTAAATAAATACTATGAGCCATTCAGATTTCTTGAAGGTCAGGTATTTAATAAAAATGATATTGAAAAAATTATTGATGAAATACTTATTGATTTTGAAAATACCGGCTTTCCTTTTGCAAAAATCAAAATAAATTCAGTGCAGTTATTAAATGATTCATCTGAAGGTAAAAGATTTGCAGATATCAATTTGAAACTTGAAAGCGGCAGCATAAGTAAAATTGATAAAATTGATATTACCGGTAATACCTCAACAAAGGATTATGTAATCGTAAGAGAGCTAAGGTTGGATGATACTGAACCCTATAACCAAAAAAAAATAGAAGAATTTCCGAAAAGACTAAACCGTCTGAGATTTTTTGAACCAGTGCCTGTCCCGCAATTTTATATTAACTCTAAAAATGAGGGAGTATTAGTTTTAAATGTAAAAGAGAAAAACACAAACAACTTTGATGGAATAATCGGCTACATTCCTCCCGGAAAAAATGAGTCGAGTGGTTATGTAACCGGACTTGTAAATATATCTTTAAGAAATTTATTCGGAACAGGCAGAGGCGTATCGCTCAAATGGAATAAATATGATCGTAATTCTCAGGAACTTGATTTAAGGTATTTAGAACCCTGGCTGTTAAATTTTCCTGTAAATATAAATGCCGGTTTATATCAGAGGATACAGGATTCAACTTATGTCCAAAGAAGAATTGAGGGTTCTATTGATTATCTGGCAACTGAAAACATTTCTGCCGGTCTGGTTATCAGCACAGAAAGTGTTGTTCCTACTGTAAGAACAATACCTGTTTTCACAATATTTAATTCATCTTATCTAACTACAGGTGCAAATCTTAAAATAGATACCAGAGATGATCCGTATTCGCCAACCGAAGGGCTTATGTTCATCAATACTTACTCCTATACCAGAAAAAAAATTAACGGTCCGGCTGAATACATTACTGCTACAACTAATACATCAGTTGATCTGCAAAGATTTGCAGTAAGTTTTTATTTCTTCTACGAATTATTTTCAAAACAAGTTATTGCAGTTGGTGTTAATGGTAAAGAATTAAGAACTTCAAGCTTTGAGAACAGCGATCTGTTTAGATTAGGAGGCACTAACACTTTAAGAGGATACAGAGAAGATCAGTTTTTGGGTTCAAGAATTTTTTGGTCTAATCTGGAATACCGGGCGCTATTTACCAGAAGATCTTACGGCTTTTTATTTTTTGATACCGGATACTATTTAAGACCTGAACAAGCAGATAAAAATATCAGTAAACAAGAAGATTTTCTTTATGGTTTTGGATTAGGATTAAATATTGAAACAGGACTTGGTGTGCTTAGGGTAAGTTATGCATTAGGAAAAGATGATTCATTCAGTGATGGCAAAATCCATTTTGGAATTTTAAATGAATTCTAATTCGTACATCAAAAAAATTATTACCCGACTATTCTCAATCAAATTACTTTAAGTCTTAGCCTTACTCTACTTTAAAAACATTTCTTACAAATAGTGCGATTGATAAACAGAAGATTGATTAATCTGTTTACATCAGTTTAATCTGTTCAATCCGCGTTCCATTTTACTATAAATAATTCAAGTATTTGAAATAAATTACTCATTTATTTCTATATCATTACTGCTTCAATTAATTTGTAACAGTAATATAATTTTTTAATGACAGTGTTAAAGAAATTTTCGGCATATATTAAAATTACCCGGCTGTTTAATGCTGCAATTACTTTTTGTGTTGTAGTGGTCTCAATGCTAATTTCTCAGGAAAATCCAGCAGAAATAAGTTTGATATTACTCGCATCACTTGCGGCTGCTTTAACTGCCGCAGCAGGAAATGTAATTAATGATTTATTTGATATTGAGACTGATAAAACAGCACACCCAGATAGAGTATTAATTACGGGCAGACTTACAAAAACAGAAGCAAAGTTTGAATACTTTCTTTTAAACACAATTGCGGCAATAATAGCTGCTTATCTATCACTATCATCTTTTTTAATAGTACTGTTTTCAATTTCTTTACTTTACATCTATTCTGCTTATCTTAAAAAAATACTTCTTGTTGGAAATATTACTGTAGCTATATTAACCGGATTAGCATTTATTTACGGAGGTTTTGTAGTTAAAAATCCTGAGGCTGCTGTCATTCCGGCTCTTTTTGCATTTTTCATCAATCTAATTAGAGAAATAGTTAAAGATATTCAGGATATTGATGGCGATGAAAAACAAAATATTATTACTTTTCCAATAAGATATGGTATTCAATCAGCGAAAAAATTAGCCACTATACTGATTATTATCTTAATTGCATTTACTTTTTATCCCTTTGTTTTTCAGATATATAAAATTGAATTTTTTGTAATTGTGATGATATTTGTAAATCCGGTTTTTGTGGTATGTATAAAAAATCTTTTGCAAAAAAAAGCAACAGATATTGCATTAACCAGTAACTTATTAAAATTAAATATGGTCATCGGATTGACAGCAATTTATTTAGGTAATTGAAGAACTTTGACAATAAATATTTACTGAATTCAAAAACAATTCTGGCAGGAACAGATGAAGCAGGAAGAGGACCGCTTGCAGGACCGGTAGTAGCTGCTGCCGTTATTCTGCCAAAAGATTTTTATGATGACAGAATTAATGATTCTAAAAAACTTAATGAGTCATTACGTGATGAATTGTTTGATGTAATAAAAAGGAATTCCATTTCGTATTCTTATACAGTTATTCAAAATAAAAAAATAGATGAGATAAATATCTTAAATGCTTCACTGCTTGCAATGAAACGATCAGTTGAAAAGCTGAAACATAAACCTGATGTGGTTTTAGTTGATGGTAATAAAATTTTTAAATCGGATGCAGAAATTATTCCAATTGTTAAAGGAGATTCAAAATCTTTATCAATTGCCTCGGCATCAATAATTGCAAAAGTAATAAGAGACAGAATTATGATTAAACTTGCTTCAAAGTATCCCGAGTATGGATGGGAAAACAATAAAGGTTATCCAACAAAGTATCATATCAGTGCAATTCTTAACTATGGCGCCTGCAATCTGCATAGAAAGACTTTTTTAAAAAAGATTTATGAAAATAATTACCAAACAACGTTTGACTTTGATCTGAAATGACTAAAAAAAGTAAAAAGGATTTTGGTAAAGAAGGTGAAGAGATAGCAGCAAAATATCTGTTAGAAAAAGGTTTTGAAATATTAAAGCGGAATTACCAATTCAGTCATGGTGAAATTGATATTATTGCAATGGACGGAGAAACCCTTGTTTTCATTGAAGTAAAAACAAGAAAGACTCTTGAGTATGGTGAGCCAGAATATGCAATTACCAAAAAGAAAATCCAGCAGATTAAAAAAGTTGCAGAATTATATCTCTTTGATAATGAAATAGAAGAGGCTGACTGCAGATTTGATGTTATTGCGATTATACTTGGTTCAGAAAATAATCCGCAAATCACACATTACGAAAATGCTTTTATGTAAGCTTTTGATGTTTTGCACACTATCATTATTGCCCTAAAAACTTTTCAGGAATTTGTTTAGTTTGGTATATGAAAATCAAGAATTAATTGATACAATCCATAACTCTAATGACAGACTCAAAAAATAAAACAACAAGAAAAAGCGCATTTGATAAAAAGCTTAATGATTTTTTTATCATGATTGCCGGCTTGTGGCAATTCCAATGGGAGTTTGTTAAACAGATTTTTGTTCCGCCTTATGAAGTTGAGCAAATCAGAAAACATATGGATGAACTTGGAATTAAAACTTTGCCTATTGTTAGTGTTACAGGATTTATAATCGGGCTGGTAATCACTATGCAAATGCATCCTGTAATGGTCAGGTTCGGTGCTGAGGCATTTCTCCCCGGCGCTGTTGGGATTTCTATTGTGAGAGAACTTGCACCGGTTATTACTGCATTAATTTTTGCGGGCAGAGTAAGCTCAGGAATCGGAGCAGAATTAGGTTCGATGAGAGTTACAGAGCAGATTGATGCAATGGAAGTTTCAGGTGTTAACCCTTATAAATACCTGGTTGTAACAAGAGTTTTTGCATGCACTTTTATTTTACCAATTTTAACTGTGTATGTTATATTTATAGCTTTCTTAGGCGCTTATATTGCTGTCGTTCTTGTGCAGAATATGACTTATCAATACTTCATTGATTCAGTTATTAAATCAGTTACATTTGGCGATGCAATACCCGGTGTGTTAAAGACTTTTGCATTTGGATTTATTGTAGGAATTGTCGGTTCATATAAAGGTTATACAGCAACTAACGGAACTGAAGGTGTTGGTAAAGCAGCAACTACTGCCGTTGTTGTTTCGTCTTTAATGATTTTAATTTTTGATATGGTTCTGGTTAAAATTACATTGTGGCTATGGCCGACAGTTTAATCGTTTATTATGAATAAAGTTGTTGAAATAAAAAATCTTTCTAAATCATTCGATTCACTTAGTGTCCTTCGAAATGTGTCTTTGACAGTTGAAGAAGGTGAAAATATGGTTGTATTTGGACAAAGCGGAACCGGAAAAAGTGTTTTGTTAAAATGTATTGTAAGATTGATGGAACCGGATTCCGGTGAAATTTTTATTGACAGTAAAGATGTTCTTGCAATGGATCTGAAACAGCTTAATGATCTGAGGAAGGATTTTGGATTTTTATTTCAGGGAGCCGCACTTTATGACTCAATGACGGTTAGAGAGAATTTGGAATTTCCATTGATAAGGCATTTTAATTTTACACCCGAAGAAAGATTAGAAAAAGTTAAATCAGTTTTGGAAAAAGTTTCACTTGAAGAAGCTATTGATAAAATGCCTTCGGAACTTTCAGGCGGAATGAAAAAAAGGATCGGACTGGCGAGAGCAATAATAATAGATCCTAAGTTGATGTTTTATGATGAACCAACTACTGGTCTTGATCCAATTACATCAAAAGAAATTAGTTTACTTATTCTTGAGTTACAAAAATCTTTAAAGATGACTTCAATAATTGTAACACACGATTTGCTTTGTGCAGAAATTATTGCTGACAGAGCCATTATGCTTAACGACGGAGTTATAATGAAAGAAGGAAGTATTGCAGATTTAAAGTCATCACAAGATCCATTTTTAAGAAATTTCTTTAGTAATGAAATTATACAAGAGCATAACAGGAGAAATTAATGTTTAAAAATCTTGCAAATGCAAAGCTTGGAATTTTTATCTTTTTAGGAAGCGCCTTGTTAGTTGTTTTAATCTTCCTTTTAGGTAATAAAGGTCAGCTTTTTTCATCAACATTTACAATAAAGGCTTACTTTAAAAATACTGAAGGTTTACGGAATGGCGCATCGGTAAGATTCGGGGGTATTGATGTTGGTGCAGTTAAAAGTATAAATATTGTAAGCGGTACAAGCGGCAGAGTAGAAGTTTCAATGCGAATAAAAGAAGAGATCAAAAGATTTATAAAAACAGATTCGCAGGCAAGTATTGAAACTGAGGGACTTGTTGGTAATAAAGTTGTTGTAATAACAATGGGCTCAGAAAAAGCAGGTGAAATAAAGGATGAAGGTACAATTCTTTCTAAAGAGCCTTTAAGTTTTGCTGATATTATCGGAGAAACTCAGGGAATTATGGCTTATACAAAAGATATGACAAAAAATCTGGCTGAGATAGTTTATAAAGTTAATCAGGGAGATGGAACCCTTGGTAAAATTATTAATGATGATGAACTTTATTCTGTTGCTTCCGAACTTACTAAGTCAGCTGATAAAAGCCTCGTTTCTTTGACTAATGAATTGAAAGGTGTCGTTTCTCTTTTTGATGAACTTGGTAAAGGTGTTTCTGATGTTGTTACTAATGTTAATACTCTGGTAGCACGGTTGGATACTGTTCTGGTCGGTGTTTCAGAAGGTAAAGGATTACTTGGTTCACTTGTATCGGATAAAGGGAAAGAAGGAAAAACACTAAATCAAATTCTTAATAACCTTGTTACAGTTAGCGAAGATGCTAAAACTTCAGCTTCAAGACTTGCTGAAAATATGGAAGCCTTAAAACATAATTGGCTGTTTAAAAGCTATTTTGAGGAACGCGGATACTGGGATAAAGAAGAATATGAAAAGGTTCTTGACGAAAAGATAATTGAACTAAATGAAAAAATTAAAATTCTTGATGATAAAATTTTAGAGCTTAAAGCTCTGGAGAATAATAAATAATTGCCGGGTGTATTTATTCTGAATTTAATAACTGAATAATAACAGTAACTCCTGCGTCTTAACCAAATCATTATGCCAAACTCTAAATCAGTAAAAGAAAAGAAAATAATTGTTAAAGGTGCACGCGAGCACAATTTAAAGAATCTTTCTTTCGAGATTCCAAGGAATAAACTTGTGGTTTTTACCGGAGTAAGCGGAAGCGGAAAATCATCATTGGTATTTGATACTATTTATGCAGAAGGACAAAGAAGATATGTTGAAAGTCTTTCATCCTATGCAAGACAGTTTCTCGAAAGAATGAATAAACCAGATGTAGATTTTATTCAGGGGATATCACCTGCAGTTGCAATTGAACAAAAAACCGGATCACGTAATTCAAGATCAACTGTCGGAACTACAACTGAAGTTTATGATTATCTCAGATTATTGTTCGCAAGAATTGGAAAAACTATCTGCTTTCATTGCGGCAAAGAAGTAAAGAAAGCTACTACAGGAACTGTTGCAGAGTGGCTCGAACAACAGCAGGATGGTACAAGGTTTTATCTAGCTTTTCCTATTAATGGACTCGAAGGAAGCTCTGTAAAGGATGAAATTGAATTGTTAAAGAAGCGGGGTTTTTTCAGAGTTTTCTTTAATAATACATTTGTAGATCTTAATGAAGACCAGGCGAAGCTGCCAAAGAATAAGAAAGATATTAAAGTTGTTGTTGATCGTTTTAAAATTACTAAAGGCGAGGTTAGAGAAAGATTATCTGATTCAATAGAAGTTACTTTTAAAGAAGGAAAAGACAGAATTGTAATCATTAATGCTGATACCGGTGAACAACAGGAGTTCAATAAGTTTTATGAATGCTGCGGTGTAAGATACGAAGAACCTGAGCCGAGATTTTTTTCATTTAATAATCCATTTGGTGCTTGTCCGGTTTGCCAGGGATTCAGTAAAGTTATCGGCATTGATATGAATCTGGTAATTCCAAATCCTAATCTTACTATTGCTGATGGAGCTATCGCACCTTATAAAGGTGCTAAGTATAGTTCATATTTAAGAGATTTAATTCAATGTGCACGCGATTATAAATTTCCGATTCATATTCCTTATAAGCAATTAACCGAGGAACAGCTTTTCATGATTCGAAAAGGATTTGGAAAATATAAAGGACTTGATCACTTCTTTGAAGAACTTGAAAGAAAAACTTATAAACTTCATGTAAGGGTTATGTTAAGCAGATACCGCGGTTATACATTATGCCCTGCATGCAAAGGATCCCGGTTAAGACGAGAAGCACTTCAGGTAAAAATTGATAATAAGTCTATTCACGAAGTTGTTCAGATGCCGATTGAAAAATCACTTGAATTTTTTAATAATCTAAAACTCTCGGATTACGATCTTAAAGTTGCTGAAAGAATTTTGAGTGAAATTATTAAAAGACTTACATTTCTTAATAATGTAGGCATTGGATACCTTACACTTGACCGTTACAGTAATACTCTTTCGGGTGGTGAATCCCAACGCATTAATCTTGCAACTTCTCTCGGCTCTGCTCTTGTTGGAACATTGTATGTTTTGGATGAGCCGAGTATTGGTTTACATCCCAGGGATAATTCTAAACTGATTAAAATATTGAAGGATTTGAGAGATATTGGTAATTCTATTCTGGTAGTTGAACACGATGCTGAAATGATGAAAGAAGCTGATCTTATTTTTGATATGGGTCCTAAAGCTGGAATTGAGGGTGGTGAAATAGTTGCAATTGGTAATTACAACGAAATTATTCAAGATAAAAATTCCATTACCGGTAAATATTTAGCCGGAGAACTTTCAATACCGCTACCTGAAAAAAGAAATGAGAAGAAAACTAAATCTGTTAAAATAATCGGGGCAAAAGAAAACAATCTTAAAAATATTAATGTTGAAATCCCTTTAAACAAATTTGTTGTGATAACCGGAGTAAGTGGTTCGGGCAAGAGTACGCTAATACATGATATTTTTTATGCAGGGCTTGCAAAATATCTTGGTAACGCTCCGTCTTTTGTAGGAAAGTATGATGAAATAAAAGGCGGCGAATACATTGATGATGTTGTTATTGTTGATCAGTCTCCGATTGGCAAATCTCCAAGATCTAATCCTATCAGCTATATTAAAGCATTTGAATTAATCAGAGAATTATTTGCATCAACTCATCAGGCAAAAGCAAGAGGATATAAACCCGGTTATTTTTCTTTTAATGTTCCCGGCGGAAGATGCGAAACTTGCCAGGGTGACGGCTATATAAAAGTTGAGATGCAGTTTTTAGCTGATCTGTATCTTGAATGTGATGATTGTAACGGAACAAGATATAAGAAAGAAATAAGAGAGATTACTTATAAAGGAAAAAATCTTGTTGATGTACTGGATATGACTGTAGATGAAGCTTTGACTTTTTTTGAAGGACAGGAAAAAATTACAAGACTATTGCAAATGCTTGCAGATGTAGGATTAAATTATATAAAACTTGGTCAGCCTTCAAATACACTATCAGGCGGCGAAGCTCAAAGAATTAAATTAGCATCTTACTTAACTGCACAAAGAGATAGAAGACATTTACTTTTTATCTTCGATGAGCCAACAACGGGTCTGCATTTTCATGATATTTCCAAACTGCTTAATTGTTTTAATTTACTTTTAGAAAGAAATAATTCTGTTGTAATAATTGAACATAACCTTGATGTAATTAAATGCGCTGATTATGTAATTGACCTTGGTCCCGAAGCCGGAGATAAAGGCGGAGAAGTTGTTGCTGCCGGAACACCTGAAGAGATCGCAGAAAATATCAATTCGTGGACCGGAAAATATTTAAAGAAGTATTTGTGAATAATCACGAGCAAATATAATATTATCTGAATAATACATTCAGCTGGGTAAAATGTTTTATTAAGATGTATCTTTACATGTAAAATTTATTTTAAGATGATCAGATATTTAATAATACTTTTCTTCGCCGTATCCAGAATAATATATTCACAAGGTTATGGAGCATTAACCTTTTCTAACTATGCTGATGACAAAAAAGCTGCTTTCAGTTTAACATTTGATGATGGTTTGCTAACCCATAGCACTAATGTGAGACCGTTGTTAAACCAATATGGTTTTAAGGGCACGTTTTATGTGTTACCGCCTTATCTTGCAGAAGATAATCAGCCGTTAATCTGGAGATACGGACGTTGGAGTGATTTTCAGATGATTGCCGCCGATGGACATGAAGTTGGTTCTCATACAATGAATCATGATACACTTCCAAATCTTGATTGGGGAAATATTAATTCTCCTGGAACCTTATTATATGAATTGTATCAATCAAAAGTATTTATTGAACAGAAAATTCCTTTCCAAAAATGTATTTCACTTAATTACCCTTATACACTGCACAACTCTTTAGTTGATTCTGCTGCAAAATTATTTTATGAAAATGGCAGAACACTCGGGCAGACTGCAAACGACTCAGTTCTTTTCGGAAATGATTGGTTTAGTTTAAAAGCAAAAGTTGTTGAGTTCAGTATGCCAAGAAATTTTGTTGATGACGATCTGGATGAATTATATTCTTTTATTAATTGGTTTGGTAATGCTGTTACAAAAAAGCAATGGGGAATGATAATAATTCATGATGTTGTTCCATTCAATGAATTACAATCTTTAATTAATAACGGAATTTATGAACCGGTAACAAATGAATGGCTCGGATGGTTATGCGATTGGCTGGAAGTAAAATCATTAAACAAAGAAATATGGGTTGAAACTGTCGGAAATATTACCCGATATATAAAACAGCGCGAAGCAGCCGAATATCAGATATTAACATCTAACAGTCAATTAATTGAAATCAATGTTACCGATAATCTTGATAATGAAATTTATAATTATCCTTTAACTGCTTATGTAAAGATTCCTGAGAGCTGGCATTATGTAAGAGTTCAGCAAAACACAAAAATAGATACATTGCCAACTATATTAGAAAATTCGATCAGAAAGGTTTTATTAAATGTAATTCCGGATAAAGGAATACTAAGCATTTCACCAGTTACCTCTACTGATATAAACAATGAAGAAATATTGTTAAACGATTTTATACTTTTTCAAAATTATCCTAATCCGTTTAACCCGGCAACAAACATCCGGTATTCTTTAGGAAGCAGACAATTTGTTAGCTTAAAAGTATATGATGTGCTTGGAAAAGAAGTTGCTGTTTTAGTAAATAAATATCAGAATGCTGGCTTACATACGGTAAACTTTAATATTGACCAGTTTAATTTGAGTTCGGGAGTTTATCTATACAGACTGCAAATAGACGGGGCATCTTTAAATTTTGGGAGTAATTTTAGTCAAACAAAAAAAATGATTTATCTGAGATAAATCAGAAATCAAAACGCTGTGTTCTTTTTGTCCGCGGAAATCTGCTCTTTAAACCTTCATTTGTCATAACAGCAGTTCCAAGCATCCAGTTATTATATTTTACAACATACTGCCCTAACGGAATATCAGCATCCTTTATTTTCCATCCGGTTATATAACTATGAAGTTCGTCTTCATCTTTTAAGTGATAGATAAACTTAGATATATGTTTTTCTAAAATCTGAGCAGCTTGGGAATTAAAAGTTATACGCTCCTTCTTATCCAATGTGCCAAACTTCAAACCAATTCTATTAAACAATCCGATATTTTCATCATGCCAGTCTTTTGTTACAAAAAAAATATCCTTGCCTCTGAAAATAAATCTATAATTATCCAGCGTATTTTTATCTACTCCAAAATGTTCTGTTACATAATCCAAATATGGTTTTATTGTTCTATGGTTACTTTCAACAATTTTATAATCAGTCTGGTGAAGTGCTCCCTTCTCATTCGTATCTGTCTTATCAGTCTTTATCATTTTAACAAGGAAGAAGCCGTCAGAATCAATTTCCCAGGGCAGCACTCTGACTGCCTTTTTCAATTCAGGATTAAATTTGAAATTATCATATTCAGTAAATGCCTGATGTGTTGGTACTGGTAATTTTACTTGTTCGAGTTTAACAGGATACTTTTCAAGAATTTTATCAATAACCATTTCATTTTCTTCAACTGATAAAGTACAAGTCGAATAAACAATTTCAGCACCTGCTTTTGCCATTTTAATTGCAGAAACAAGTAATCTGATTTGAAGCTGCTGCAATCTTTGAACATGATCAAGTGACCACCACTTATTCACTTCACCTTTTTTTTGTATAATACCCAATCCGCTGCAGGGTGCATCAACTAATACTTTTGTAAAATAATTATTATAAATCTTGCTTAATACTTCACCTTTAGAATGAATAACAGAAGCATTAATTACTATCATCCTTTCCAGATTAAAGACCAGAGATTTAATCCTTTCATTATCAACTTCATTTATTATTAAAGTTCCTTTGCCATTCATAAGTTCAGCCAGTTGAGTGGATTTTGAACCCGGTGCCCCGCAAAGGTCCATAACAATATCATTATGATCAGGATTAATAACCAGCGGCGGCAGCATTGATGATAAAGATTGTATGTAATAAAATCCAAGTATATGCTCAATAGTTTTCCCGATTCTATCCTGCCCTTCAGATACTTTTAAAACATTTTCAAAATTATTTACTTGTTCTGTTTTTATCTGATATTTTTTAACGAGGATAGATGAAAGCTCATCTCTACTGATTTTGGAAGTATTTACTCTTATATATTGTGTTGGTTCCCTTTTAATAAAGACAAGATATTTATCGGCAGATTCTCTACCATAAAGAGCAGAGATGTAATTATATATTCTGTCAGAAACTTCAACAGTCATCAGTACCTGATAATATTTAATTTCTGGAAAATCTTATTTGAAACTGATAATGAATCCTTTCCTCCCGGAAATGCTTTTTTATATTCGGATATTATCATAGAAATCAAACCATCAAGATAATGATGATACTCTTTGATTGTTTGATCAATCAGGTTTTTGTCTTCAGGCAAATGGGTTATACCATTTCTGTTAACCGAGCTATAAATAAAAAATCTTGCTTCATTCAATGTTTCAGCCTGATAGATCAGAGCACCATCTGTTGTTAGCACTTGATGAGTGCCAAAAAATTCTTTTCCTAACATAAGTGTTTTAACCGGGATAGAGATTTTTATAAGATGAGCGGGATCATAAAAATCCGATGGGAATCTTTTAAGACCGTAGGATTGAATTGTAATAACAGTCTTGTCAATAAAATCTTTTTCGTTCAATTACTTCCGTTTTTGAGGATGAAATCATTAATTACTTTAGTCAAATCATCAGAGTCAGTGTATTTGGCTATAAGAAGCTTTGGATTATTGCAGCCTAATATCATCGAAGATAAATTTGGTGCCTCAGAGCTATAGACAGCCAATACATTTATCTTCTTTACAAAAAGTGAATACGCAATCTCAAATCCAACTCCAAGACTTGGACCTGAAATCTCTGCAATCATTAACTTGCTTCCTTCAAGCCATTTCATATCTCTGGCATAAATCTGTTTTGGACTGAGAGGAATGGAAGAAAGAAATTTCTTACTCATTTCAGAAAGAGCAGTATGCCCTAATGATTCGACAATTTCTACAACTTTAGAATAGTTGTCTCTATATTCTGTATTGCCTTTTATCGGACCGGCACAATAGATAATCATTTTATACACTTAATATTTTTTTGTAATGTTCCTCATACATAGGAACTATAATTGATTTATCAAACTTACTAACAGCCCGGCTGCGTGCATTTTGTGAGAATACTTCGTATTTCTTTTCGTTTGTAAGAAGATCAAGACTGTATTTAGCCATTCGATCAGTATCTCCAATTTCAGAAATAAAACCGCATTCATTATGTTTAACAAGCTCAGGCAATCCGCCAACGCTGGAGCTGATTACAGGTAAACCACAAGCCATTGCTTCAAGAGCTGCTAAACCAAAACTTTCTGATTGTGATGGGATTAAAAATAAATCGGATGAACTTAAGATTTCAACCAAACCATCCTGTTTGCCAAGAAACTTAACATTATCAGTAAGATTTAATTCTCTTACAAGTCTTTCACATTCAAATCTGTCTGGTCCATCGCCAACCAATAACAACTTAGATGGTATTTCTTTTTGTACTGAATTAAAAATTTTTATAACATCATTGACCCGCTTAACTACTCTGAAGTTGGAAGTGTGAACTAAAATCTTTTCATTGTGAGGTGCAATCCGCTTTCTAAATGAGCAATCATCAATAGATACTTTTTTAAATATTTCAGTATCTACAAAATTCGGAATTATATCTATTTCTTTTTCTATATAATAATTAGTCTGAGTTTTTTCTTTAAGAAACCGCGATACAGCAGTTACACCATCACTCTGCTCAATACTAAATTTAACTAAAGGCAAAAAAGAAGGTTCTAATCCTACCAAAGTAATATCAGTTCCGTGCAATGTTGTAGTAACTTTTAATTTTTTGTTCTTAACAATTTGTTTAGCTAAAAAAGCAGAGATGGCATGAGGAATTGCATAATGAACATGTAATAAATCCAGTTTTTCAAACTCAGCTACTTCACACATTTTGCTGGCAAGTGAAAGAGCATAAAATGGAAATTCGAACAATGGATAGCTGGTTGTATCAACCTCGTGGAAAAATATATTATCAATGTATTTTGTTAATCGGAATGGAAGAGCATAACTAATAAAATGAACCTCATGACCACGCAATGCAAGTTCTTTACCAAGCTCTGTAGCAATAACTCCACTGCCGCCGTATGTAGGATAACAGGTAATTCCTATTTTCATTTCTATATTTCAGTTTATTGACTTCAAATATATAGGATTTTGATTGAAATTAGAAGAAATACTGACAGTTGTTTTGCACCTGTGATTCAGATTGATTAAAATCAATAGTAACTTTGATTATTAAATGAACAAAAAAATGAGATTACTGGTTATTGGACATTCAGTATTTGATGTTATTGAAGATGGCTTTTCTATAAGAAAAAGCCCTGGTGGAATTTTCTATACCATCTATGCCTTGAATAAAATTAAAAACACAGAGGATGAAATATTTTTGTGTTCTTGCTTTGATGATGAAACTTTTCATTATTTTGAAAGCGAATTTGACAAGGTAAACATTTCTTTATTAAACAAGATTGAAAAGATTTCAAGAGTAAACCTGAAACATCTGCCAGGTAAAGAAAGAAATGAAAAATATGAAAATATAAATCAACCCTTAAATATCACCTTATCCGATTACAACAGCTTTGATGGTATTTTAATAAATATGATTACAGGTTTTGATATTACTCTTGATCAGCTAAAAGATATCCGCAAGAAATTTTACGGAACAATATTTATGGATGTTCACACTTTATCAAGAGGACTTGATGAAAACCAATCAAGAAACTTCAGACTAATTCCAGAATTTGAAAATTGGGCTAAGTGTTTAGATGTTGTTCAAGTCAATCAAAAAGAAGTTTTTACTCTGCTTCCTTTAGATTCTGAAATAGATATTGCTATTAAGTTGCTTGATATTGGAGTAAAAGTTTTATGTGTTACCAAAGGTAGTTATGGGGCAAAAGTTTACATTAAAAATAATGAAGAAGCTGTTTCGTTTTTTATTGCAGCTAATAAATTAGAGCAGGTGCTGTCAGTTGGCTGCGGCGATGTTTTTGGGTCAGCTTTCTTTTATAATTATATTAGAAACAACGATGTTCGCCTTTCCTTACAACAGGCGATTTATAATTCGGAGTTATTTGTTGCAGCTAAGTTTTGAGTACTAATGATCTTAAAGGATTTTATAAAGAGAAGAATAATTATAACTGGCGCTAATGGAATGCTCGGGCAGCGATTATTTGAGTTTTATTCCACACTTAAAGATGTCGAACTGCTGGCATCATCAATCGAAAGTGATTTTGTATTTAAAAACCAGAATTATATTCAGGCAGATATCACTAACAGAAATGAGCTGAAAAAAATTATTTATGATTTTTGCCCTGATTTTATCATCAATGCAGCAGCTTATACAAATGTTGATAAGTCTGAATCTGAAAGAGAAACTGCCTGGAAGATTAATGTTAAAGGCGTTGAGTATATAACCGAAACCGCAAGAGTTCTTGATTCACATATCATTCACATTTCTTCCGATTATATTTTTGATGGGAAAAATGGTCCTTATACCGAAAATGATACTCCAAATCCGCTTGGATATTACGGCAGAACTAAATTAGCAAGCGAAAATGTTTTAAAAATCAGCGGAACTAAAAACACTATTCTAAGAACTAATGTACTGTATGGTACTGCGAAACACAGCCGCTCAGATTTTGTAAAATGGGTAGTAGAATCTGTAAGAGCAGGAAAAGAAATAAGAATTGTTGATGACCAGATTAATAATCCAACTTTTATTGATGATTTGGTTCAGGCAATAAACAAAGTTATTGAATTACGTAAAGAGGGAATTTATAACATAGGCGGAAGCGAAGTTTTATCCAGATACGATTTTACAATGATAATTGCAGAGTTTTTTAATCTGGATAAACATCTTATCAAAAAAATTCAAACTGAAGCTCTTAATCAGCCTGCACGAAGACCGCTTAAGTCAGGGCTAATAACAATAAAAGCGCAGAGTGAATTAGGCTATAAACCTCACTCAATAATTCAATCTCTGGAATTAATGAAAAGAGAACTTGGATTGTAAAGTGATTATCAATTCTATTTTGCAAAAAAATTTTAAAGTAAACTAATGATTGAAAAATATAATACTTTCATCTTTGATCTTGACGGAACTATTTATCGGGGCAGCGAAATAATCCCCGGTGCAGATAAAACAATAAATAAACTTAAGCAGCTCGGTAAAAAAATACTTTTCATATCAAACAAAACAACCGGAACAATTGAAGAGTACTTTCAGTTCCTAAAAAGCTGGGGACTAAATATTGATAAAGATGAAATTATTAATTCAACATTAGTTTTAAAAAAATATCTGACAAATAATTTTCCTTCAAAAAAATTCTTTGCAATTGGCGAAGAAATCTTTATAAAAGAGTTGATTAGCGCCGGAATGGTATTCACCGATAAATCAAATGAAGTTGATATCTTAATCGTTACTTTAGATAGAACACTTGATTATGAAAAACTGGAAATTGCTGCTAAAGCATTAGAAAATGGAGCAAGATTTTTTGCGGCAAATATCGATGATACTTGTCCGGTTGAAGGCGGTGAAGTTCTTGATGCAGGTTCAACAATTTCTGCACTTGAAAAAAGAACACACAAAAAACTTGAATTGCATTTTGGCAAGCCTTCTGAATTTATGATGCAGGAGATAAGAAATATCCTGAACAATAATCTTAAAAATACTTTGTTGTTGGGCGATAGACTTGAAACAGATATTTTAATGGGAAATAAACTCGGAGTTGATACTGCGCTTGTTTCTACAGGAGTAAGATTGTATCTGAATGGCAATCTTGAAATTGAACCAACTTATAAATTAGAATCTGTTTATGATATTGTTAGCAGCTTGTACCCCCGAGAGGAATCGAACCTCCGACCAAAAGTTTAGGAAACTTCTGCTCTATCCACTGAGCTACGGGGGTGGTTAATGTTATTATTTTTGAAAATTCTATTACGAAAATACATTTTTTAGCTGAATAATTTTTTAAAAACAATGAACTGAATCATTTTCTCAGTTTTTAAGCAGCTGTTTTGTTTACTAATCTGTTAAAAACAAACAGCATCTTTTTATAATACTTTTCAATCTGATTATTTTGATTTAAAATCTATTTTAAGCTCTTCTCTTTACTGTCTTTTTTCAAATCACATCTAAAATATCAATCTTGACTTTTTTGTACAGATTAAATAGGTTTACTGTGCAATAATTAAATATTTTGCATTAACGGAGATTAAATGAGCACAACAGAAACTCAAAAAATTGAAGAATTAGCAAATAAAGAGTATAAATTTGGCTTTGTAACTGATATTGAAACTGATAGTCTGCCAAAGGGTTTGAATGAGGACACAATCCGCCAGCTTTCAGCAAAAAAAAATGAACCTGAATGGATGACTGAAAGAAGGTTAAAAGCTTATCGTCACTGGCTTACAATGGAAGAACCAAAATGGTCAAACGTTACTTTTCCACCAGTTGATTATCAGGATATTTCTTACTATTCAGCACCTAAAAATCAGCCTAAATACAACAGCCTTGATGAAGTTGACCCTGAATTACTTGAGACCTACAAAAAATTAGGAATATCATTAGAAGAACAAAAAGCTTTAGCTGGTGTTGCAGTTGATGCAGTATTTGATTCTGTTTCAGTTGCTACAACATTTAAAGAAAAGCTTAATGAATTAGGAATTATTTTTTGTTCAATGTCCGAAGCAATCAGAGAACATCCTGAGCTGATTCAAAAATATTTGAATAGTGTAGTTCCAATTACTGATAACTATTATGCAGCTTTAAACTCTGCCGTGTTTAGTGATGGCTCATTTGCTTATGTGCCTAAAGGTGTAAGATGTCCAATGGAACTATCAACCTATTTCAGAATTAATGCAGCTAATACCGGACAGTTTGAAAGAACATTAATTGTTGCTGATGAAGGCGCTTATGTTAGTTACCTGGAAGGATGTACTGCTCCGATGAGAGATGAAAATCAGTTACATGCTGCAGTAGTTGAATTGGTGGCTTTTGATAATGCAACAATAAAATATTCAACTGTGCAAAACTGGTACCCCGGAGATAAAGATGGTAAAGGCGGAATTTATAATTTTGTTACCAAGCGTGGTGCCTGTAGAGGGGTTAATTCTAAGATTAGCTGGACTCAGGTTGAAACCGGTTCAGCAATTACCTGGAAATATCCGAGTTGTATTCTTCAAGGTGATAATTCTGTTGGCGAGTTCTATTCTGTAGCTGTTACAAATAATATGCAGCAGGCTGATACTGGTACAAAGATGATTCACATTGGAAAGAATACTAAAAGCACAATTGTATCAAAAGGTATTTCTGCAGGCAGAAGTCAGAATAGCTATCGAGGATTAGTTAAGATTACCAGGAAAGCTGAAAATGCACGTAACTTTTCACAGTGCGACTCTCTATTGCTCGGTGATAAATGCGGTGCACATACATTTCCGTATCTGGAAATTAAAAATCCAACTGCTCAGGTAGAGCACGAAGCAACAACATCAAAAATTGGTGAAGATCAGATATTTTATCTTAACCAAAGAGGTATCTCGACCGAAGATGCAATTAGTTTGATCGTAAACGGATATTGTAAAGAAGTATTTAAAGAACTCCCAATGGAGTTTGCAGTTGAAGCACAGAAATTATTAAGCATTAGTTTAGAAGGCAGTGTTGGATAAATATCAAGGTCACTCATAACTTGACTAAGGATGTCAGTTACACTTCTACTTACTAAGTGTTATGTTAAAAAAGAAATCGAGAATTAAAAGGAAATAAAATGCTGTTAGAAATAAAAAATCTTCACGCCAGGATTGAAGGAAACGAAATATTAAAAGGAATTAACTTAAAAGTAAATGCCGGAGAAGTCCATGCTATTATGGGACCGAATGGTTCGGGTAAATCCACTTTAGCCTCTGTACTTGCTGGCAGAGAAGAATTTGAAGTTACGCAAGGAGAGATCATATATAATGGTAAAAACCTTTTGGAACTTTCACCTGAAGACAGGGCAAGAGAAGGTGTTTTCCTTGCCTTCCAGTATCCGGTTGAAATTCCGGGAGTAAGCAACACAAATCTTTTAAAAACAGCCGTCAATGAAATTCGCAAATACAGAGGTGAACAAGAACTTGATGCAATGGAGTTTTTAACATTGCTTAGAGAAAAAAGCAAGCTTGTCGAACTCGATCAGAAGTTTTTAAGCCGCTCAGTTAATGAGGGATTTTCGGGTGGAGAAAAAAAGAGAAATGAAATTTTTCAAATGGCTGTGTTAAATCCGACTCTTGCTGTTCTTGATGAAACTGATTCTGGTTTAGATATAGATGCTTTAAGAATTGTTGCCAACGGGGTTAACAAGTTAAAACGAAAAGATAATGCTACTATTGTGGTAACGCATTATCAAAGATTGTTGAATTACATTGTCCCTGATTATGTTCATGTTTTATATCAAGGTAAAATTGCGAAATCCGGCGGCAAGGAATTAGCTTTAGAGCTTGAAGAAAAAGGTTACGATTGGATTAAAAACGATAAGGCAGAAGTTATAAATGCGTAATCATTTATTGCTTTGTATTGACATAAAAATATCAGAAATAGAATAATGAAAGAAATTAAAGACATAAACCAATACTTCATCAGACAGTTTGCTGAATTTGAAGAATCACTTAATGGAGAAAAAACTTCAGAGTTCCATCAACTTAGAAAAAATGCTATCAATAATTTTGAAAAGCTTAACTTCCCTACTTTAAAAGATGAGGAATGGAAATACACGGATATCACTTCGTTATTAAATCACAGTTTCTTTTCAGATTATAATAAAACAAAAATATCTCCTAAAGTAATTTCAAAATTCTTATTTGATAAACTTGAGCACAGTTTATTAGTTTTTGTAAATGGCTCGTACTCGCCGGAACTATCAAAACTTACTGACATTCCCAAAGGAGTTGTTGTAGAAAGTATTGCTGAAGCATTAAAAAACAACAACCCAATTGTGAAAAAGCATCTTGGCAGTTACGCAAAAAATGAAGACTTCTTTTTCACAACATTAAGCTCAGCGTTTATTAAGGATGGTGCTTTTGTTTATGTGCCCGATGGAAAAGTTGTTGAAGAGGCAATTCATGTTGTTTTCTACACAAAAGCAGATGATAAAAAAATTATAACACAGCCAAGAAATCTTTTTGTTGCTGGTAAAAATTCTCAGGTTACTATTATTGAACATTATGTTTCAGATGAAGATGATATTTACTTCACAAATGCAGTAACGGAAATAGTAACAGATGAAGGTGCGGTTGTTGATCATACAAAACTTCAGGAAGAAAGCAGTAAAGCTTTTCATATTGCCCGAATGGAAGTTGATCAGGAAAGAAGCAGTAATTTTGCTTCGCATTTAATCTCACTTGGTGCCGCAATATCCCGTAATGATTTTAATGCGCGATTTAATGATGAAGGCGGTGAATGTATGCTTAATGGTTTGTTTATGATCAACAATGAACAGCTTTTCGATGCTCATACAATGATTGATCATGCAAAACCTCATTGTAACAGCTACGAGCACTATAAAGGAATTTTGCAGGATAAAGCTAAAGGAGTGTTTAACGGAAAAGTAATGGTTCGTCAGGATGCACAAAAAACAAATGCTTTTCAGGAAAACAACACAATTCTTTTATCCGATGAAGCGATAATGAATACAAAACCTCAATTAGAAATTTTTGCTGATGATGTTAAATGCTCTCATGGTGCTACAATTGGTAAATTAAATGATGAGGCTAAGTTCTATCTTAAATCGCGCGGGATCGGTGAAGAATCAGCAACTGCGATTTTAATACATGCATTTGCAAGTGATGTAATCACATCAATAAAAATTCCTGCTTTAAGAGATTATCTTGAAGAAATAATCACAAAAAGGTTTAATCAATAGAAAGTCCGTTATGGATATCAAAGTTGATGCTGTTTTTAATATAAATAATAAAATGTACGATGTAGAAAAAATCAGAAATGATTTTCCTATTTTAAAAACAAAAGTACATGGTAAGCCATTAGTATATCTGGATAACGCAGCAACCACACAAAAACCTCTTTATGTAATTGATAAAACAAATAATTACTACAATAAGTATAACGCAAATATTCATCGTGGTGTACATGCATTAAGCCAGGAAGCTACTGAAGAATTTGAAAGTGCAAGAATAATTGTTAAAAACTTTATTAATGCTCTTGGAAAAAATGAAATAATATATACTCGCGGAACTACTGAGTCTATAAATCTTGTCGCATCATCTTATGGAAAGAAAAATATAAAAGAAGGTGATGAAATAATTATTTCCACAATGGAACATCATTCCAATATCGTTCCCTGGCAAATGCTGTGTGCTGAAAAAAAAGCAAAACTCAAAGTCATACCGATAAATGATGAGGGTGAGATTATCTTTGAAGAATATGAAAAGTTAATAAGTGAAAAGACAAAATTTGTTTCAGTTGTTTATGCCTCTAATTCACTCGGAACTGTTAATCCCGTAAAAAAAATAATTGATTTTGCACACTCATATAATATTCCTGTTATGCTTGATGCTGCACAGGCAGTAAATCATCTCAAGATTGATGTTCAGGAACTTGATTGCGATTTCCTTGCTTTTTCAGGGCATAAACTTTATGGACCAACAGGAATCGGAATTTTATACGGTAAGGTAAATCATTTAGATAACATGCCGCCATATCAAGGCGGCGGAGATATGATTTCTAAAGTAACATTTGAAGAAACTACATATAATGAACTGCCTCATAAATTTGAAGCCGGAACACCTGATATCGCTGGTGCTATCGGGCTGGGCGCCGCAATTGAATATGTACAGAAAATCGGACTTGAGAATATAGCTCATTACGAAAATGAACTGCTTAATTATGCAACTAATGCCGTTTCCGATTTACAAGGTTTAAGAATAATCGGAACAGCTAAAGAAAAAATCAGTGTGTTATCATTTCATTTAGAAAATGTTCATCCGCACGATGTTGGTACATTCTTAGATTTTGAAGGTATCGCAATCCGAACTGGACACCATTGCACTCAGCCACTGATGAAAAGATTTAATGTTCCTGCTACCTCACGTGCTTCATTTGGTTTATATAATACAAGAGAAGAAGTTGATGTTCTTGTCCGAGGGCTTACAAAAATTTTAGAGGTTTTCGGATAATGGAACAGGAATTAAGAGAACTCTATCAAGAAGTTATTCTGGATCATAACAAAAGTCCAAGAAATTTTAGAGCAATTGAACATGCAACAAACTTTGCAGAAGGTTATAATCCTCTTTGTGGTGATAATATTAATATTTTCCTGATTGTAAATGATGAGGGAATAATTGAAGATATTTCTTTTCAAGGCTCAGGATGTGCTATATCAAAAGCATCAGCTTCATTGATGACTTCTATATTAAAAGGTAAAACTATTGAAGAAGCAGAAAATGTTTTTGAAAAATTCCATGAATTGGTAACCGATAAGCTTGGTGATAATCCGGATATTGATGACCTAGGAAAATTAGCTGTTTTTGCCGGAGTCAGAGAGTTTCCGGCAAGAGTTAAATGTGCTTCACTTGCATGGCATACTATGATAAGTGCATTGCACAATAAAAATGAAAAAGTGGTAACGGAATAATTTCATTGTTCTGTTGTTTTACTGTTCCTTTGTTAACAGCAATGAAACGATTGAGCAGTGAAACAATAATTTTACGATTATAAGGAAATAAATGATGCATACTATTACAAAACAAGAATTAGAAGAAAAAATAATCCAAACTTTAAAAACCTGCTACGATCCTGAGATTCCTGTTGATATTTTTGAATTAGGATTGATTTATGAGATAGCAATTGATGATGACCATAATGTAAATATAAAGATGACTTTGACTTCACCGATGTGTCCGGTTGCAGGCTCTCTACCGCCCGAGGTTCAGGAGAAAATAAAAACTATTCCGGAAGTTACAAATGCACGGGTTGATGTAGTCTGGAGTCCGCCTTGGGATAAAGATATGATGTCTGAAGTAGCAAAAGTTGAATTAGGTTTTATGTAGAAATAATTCTAATCGGATTTTTATAAAATTTTTATAATACTTAAAAAAAGGAGCACAAATGTTTAATATAAGTTCACGTCCACCAATCTATGATCAGGAAGCAGTTCAGCCGATGCGTGATGAACTACTTGCTGTAGGTTTTGAAGAATTATTAACACCCGAAGATGTTAATAACGCCATAAAGAATAATGAAGGTAAAACTGTTTTGATTTTTATTAATTCTGTTTGCGGATGTGCAGCAGGAAGTGCAAGACCTGGTA
Source organism: Ignavibacterium sp. (assembly GCA_032027145.1). Classification (NCBI taxonomy): domain Bacteria; kingdom Pseudomonadati; phylum Ignavibacteriota; class Ignavibacteria; order Ignavibacteriales; family Ignavibacteriaceae; genus Ignavibacterium; species Ignavibacterium sp. The sequence continues at coordinate 1,455,265 of JAVSMP010000001.1, read as the reverse complement.
TCTCTCTTGCTTTACAGAACGATGTTATTCCTGATAAACTCTACACAAGTTTTGCCGGACAAGAGAGAGATGCAGTTGATTATATAAGGGAACAAATAAAAGGATTTCCACCTTCATCACCAAGCATTGCTTTGTTTGAGAATGGAGAGTTAATTCATTTTTTCCCAAGATATGATATTGAAGGATATACTGCTGAGCAAATTGCTGTTAATGTAAAAAGAGTGTTTAATGAAAAATGTTCCGGTAAGGGTCCATCAATCACTCCGGAGCAGTTTTCTCAAGTAATGTATGCAAAACAATGCGGATCAAAAATTCCTTTGTTTAAAGAATAAGTCATTCCGAGTACAGATTAATCGGGCGAAGGAATCCGTTTGATAGATTGCTTCATCTCTTCGTCCTCGCAATGATAATAAGAGTAGAAAATGAAATTTAGTTCACAAGAAGAATATGGTTTAAGACTTTTACTTAGGATCGGGAAAAGTGATTCTGAAAAAGGAATGACTATTCCCGAACTGAGTGAACAGGAAAAACTATCTGAAGCAAACGTGGGAAAAATTTTGCGCCTGCTCAGGCTTGCAGGATTTGTCGAAAGCTCACGCGGACAAACAGGCGGATACAAACTTTCACGCACTCCAAACGATATTCTTGTTGGAGATGTATTAACTGCACTTGGTGGAAAATTATATGAATCTTCTTTTTGTGATCTTCACGCAGGAGTAGAAAATATCTGCACTCATTCAATTGATTGTTCAATCCGCTCTTTATGGAAAACAGTCCAGTCAACTCTTGATAACCTGCTTAGCAAAATTACTCTACAGGATTTGCTTGGTAATGAACAGCAAGTTGAATTGTTTGTAAATAATTTGACCGAAGAATTAGAACACAATATTAATAAAGATTAATATCCCTTTTTCCTAACCGTTACCTTATCCAGCATTTCCATATTAACTTCAACACCGATTCCAGGTTTGGTTGAAACATCCATTGTTCCATCTTTATTAACAACAAATTCCGGTTCAATAATATCTTGTTTGCAGCACTGTTTACTTTATGAAATACCTTCAAGTAAAATATTTTTTTGTATGCAAATTATTACTAAGACAACATCTTTACATATATTTTTACTATATTTTGGTTAAGAGTAATATGAAAACATTTTATAAGTTTTAGTAAACCAAAAAAATTTATTATGACGGTAAACAACATCAGCATACCTGAAGACAAACTTAGGGAAATCTGTAAACGCTTTTTGATTCACGAACTGGCTCTATTCGGTTCTGCTTTACGAGATGATTTTAACGATAAAAGTGATATAGATTTATTAGTTGAGTTTATTCCTGAATCTGGAATCAGTCTTTTTGATATTATTGATATACAGGAAGAGTTTAAAAAACTATTTGGAAGAGAAGTTGACATTGTTTCTAAAAATGCTATCAAAAGAAGTAAAAATGATATTAGAAAGAATATGATTTTAAATAATCATAAGGTTATCTATACCTCGTGATAAATCATCTTTAATTGATATTCTGAACGCTTGTAATAGCATTGCAAAATTTATTAACAATAAAACAAAGGACAGTTTTTATTCTGATGAGATACTCCAGGAAGCAGTAATTAGAAAAATTGAGATTATAGGTGAAGCTTCTAACAGAATCTCCGAAGACTTAAAAAATAATTATCCTGAATTGCCATGGAAGAAAATGAAGGCTATTAGAAATATCTTAATACATATGTATGATGAATTAGATCTTGATATTATCTGGGATACTGCTATTCGTGATATTCCTGATGTTAAATTAAAGATTGAAAAAATAATACTTCATATAAACGAATAATTCTGCTAATATATATTTTCTTTTTTCTTAACCGTTACCTTTTCCAGTATTTCCATATTAACTTCAACACCGATTCCAGGTTTGGTTGAAACATCCATTGTTCCATCTTTATTAACAAGAAATTCCGGTTCAACAATATCTTCTTTGTAATAACGTTTACTTGCAGAAATATCTCCCGGCAAAGTAAAGTTAGGCAATGAAGCAAGAGCAACATTTCCTGCTCGCCCAATTCCACTTTCTAACATTCCTCCACACCAAACAGGAATATTTTTATCCGCACAATAATCGTGTATAAGTTTTGATTCAGTAAATCCTCCAACACGACCTGGTTTTATATTTATTACTCTGCAGCTGTCAAGTTCGATTGCTGCGCGTGTATCATCAAGCGAATGGATGCTTTCATCCAAACAAATTGGAGTTTTAAGATCTTTCTGAAGTTTTGAATGATCATAAATATCTTCATATCCAAGCGGCTGTTCGATCAATAGCAAATTGTAATCATCCATTTTTTTAAACAGATCTATATCTTTCAATTCGTAAGCAGAGTTTGCATCAATCTGAAATAAAATATCCGGGAATTCCTTTCTTACAGCTTTTACATATTGAATATCATTTCCTGGAGCGATTTTTATTTTAATTCTTTTATAACCTTCAGCAAGATAACCATCAATCTTTTTTATAAGATCAGGAACTGAAGATTGAATTCCGATGCTTACACCAACATCAACTTTATCTCTAACTCCACCCAACATTTTTGAAAGGGAAATGTTTTTTGATTTAGCGAACAAATCCCACAAAGCTGCTTCAAGTCCTGCTTTCGCCATTCTGTGTCCGCGTACTTTTTCATAAGATTTAATTGCTTCATCTATACCAGAAATATTTTTACCAAGAATAGATGGGATTAAAAAGTCCTGAAGAATATGCCACGCTGTTGTAACCGTTTCATAAGAGTAAAATGGAGTTCCTTCGGCAACACTTTCTCCCCAACCAGTTAATCCTTCTCCATCAACACGAACAATAATATGTTCTTCATCGTACTCAGTTCCCATTGATGTTGTGAAAGGTGAAACGAGTTCCATTTTTATATGATGCAGTTCTATTTTTTCAATTTTCATTTTTTATCTTTCAATTAAATAGCACACAGATTAAACTGATTGAACAGATCAGAACAGATATAATCATTTACAATTTGTTAAGCAGTCTTTTTATTCATTTAATATTTTTTTACAAGTCACCAATTTCTTTTATTACTCTTTGCCATAGTTCATTTCCATTTTCACTGTTAGTCATAATTACAATTCCGCTTCCATCTTTTGGACTGAACTGAGAGTAGCATCTGAATCCGGTCTGATTAGCTCCGCTATGATAAATCACGTCACCGGTTATTGTTGAATCAATTGCCCAACCCAAACCGCGATATGCAAATAATCCAAAATTTCTACCAGGTCTATCAATAACTTCACGAGTATCAACACGAACTTGATGTGTTAACATTTCATCAATAAAGTTTTTAGTTAAAAAATATTCTGCGGTACCACCATTTGTTTTTAATATTTCTAAAATAATCTTTGAGTATTCAGCAGATGTGGTGTAAAGTGTATAAGCAGCATTACTGTGAAGATATCTTTTCCTTTCATTGCACTTACCTTCAGCATTGTGCCCTGTTGCTATTTGCTTATCATATTTTTCTTTCCACACAAAACTTGTTGAGTTTAATCCTATCTTATCAAATAGATTTTCTTTAGCATAATTTTCTAAAGATTGATTTGTAATTTTTTCCAATACGCGCTGTAAATAATAAATCCCTTCACCTGAATAATTAAATCTTGTTCCCGGTTTAAAATACAAAGGGACCGGCGGAGTTCGCTCTTCATCCCCTTTTCTCCAGTTAGGCATACCGCTTGTATGTGCTAAAATCATTCTGGCTGTAATTTGATTTGAATAATCATCGTCATCACTAACAAATAATTCCGGAAGATAATTGAATAGTGGTCTATCCAAATCAATAATACTCTTTTCAACCAAATATAAAATCAACAATGCAAAAACCGGTTTACTCATTGAGCAGGCTTCAAACATTGTATTTTCATCAACCTGCTTTCCGGTATTTACATCAGCTACACCAAACGATTTTGAATAAGCAATTTTGTTTTTTTGAATTATACAGATTGACACTCCTGGAACATTTAATTTGCTCATTAATTCTGGAGTTAATCTTTCGATAATATTTATTTTGTCTGAATAATCCGGAATTATGTTTAGTGAGTTCTTATTAATTTTGGAAAGCGCGATATATGCTGCCCATCTTACATCATAATCCTCATCAAACAAAAGTTTTTGTAGTGATGAAATTGAATATAAAGCATCAGACTTATATTTTGATAAAGTTAAAGCAGAGCACCAGCGAATATTCGGATTTTGATCTTTCAATGCTTCAATGAGAAACGGAATTGATTGTTTCCCGTTGGGTGCAATTTTCTCTAATACTATTGAAGAACACCAACGAACATTTTCATTACTATCCTGCAAAGCCAATATTAAATCATCAACAGCCGGCTCACCAATTTTTACAAGCTCATTGATCGCCACTCCATTGATCCAGGGATCTTTATCGTTGAATTGAATGATCAGTGATTTTACTTTTTCTTTGTCTATGTCTTTTACATCTTGTGAAAATGAAAATGATAAAGTAATAACGAAAAATAAAATAATTAAAGAGGTCTGTTTTGTCATTTTTAAATATTCTTTTATTTTCTATTAATAGCCAGGACCTTTAGGTAGCGGTAAAAGAAAAAAGTATAATAGCTTCACAGCCAAATAACTAGAACAATTTTGGCTAGAGCCAAGCAATTAGTTTTATAGAGCACACGACTTAAGAGTCGTGGTAATTAAACAAAGATTACAAAATATTCTAAACTCTTATTTATAAATCTTTTTACAATTTATTGTATTACTTAAATCATTTTCAAAGGAAAAAATAATCGGCATTCCGCCTGTATGTATAAATACTACAGGAATATTTTTATCAATAATATTTTTTTTCGTCAGATCAATCAATGCTGCCATCACTTTACCTGTATAAATCGGATCAAGTAAAATTCCTTCAAGATTAGCAGCATCATTAATTGCTTGTCTTCCTGTTTCAGTAATAATTCCATATTCGCCATGAAATTCGTCATAACATTCAATTGAAATTTGATCATCTAAATTAAAATTTATCAACTCAGCACTTTCTTGTAATAGTTCTGCAGTTCTTTTTTTGATTGCTTCAGAAGTTCTTGAAACACTAACACCAATAACTCTTGCTTCAGGAAGAAAAATCTTTGTACCTAAAATCGTCCCGGCAAAAGTTCCACAAGAGCCAACTCCTAAAATAATCTGCACATTACTATATTTACATTGATAAGATAGTTCTTCCATAGCTTTAACATAACCAAGAGCGCCAAGTCCGGTACTGCCGCCAATTGGAATTACAAAAGGTTTTCTGCCAGCAATTAAAAGCTCATCAGACCATCTTTTCATTTCACTTTCCAGACTTGTATTTGCATCATCATCAACTAAATATCTAATTTCCGCATTGCATAAAACATCAAGAAGGAAGTTTCCTTTTGCAATTTCAAAATCTGCTCCGCCAAGTATAAGTTTAACATCAAGTCCAAGTTTACGTGCAGCCGCCGCGGTCATTCTTGCGTGATTGGATTGAATTCCTCCTGCTGTCAGAACAACATCATAACCGCCGTTAACAATTTCTGCAAAATCATATTCGAGTTTTCTAGCTTTATTTCCTCCGCCGGCAAGCCCTGTTAAATCATCCCGTTTAATAAAAAGTTTTGATAAACCAATTTTAACTGCTAATCGTTTGGCTTCATCTAAAGGAGTTGGATAATTAGCAAGTTTTATTATTGGAGTTTTATTAAGTGAATGATTCAATTTTATTAACCAATATTTTCTATTATTTGATTATAGATTACTCCACGATTTTTCAATTCTTTCAATATAAAATCAACACAACCGTGATTTTGTCCGATATATTCTGGCGGACAAATTCCTTTTTGATCAAACAGACCTTTTGCCAACATCCTTACGATGCTTGTTGCTGTGTAACCTGTTGTTCTCGCCATTGAGTGAACATTTGTTTTCTTATCGTGTCTATCCAGCAGATTATAAATATAGCGGATTTTTTTCGTTTCCTTTTCTCCTTCTATAACAATTCGCATCACTGTAAATTCCTCATCACCTGCTTTTAATTCCCAAAGTGGAAATAAAAGTTTTGATGTGAAATCAACAGGTTTAATTTTTACTCCTTTAACTTCAATTTCCTGCTGATTAAAAAAACCACTTTCACGAAGAACTTTAATTTTATCAATATGCCCCGGATAGCGAAGGGTTTTTTCTTTCATATTGGGAGCATTTAATGTTTGAGCCAATGTACGCAAACCGTCACTGTTAAAAGCTTCAAGTGTTCCGACTTCATCAAAATAAATCAGCTCTGCATCAGAAAGTGCTGGACGAACAACAAGCTTACCGTTTTCAACATATCTGGCTGGTCGAGTATATTCTTCGATAACATCGATTGGTGAAAATCCTGCTTTATATTCATAAGGATATTCGCGCACAACAGGCAAGCCGCCGACATAAATCAGAATAGTTTCTGTAACATCTAAAATTGAATTGACATAACCCGAAAGAAGATTGCTCATGCCCGGTGCAACCCCGCAATCTACAATTGCTGTTACATCATTTTGTTTTGCAAGCTTATCAAGAGTAAACGGATCTTCCGGAAAGAAAGCAATATCTACAACATTTTTTTTAGCTTTAATAATTTCTTTGAGCAATCTGAAGCCAATGAAGCCCGGAGCTGCACTTAATACAATGTCATTATTTTTTATTAATGACTTTAGATTTTTGGGATCTGAAAAATCCTTGCGGATTTTTTTTATTGGAAGATGCCTGGGAATTTTATCCAGATTCTTCTGACTTATATCTGCAACAGTAACGTTGAATGATTTTTCATTTGCAAGATCTATCGCCATCGGACAACCAATTAAACCCGAGCCTAAAACAATTACATTCATTTTTCTTCTCCTAATAATTTTTTTTACAAAACAGCTCCGTTAAATATTAAGAAAAAAAAATATTATAGCCCGCTGAAACGATTGATATATTTAATCGAGTATGTACAAATAATTCTCATTCAAAAACTATAGATTACTTAAACACTCAACAATTACTTTCTTAGTTTCTCAGATTGTTTCGCTTTATAAATCACTCGCAATAATATACATTTTTTTAATCCACTACTCTTAGAATTGGATAATTTGCACCACTTTTTAACAGATCTTCAAATTGCTTATAAGCTGCCAAACCAAGCTGTGATTTTGGTTCAAGAGCAATAACGATCATGTTATTTCGCAATTGATTGACGGGAATAAAAATATAGTCGGTTGGATTAATCTGATTTGTAATATCAGTATTCATCACTCCGGGATTAACGACCATATCACCTTCAAAATCAATTGAGTCAATACCGGTAATAAAGTATTGTTCAATTTTATCTTCTACAGATTTGTTGTAACCGAGATATTTCAATTCATGTCTGTCAGCCCAATCTATTATTTCTTTTAAACTTTTCGGAATCAAATATCCTTTTGGTCTTTCAACATCATAAAGCGATCTAACAACTGATCTGAAATCTTTAACAGTAATAACTGTATCATTCCCAGTGCTGTAAGAAACAAGATCTAATTTAAGTTCAGTTCCATCGGAAAAATGATTGAGCTGGATCGCAACAGGTCTATCAATTTTATTCTCTTCAAGTTTTTCTCTTTCAGCAGCAACAAGTTTCTTTATTTCATCTTTATTATCATAACTGAACTTAAGCAGTCCAATCATTCCTGTCATTTGTCCTTTTGCACGATGTTCAATATTATCAGTACTGCTATTCTCGCCGTTCAATCCTTCCTGAATTAACGAAAATGTATTCTGGATTCCAAAACTCTGCCTGCCATCGTTTATATCAAACGTACTGTAACGCAGATACTCACTTCCTGAGGAACCGCCTGGTAAATAATGAAATGCAGAATAGCCATTTTGGGAGATAAAATTAAATACAAACGGCAGATATTTTTCGTATGAAAGCTTTCTCAGTTTTTCAGAAATATTAATGTTGGTCATTGCACCGATTGTTTCATCATAGTTTTCGCGATAACCAAACTTTCTGGATGATTTACCAAACGGCCAATATTCGTGAACATCCATTGTTACTTCAAATAAATATTTGTTAAACAGTCTATGCAGTCCAATAACTTCCGGCTCAGTAAGAATCAAATGATTCCTGTTAAGATCCATCTCATTTCCGTTTCGTCTTTTATCCTTTTCAGAACCATCAGGATTCATTTGCGGGACTAATGCAAAATCTATTCTGTCAAACAAGTAATGGTTTTCAGCTTTGAGCAGTTCATTTATCAATAACAAAGAGCCTTCTTTACCAGATTGCTCATCGCCATGCTGTTGTGCAAATATTAAAACTTTGATTTTTGATTTATCCTTACCGAACTCATCTTTAGAAAAACAAACTACATAAAGCTCTCTGCCTTCGGGTGACTTTGTCAGAACTTCAGCTTTAATCAATTCTGATCTATCATCGGCTTCTTTTATAAATTCAGCAAGTTCTGTGTGAGTAGTGAGCTTTTTATATTCTGACTTTTGGAGTGGAGTTAAAACTTCCTGAGAAAAGTTATGGCAGCTAACAAGCAGAAGAGATAAGAATAGAAGTTTTTTCATTTTAACAATACCATTGATTTAGTTACAGAATAATCTTGAGTTGATAAGCGATAGAAATAAACACCGCTTGAAAATTTAGAATTCGTGTTGAAGGTTGAAGAATGAAATCCTGATTCATAATAATCATCAATCAGTGTAATTATTTCTCTTCCGAGTGAATCAAATATTTTAAGAGTTACTTTATCAGGCTTAGTTAAATTCCAGCTTATAGTAGTTTTGGGATTGAACGGATTCGGATAATTCTGATTCAATTCAAATCCTTCAGGAGTTAGCTGAGATATATTTTCATTTTCAATATTCGTAATAAAATCAAATTTACCAGTCTCAAGCAGGTAATTGATATTTGAATAATTTGTTAAAGAGATTCTTAAATTATTCAGTGCAGCTATCTGTCTTGGTCCTATGCTTCCGCTTGCCCGGTAAGTTGAAGAATCAACTTTTGTAGTACCTCTTGCATCAACAATTATAAATGGAATCTGAACATTTCCACTGATCGAGTTGCTTGTTGAAGATGATTTGATATCAATCTTATCATTTCCATTTGAATAAATTCCGATTCGTTTTCTGTTACGCATCAATCCCCATAAAACAGAGCTTGTCCGGTTTTCATAAAAATCCGGGTTATCATAAATCAGCGGTTGATAAATCAACTCGGGAAAGATAAATAACCCTACATTTATGGTCATCTTTCCGCGGTAAGACGCATACATATCAGTATCAGTATTTCCAATATAAAAATGCCCGGCTGCTTTACTGCTGTTGCCAAAGAAGAAAACGGGAGTATTATTTGTGAGCTGATTATAGAATGCAGCATTAACTACTCCACCAGGCTGATTAAGATAGCTCAGCACATTCAGTGAATCGCCTGCAAATATAAAACAGGTTGATTCATTTATTTTTACTGCTTCAGAGGCATCATTAAGGTTAGCGGTAGTAATGTTCAGAACATTATAATCAAAATTATTTGCACTTAGGTAATCTGTAATTATAGATGATGAATTGCTAAAACCCGGATGAGTAATAAGTAAAACTTTTTCACTGTTCACTTCGCTTAAAAATATGGCAAGATTATTAAGATGAGATGAAATATTGCTGCTACCTGTTAATGAAATATTTGTCTGCGAATAGAACCATGGATAATTAATATCAACATCTTTTGCTGAAACCGGAATGAAAGCTATCTGATTATTTACAAGGTCATACTTCCATCCTTTAGTAAGTATGTGACAGAATAAATTTTCAATTGTGTATTTACCCGAATTGTAATCTGAGTATTGAGTAAGATTATCTTTATAATAAAATGAAACTGCACCGCTGCCCATTACTTCGCCTACTCCATCGGGAGAAATACAAATTGCTGTTCTGTCATCTATACCAGCACCGATTAAATCTCTATTTGAATTAAAATGCTGGTTGTAAAGCATTGCTATCAATCTGCCTTGTCTTCCTCTTTCTGTAAAATGTGTATCGAACAAAACGTTAGGAACAAAATTCAGGAAATTACTTTCAAACTTCATTCTGCTGTAAAACGGGTTAAGCAAAGCTTCATCAGAATAAGCTGAGCCGTTTTGTCCGCTGAAATCAACATCGCCAAGAACAGCCGCGCCGGCACTTGTGCCCGCAATTACTCCGCCATTATTAAATACAAATTGAATTGCTGAATCAGTTTTTGTCCCTTTCCACATTCTTACATAATCCCATTGATCACCACCGCGGATAAAAACAGCTTTGGCATTAACTATCTCATCATAAGTCTCCTGAAGATTTGCAACTGTTTTAGATGGGATGGTTTTGTTGTAAGCAGTGTCTGCACCAAGAGACATAAAATATGTCGGAAGCCATGTGGTAACGCCTGCATCCGCACCAAGAATAATAATTTTACCGCTGTCCGATTTTTCAACTACCCAGCCATACGGTGCATCGCTCCAATTATTATAATCTTCAGAGCCGCCGCCAACAGCACAAATATAACCCTGAGCAAAAAGACTAAAATCAAGATTAAGCGTGAAGATACAGATTAGAATGGCAATGCAGTATGTTTTTATCAGTGATTTCACAGCTGATCAATTAATTGAAAACTTACTTTTTATCTGAGGATAAATATCTTTATCAATCCATTCATAAAATTCTTTTGCTTCGTTGCTGTCAAATTTTGTTTTTTCCCAGTGTGATATTTTTTCCTCAGCTTTGTTTAATACTTTTTCTTCTATTGCAGTCAGCTTCTGCTTAATGCCTGTATTGTTTTTATTCATCAATGCAGAAAGATTCAGATAATTTTCTTTTGCATCGTTTTGTTCAGATACAACTTTATTCTTTAAACTCAATGCAAGATCACATAATGGAGCATTTCCTGTTTCATCAGCAATTAAAATTTTTGGAAGCGAGCCATCATTGGTTAGCCAAACAGGAATAGCAACTGATGTAAGCGGAAAGCCAAGAATAGACCACATAGTTGTAAGTGATGGATCTTGATTATTTTTAACTCCCTGAACAACAATCGCAGAAGTGGTTGAGTATCTGGGAATGTAATCCCTGAAAAAAACATACTTATTATCCGATTCATCCGGAAGATTTTTTGAAAGATCAGTTTCTGTTAATGAATGGATCAAACATCTTGGAACATCATTTATTAAAAACCTAAAATTAATCTTCCCATTTTTAATTTTATTTGAGAATAAATCAGATGCGGTTTTGTATCTGATATAACCATAGCCTTTATTTTCTTTTCCCGCGAATGAATAATTGGTTCTAATCAAATAACCATTGGGTGCAACTGCTGGATCATTAGCATCATATTTAATGAATGTAAAATTATTTACTTCGTAATATGCTGCTCCTCCTTCAGCATCAATAACGCCAAAGTTTGCTTCAACACCAAGCGGTTTAGGAAGTGTATCAAGAAGCGCTTCAAAATCTGATAAAGTCTTACAGCCAGCAAGTGCAAGCTTCATAATCTTTCCTTCAAGATCAGATATTTTTGTTGTATCATTTATCTTAAGGTTGTATGATGCTGAATTCATAATACCAAATCCGGCTTCGTTAAATCCACTCCATACTTCATTATTTTCTTTGTCAGCTGAATTAACTAATCCGATAAATCTGATTTTACCATCAAAGAAATAAACCAATCTGTTCTGTAAAAAATCAGAATCCCGGTTTTTAAGTAAAAGCGGTCTTCCATCATCAGTAGCTTTGCCTGACACAACAGCAGTTGTACAGGGTTTTGAGATACTGAATGGCAGCAGTAAAACAAAAAGACAAATAAATATTTTACAATTCATTTTAGAAACTTACGTTTAACGAGATACGATGTACACTTGGTAAAATATTATAAACAGAATATGCATAATCAAAAAATACAGCTGAACTTCCTAAGGGAACATTGGCACCGGCACCAAATGAAAAATCCTGGTCATCATAATTATATTTATATCCGGCACGTACATAGAACCTGTCATAAAAAGAAAATTCAGTTCCGAAGTGTGCCCTTTCAGCATTATCATTTGGATGAGTTACATCAATTGCACCGCGCATTTTTACAAAATCGTATTCAAATACATCAAAGCCAATACCTACCTGAAAACCTAACGGTAATGGAAATTCTTCTGTATTCAATCTGCTTGGTACCAATCTGCTTAAAGGGAAGTCATTATCTTTACGATAAATAAAATCAAGATCAGGTCCATCAAACTTCATATCTGCACCAAAGTTAGTCATACACATAGCAATAGTAAGATTTTGAAAATCCAGCCTGTATTGAGTACCAATATCAAATGCAAATCCCGAAGCTGATTCGTTCCAAATCTGTTGATTGATATACTTTATCGTAATACCGACATTAAATCTATCAGTTAGATATCTTGCATAAGAGATTCCAAAAGCAAGATCACCCGCATCAAAAAATCTTCCGGTTCCGTTAGGATTTTCTTCAGTTGTTATCTCCATTTCATCGGTAGTAAAAAGAACCATACTTGCACCAAATGTTCCTAAATCTCCGGCATTATATACTATTGATGCAGCATTAAAATCAAAAAGATCAAACCAGTTCATATAAGAAAAGTGAGCCTGAACATTATTTACTTTTACAATACCTGCCGGATTCCAGAAAACAGCAGATGCATCATCAGCAAGCCCAACAACAGCACCGCCCATAGCTTCTGTACGTGCGCTAACGGGTATTTGTAAAAATTGTGCTCCTGCAGTACCAAGATTCGGATTCTGGGCATAAATTTCTCCGAAGCTGATAACAAATAAAACTAATATTAATAATTTCTTCATTTTATACTCCTGCTTCAGATTATTTTATAATTGCAAATCGTTCTTTGAATTCAGTGTCTTTAGTCTTAACAACATAAATATACATCCCTGCTGAAAGTTCTCTTCCGCCTTCTGTACGTAAATCCCATGCTTCTGTACCGGTGCCAGAATTATGATAAATAGTTTTTATAAGATCAGCATCAACAGTAAAAATATAGATAGTACATTCAGGTGGAAGATTAATAAACTGAATCTGACGTAAAGGCTCTCTTCTTAACTCACCAAACTCCGGCTCCCATAAAGATGATACAACATAAGGGTTTGGAACAACTTTAATTTTGCTGATCTCACTTTTCATCTGCTGATAATCAACCTTTGAACCTGCAATTTTAAAAGCATAAGAATCTTTTATACTTAGAACTACAGGTTTAACTGTTTCAACCGAAAACTTATTGCCTGCTGATGGAGGTGAACCAGATGGAAACACAATTTTGCCTTCAATTCCGTCAAACGTAAATGTATCGCCGCTGAAAAGTGTATCGAGTGAAATGCTTGTTCCTGAAACAGAAAGTAAAACAAAACCATTGTTGTTAATCTTTCCACTCGCTTCAACAGATGCTATATACACAGTATTCTTAACTAAAGATTCATCTACTACTTCAAAAGTCATATCAACATTATCAGTTCCGCCTACTCTTGAGATACTCTGAATAATATCAGGCGGCGTTATTTGAAGTGAAACGCCATCAGTTGAAGTTATAACCTGATCAATCTGATAAGATCTTTTATCTATAACAGTCTGATTATTATTCCTTATTGTACTCAGAGAAAAGTTTATTGTTATAATATCGCCAGCCTGTGGTCTGAATTCAGCCGGGGTACCAACAGAATCCACCATAATAACTCTTAATCCATGACCAGTTATTGTAAGACTTCTTCCGCCATATTGATATGGATAATTTTCTCTAATAATTTCATCAAGTGTAACATTCCTAAGATCAAAACTAGTTTCCGAAGTAAATTCAATTGCATATTTATATGGTTTTGTTGCTGCTGTATCAGTAATAGTAACTGTAACATTCGTTTTGAGATCACCAAACTCAATACGCGGGACAAATTCAAATGTTGTTTTGTATTGATTGCCAGCAAGTGATTCATCATCAATTGAAGAAGCATTAAGGATAAAATTAGTACTACCTGTATTTAAATTAACTACATCAATCGGAGTTACAGGCGTTCTGCCAATAGCTTCAGAGCGCGGAATAGCAGATACTGTATTAACTGCAGCAAGTGTGTTTCCTATTGGACTTTCAAGGCTTTCAAATAAATTACTGCCCTTGTCGTATGCTGTAATTGAATACCAATATTCGAAACCGTTGGTTACATTTGTATCAACAAAAGAATATTGTAAACCTGTGTTTGCTCCGACTGAATTTTTCAGGTCAAACGAAGCAATTCTATTCCAGGTTAAACCTCTGTTTGTGCTTTTATATAATCTGTATCCTTCAAAATCATAACCAGAAAACTTGTCAATAGATTTTTCTGCCGAATCATCCCAGTAAAGTGTAACTTTAAAATCTCCATCAACAGAAGATAAATTTGGACGGCTAGGGGGTTTTGCCAAATCAAATTGGTTATTCATTGCAAACTGTGCGGTGTTAGCTGATTGTATCAGTTCATCGTAAGTTTCACCGGCAACTATAGCTGTATAAAACACTAATGTATCACCTGGATTTAATGTATAAGGTCCAGAAGACATATGTGCAAGTATATCCATTCCGGAAGCAGGTATTAAAGAAGGATTATCAAAATGGATATTATTGGGATCAGTAACGTGAAAATATTTTCCACCAACAGGTGAATTATAAAGACTTCTGCTTGAGGACATAAATCCATATTGAATTGTATCTTTATCAGCAATCTCATCATCATTAAAAAGCATGTAGTGGAAATCTGTTAATCCAAGCTCAGTTCCATTAACCTCCGGAGTTTTCAAGAACATAATTCCGAAAAATCCTGTTTTACCATCAGGCCATTCATTTGAAAGTCCGTCATCATAAAAATATATCAGATTCTTTTCCTTAATAAAATCTACTTTATCATCAGCATATTCCGGATCGCCGCCGCTTATATTTCCTACATCAATATCATTATGAAGTCCGAAGTAAAGGTCATTATAACTATTTTGACTAGTATTAGTTATTTCATATTTAAAGAAAAGCATATTTTTTGCAAAGTTAGAACCATACGCATAACCAATTTGTGCCATTTGTATTCCAAGAATATTTACTGTATTACCGCTATCATTATAGACACAATAACTATCCTGATCAGATAATACAACATCATTTCCATTTCCATCCTTAACGGGCCATCCAAACTGCGGATGCCATGAATTTGGATCATCACTAAATGCTATTCTTGCAGTATCACTGTTGTGATAACCATAGGCTGCTTCCCATTCTTCATTGGTTGTAAATCTTCCCTGTATAACATTACCGGGAATTCCAACGTACTGATTAATTCTATATATATAATGTTTACCGCTGTTTATCGGAAATTCACCGGAAGGTCCTTGAGTGATTCTTCTGGGGTAAAGCTTGCCGCGGTTTTCAAAAAACAAACCGACATTGCTTGCATTGTGTACACCCCCTGCTCTATCCTGAATCCTTAATATCTTGCTTAAAGGTTCTTTATCCTCAAAGCTTTTTTTATCACTTTGTGATAAGAGATTAATCTGCATCAACAGAAGCAGTGGAAATAACAAATAAAAAACTTTCTTCATCTTAAAACCTTAAGTTTGAATTTTTAATTAAACCTTAATGTAAAACCTAATCTGATTGATCTCGGTGGTCCGAAATTAGAAGGATCCTGCATATATTCTTTTGAATAGCCTCCTACATAGGTAAAACTTGGATCGCCGGTATCGCCATATACATATAAAATATTTCTATGATCAGTCAGATTAAGAATTTCTGCAAACAATCTTAATCTTAAACTATTTGAGAACTCAATTTCTTTCCCGATCATCAAATCAATATTATAAAGACCCGGCTGACGTAATGAATTCTTTTCAACAAATCCGATATCTCTGCCCGATGGAGTATATGGTGCTCCTGAACTTGCTTTAAAAATTAGACTGAAATCCATGTTCTCGAATACAGGAGTATCAAATATCATCGGGCCATCGTCTTTAGGAATGGTGTATGTTCCGCTTGCATTAAAAACATGTGTGCGATCAAAATCAAGATAATATAATTGTGTTGATTCTTCTGTACCAGGATATTGTTCTGTTTCTGATGAAGCACTGCCCTTTGCAATTGAATAGGTATATGTAAGTCCGCCAGAAAAATATCTGTTTGGTCTTACATCAACAGTCAGCTCAAATCCTCTTATGTTTGCATAATCTTCATTAACATAAAGTGTATAACCGGTATATCTTCCATCAACAAACGGAAAGTAATATCTGGTGCCAATCAAACCGGTAATATCCCTGTAATAAGCAGTCAGATTCATTGCAACATTATCTGAGAACTGATGTGATAGTCCTACTTCATACGAGATTGTTCTTTGTGCATCAAGATTCGGCTGACCAAATAACGGCTCCCTTACATTAAGATCATACTGGCTATTTTCAAACAAGTATTCAAAATCCGGATTCTGGAAAAAGTGTCCGTAAGAAAAATGCAGTTTGGTTCTGTCAGATATCGGATGTGCAATTCCAAATCTTGGTGATATTTGTGATCTGGATTTAACAGTAACCATAGAATTAGGATCTAAAGGATTACTTCTGAATTTTACATTAGAATTCAGATAATCAAACCGCAATCCAATATTAATAACAAGATACGGAAGCTCGATTTTATCCTGAATATAAGCAGCACCTTCAAACGGCTGAGTATGGTAATCATTTAAATAAGGAAAATTTCTCTTGGGATCATAAACATAAAATAATTTTAACCAGTGTTTCTTAAATGCTGCTCCAAACTTTACTTCATTCATTGATCCCATTTGCCATACTGCATCAGCTTTAAAATCTGCTGTTCCAGAGCGGCTGTCATACAATTCCGGCGGATCAGACCGTTTATAAAATTCAAATCCGGTACCGTATTCTTCAAAGTACTCAGTATCGTTTGAAGCAAGGTAATCTGCTGTATCCTTATCAATTCCGGAATAATATCCCTGATTGAAATAAGAAATTTTTACATCATAAAACAAATTGTTTGCAATAGTATGAGTCAGCCCTAATGTACTCTGCCAACTATCTGTTCTTTTGCGAAGATATTGCTCAGGGATATATTTATATGAATGACTGTAATTTTGTCTTTTACCAACACTGCCGCGGTTAGATAGCGAGATTTTTACAAATGGAATTGCATTGGTAGTAAGTTTGCTAAAAAAGGATTTTGTATCATTATAACCAAATGGAAGATAGCTTCCGCGTTTATCAAGCTCGCCAGAAAGGAAAAAATTAAATTCAGGTGAAACAATAGGTCCGCTTATACTTCCATTGATTCTGTTTTCGTGCAATGAAGTGTAACGATCAACACCAAACTCGCTTGTTCTTGCTTCCAGTTTAGCGGAGAATTTATCTGATCCATCGCGGGTTACAATGTTAACAACTCCGCTTAGTGCATTTCCATATTCAGCATTGAAAGTACCGCTTAGTAAACTCATCTCCTGTATAGCATCATTATTAATATCGGTTGCAAGCCCGCCAAGCAGCGGATCAACTACTATTGTTCCGTCAATCATATAAGCAACTTCATTAGATCTGCCGCCGCGAACGTGTAAATTTGAACCACTACCAGTAACACCCGCCTGTAAAGAAAGCAATTCTGTAAAAGTGGAAACCGGCAGTGCATCAATTTCTTCTCTGGTTATTACAGAAATACTGCCCGTAACATCTTTTTGAATAAGCGGAGTTCTTGCAGTAACAACGATCTCATCAACCTGTATGGTTTGGGGATTCAGCTCTACCTGAAGAAGTGTTGTTTGATCAACCACAATTACTATATTCTGCATAGCAATTGTTTCATAACCAATAAAACTGAATTTAACATTATATCTGCCCGGAGAAATATTAAGTATGACATATTCACCATTAAGGTTTGTAGCCGCACCGAAATTTGTGCCTTCGATGATGACATTCGCTCCAACTAAAGGTTCCCCTGTTTGAGCATCTTTAATTGTACCTGCTAACTTGCCGGTTGTACCTGCATAGATAAAAAACGGAAGCAGCAGAATTAAGGATATAATTTTTTTCATTGTTTACTCTCAATAATTACTTGGTCTTGATTAATCATTATTTCCTGGGATTCTTTTAAAATTCGTTTAGCTCTTTGTCTGTCTTTAATTGCGCAGGCAGTTGCTAAAGCATTAATCAAAACAGAAATTGCGGCAAAAGAATTTGTGAACAGCATATTTTCACTTTTTACCAAAAGATTTGCTTTGCTGAAAAAAGTAACCGGTGCAGCAGGCTGATTAGTAACAGCAATTACATCAATTTTTCTCTCTTGTGCAAATTTAGCTGCTTCAATTGTTTCTTTTGAATAAGGCGGAAATGAAAAAACCATTAACAGATCATTAGGATTTAGAAATAAA
This sequence comes from Ignavibacterium sp., assembly GCA_032027145.1. Lineage (NCBI taxonomy): Bacteria > Pseudomonadati > Ignavibacteriota > Ignavibacteria > Ignavibacteriales > Ignavibacteriaceae > Ignavibacterium > Ignavibacterium sp. The sequence continues at coordinate 1,436,786 of JAVSMP010000001.1, read as the reverse complement.
ATATTTTCATTAAATACTGTGTGTGTGTGATTAAGAATACTTGAACTAACCCCAACCTGAGTAAGTTGATAAGCAAGTATTTCTGCCAGAAGATATGATATTCCTAACCCGGCTGTAAACACTCTCTCTGATTTAAGTATTCTGTCAATTACATAATCGAAAGTTTTTCGTTCAATAAGATTAAGTGTATCGTTAATGTTTTTTATATCAAGATTTGCAACCTCTGTCAAAAGGTCTTCTTTTATTTTATGCTTTTCAATAAGAGGAAATATTTGTTTATTACTAAGTTCTTTTCGCAGTGAGCCGGTGATCTCATCTCTTAATTCATTAAATCCTTTAAAACCAGCGCGCTGAGAAAACCTGACAATAGATGCAACACTTGTACCTGTTGCACAAGATAAATCCTGAACATTAAGAAAAGGGATTTTGTCAAAGTTATTAATAAAGTAATCAGCAATCTTACGATGATTTTTGGGTAGCGAATTGTATTTGCTGACTATCTGCTCTTTTATTTCTTTGTATCGATCCATTCAAAAATAATTTAATGCAGTACTGATTATTACTCAGTACTGCATAAATGAGTAGGTTTATTTTATTAGTGTCATCTTTTTAGTAACAACTCCGGCATCTGTTTGCAAAGAATAAAAATAGATTCCGGATGTAAGTGCTGATGCATCAAAATTATATAAGTAAGTTCCGGCTTCAAGTGATTCGTTAACAAGTTCTGCAACCTGTTGTCCCAATGCATTAAATACTTTCAAAACAACATTTGATCTCTCTGGCAATCCGAATGATATTTTTGTTGATGGATTGAAAGGATTTGGATAGTTTTGATCCAATACAAAGTCTGCCGGAATATTATTGTAATCTGCTTCAACAGAAACAATCTGATTATATTTTTGCTGTGCTAATAGCATATTAGCATGCATTTCAGACTCATCAGCACCCAATGAAACTGCTATATAAACAGTTCTGGATGCCTGTGGTTGCAATGTTAATTGTTCGCCAGCCAAAAAAGAAACAGATCCATCAGGAGTGGTAATTAGAGTATCGGTATCAAAAGTTCCTTCGGTTAAATAAGCATAAGTTGTTGGATCGTCACTAGAATATCCATCATACCAACCCAAAACCTGAGCTGAAGTAACAGCTTCAGATAAATATTTTATTCCTACATAATGAGAATCAAACTGAACCAGCATTAGATTACTGGCATCCCAAAAGACATGATCATTCTCCCAGGTTAGATCAACATACTGAACAATATCTAAACCAACAATTGTTGGTAAAGCAGATGCTTCATTATTCTTAACAATCATCTTTATCAACGCATATTTACCCCCCTGCCATCCATAAACGTGTTGTTCAACTAAAACATTTGGCGGTAGCTCTGAGTAAGCATTATTATAAGTACCTGAAATTTCATAATCACTTATTAAAGGATTGGTCTCCAGAGTAGTTGGCACTTCTGTATCAATATCATTATAATAATCTAAAACCTCGTTTGGATTTCCTGCAACTAAAACATTTGTGCGATTTATATGCTGCACTGTATCGGTACCTTCAATAGTCCAAAATCTCATTGCACCATAGGCATCAACTCGTACTTTCATTGTACCAGTACTATATGTCTCTTGTGAATAAGTTTCTTGTATGGAAATAGTAGATAGAAGTACCACAATCAAAAGAATTGTTGATAGATTCTTCATAACTCACCTCTTATTTATTTAGTAAAAGATTATTTAATTAATTAAAATCATTGCCATCCAATTAAGTTTGGCGGAATCAGTAAAATAAATCCTAAAATAAAAAGTATTACCATCAATGGAAGCGCCCATTTTGCCCACTTTTCCCACGGAACTTTTGCCATTGAAAGCGCACCCATCGTTACCGCAGAAGTTGGAATAATTATGTTCGTATATTCTCCAAACTGAAAAGCTAAAATAGCTGTTTGTCTTGATACTCCTGCTAAATCTGAAAGCGGAGCCATTATCGGCATAGTAAGTGCAGCCTGTCCGCTTCCGGAGTGAACGAAGAAATTAATAATTGCTTGGACAACAAACATTTTCTGTGAAGCGAAGATGGGTGAAGATGATTCAATAAAAGGAGAAAGACCATATAAGATCGTATCTATTATTTGCCCATCTCTTGAAATTACCAATGTTGCTCTGGCTAGAGCAACGATAAGTGCAGTTCCAACTAAGTCTTTAGCTCCATCAATAAATGCTTTTGTAAATTCATCAACTTTAAGCCCGCCGATGATTCCTACCACAACGCCCATAATAAAAAACGCAGCAGAAATCTCTTCAATGTACCAGCCAAGTTCAATAACACCAATCACAATTAAAATTAAACAAAGGGCAAATGCAGTTAATACTGCTTTATGTCTGGTAGAGAAATGATTATTATTATTGTATATAGTATCAAAATGTTCACCTTTTCTTCTTTGCTCATCCATTTCATAAGTTGGACTTATTTTAGGATTTTTAGATAACTTATTGACATACCACAACAGAAAAAAAATAGCTACGGTTGTAGATACAGCCCAGCTAATAAATCTGTAACCGATTCCTGAAAATAAAGGAACATCTGCAATACCTTGCGCAATACCAACATTAAATGGGTTCAAGAATGCACTTGCAAATCCAACATGTGCCCCAACAAGCGGAATTGCAACACCAATTATCGAATCATAACCAAGAGCTAAACAAATAGGCACAATAATTAAAACAAATGGAATTATCTCTTCGTTCATCCCAAATGTTGCGCCACCAATTGAGAACATTAACATAATAACAGGAATGAATAACTTTTGCAGCAGCTTTGAATCTTTATGCGCTCTTGCCAGTTTACTAATTAATGAATTAATTGCATCGGTTTTTGCCAGTACATTAAATGCACCTCCGACAAATAAGATAAATCCGATAATTAAACCTGCTTCAACAAATCCTTTTAGCGGCGCAATAAACAGTGCCAAAAAACCCTGGGGATTATTTTCAACATATTTAAACGAATTCTGAACAACAACTTCTCTCCCATTTACAATCGCCCGCTCATATTGCCCGCCGGGAATTATCCAAGTCATCGCTGCGATTAAAACAAGCAATGAAAAAATTAACAAGTAAGTATTTGGTACTTTAAACTTAAATTTCTTTTTTGCTTCGCTCATTTAATAACTTCTTTAGTTTTCATATCAAACTTATCGCCGTTGATTAAAACCTGTAACCGCATATTTGTAATACCAAGATTTCCGTTTTTGTCTTCTCTGATATTTTTTCCGTTTGTTGGATCATAAACCAAAACCTGATTATTACCTATCACTTCAAAAGTTTCATCGGGGTAAACAACAATCGCAGTTGATTCATCTATAGCAATCCCAAATAAATCCGGATGTTCAATTAAAGCTGAAATAGTACGGTTATGTCTTTTACGCTTTATAAAATGCTGATCAACAATTGCATTTTTAAGGAATCCAAATCCTTTTTTTACTTCTACATTCCCCTTTTCGATTGTAACAAAAGAAACTGATGAATCTTTGTTTACTAATTCATTTCCTGTAATCATTACTTCACTCATAACTGCTGCACCTGCACTTGAGCCGCCAACAACTCCGCCATTGTTATAAATATCAAAAACTTTCTGAAGCAGTTTTGACCCAAGCATATCATGAGTTAAAATACTTTGATCACCACCAAGGAAGAAAACTGCATTTGCCCAATCCATCTTTTCTAAATTGGATTTATCATCTGCTGTCTCTCGTGTAAAAAGCAGATACTGCGCTTGTGCACCAAGATCATTAAATTCCTTAACCTGAACTTCACTCCAATAAACAGGGTCTGATCCGGCATTTGGAATAACAATAATTTTTGCATCTGAACCACCGGCAAGTTCAACATATTTTTTTACAATCTCTGTAGTTTGTACTCCGCCAACGATTACAAGTTTACCTTTAGTTTGAGAACAATATAACTGAGAGGTTAATATTATTATAATAATACTTAGTGTTATTTTTTTCATATTATTCTTTCTTAACTAATTCTAAAGCTATTTCTGCAGTTTTTATAAGATCTTCAATATAAATAAACTCTTCATTTGAATGAGGGTTTTGTGCTCCGATTCCAATATTTACTGATTCTATTCCTCTGCCATTTAATGAATTTGCATCGCTGCCTCCGAGAGAAATTGTTGGATTCGACTTTAATCCAACTTTATTAAGCACTCTTATAATTTCTTTATAAACGAATGCGTTTTCCGGAATTGTATAGGGTAAAAAATCCCAAAAATGATTTACTTCTACTTTTGCACCAACTTTTTCAGCCTCAGATTTAAAGATGTTTACAAGCAGATTAAAATTATCTTCAGCTTTTTTAAGATTAAAAGATCTAACTTCGCCCTCAAGTTCTGTTAATTCAGGAATCACATTTACTGCTGAACCGCTTTTTAACAATCCAATATTCATTGTAGTTTCTTCATCAATCCTACCAAGCGGTAACTGACTAATTGCCTTAGCAGCAACTTGCATAGAATTGATACCTTTTTCAGGTGAGATACCCGAGTGCGAGGCTTTGCCGATTACTTTAATTGTTAATCCGATTGAACCACAGGCAGCATAAATAAAATTTCCAGGACGGTAACCTGAATCAAAAATAAACCCGTGTTTAATCTTTCCATTTACACCAAGATTTTTTGATCCAAAAAGGGTTGTTTCTTCACAAGTTGTAAATGCAACTGTAAAATCTTTAACAGGAATCTTTTCTAAAGCGATTTTTTCTAAGGTAAAAAGTAAAGCAGCAACACCAGCTCGATTATCAACTCCAAGCACAGTATCTCCTGAAGATGTAATTTTATCTTTCTCAATAATTGGCTTAACATCCTTAGTCGGACGGGCAGTATCCATGTGGGATAACAACACGAAATCACCGCCAGTTCCAATCTTACAAATAAGGTTACCTGTATCACTGTTAGTTAGATGACCTGAATCATCTTCCTCAACCTGATAACCAAGCTTACTAAGAAATGTTTTAATAAAATCAGCAATGGGTTTTTCGCTGCCTGATAGTGCATTTATCCTGGCAACTTCTATAAAAAGGTTTACAAGTCTTTGTTCGTTCATCTGTAATTTATGTTACAATATTATAAGTTGATGTAATAACTATTACAGATTACTAAAAATTTTCACCTAAGTCAATATGTCGTAAGAAAAAATTATTGATCTTCCTCGTTATATAATTCGAGTTCTCCTTTTTTAATATATCCATCTTTAATAAGGGATTCACTGGATTTATATAGAACAATACTCACTTCATTAGTTTGAAAATAGCCCGTAGATTCTATTTTCACTCCATTAATTTCTTTACTGACCTTAACTTTTGAAATTAATTTATCATCGTTAACGATCAACTTATCAATTTTTACTTTTTTCCCCTGTAAATTGGATAAAGCCCAATAAACACCTTTTTTTGCATTTACTAATGCTGTTTCAATATCAGATTCTATTTTTGTTTGGGAATTAGCAGTAAAAGTAAGAATTGAAAAAAAAGTTAAAATTAAAATTACCCTCATATCACCCTCTCTTTTTTATTGATGTACAAATTTTGTAACTAGTTTGATTATAGGCAACAATTCATCAGAATATTTTCTATCACTTGACAACTGAAAGTAAAAACAATATATTGGAAACCAGAAAAACGAAAATAGTTTCCTTAGAGATCTAAATATGCAAAACAAAATTATTGAGAAGTTAGAAGAAAAATTCTTTAAAGATGGTTTTTATAAAACCACAATGGATGAGGTTGCCGCTGAACTTGGAATGAGCAAAAAGACAATTTATAAGTTCTTTCCATCAAAAGACGATTTGCTTATTGCGATTGTCAGACATTTTATGAACGAAATAAAAAATAAAATCGTTCCTAAATTAAACAGTAACAGAAATGCCATCGAAAAGCTCGGTGACCTTTTAAATATACTTGCTTCTGCCACACAAAAAGTTTCACCCAGAAGAATAGAAGAGCTGAAGAAATATTATCCTGAGTTATTCATTGAAATTGATGAGTTCAGAACTAAAATGATGTTTGAAAATATCACCAAAGTAATTGAACAGGGAAAATCAGAAGGATTTTTTATCGACTATCCGACGGCAATTATTATGAATGTCCTGGTGGGTGCTGTCAGGCATGTTGTTAATCCGGATTTTACCGTTAATAATAGTTTCTCACTTTCCGAAGCTGCACAATACACTCTTAGAATAGTTATTAGCGGAATACTTACTGAAAAAGGTAATAAACAATTTGATAAAATTTTTAATAAGGAAATCAAATGAAAATATTTAGTTTTATCCCGGCTGCACTGCTTACAGTTATTTTAACAAGCTGCGGAAGTAATAATAAACTTGAATCAATTGAAGCCTCAGGTACAATCGAATCAACCAATATTGTTGTCAGTTCAAAATCTTCGGGCAGTATTATTAAAGTAAATTTTCTTGAGGGCGAAAAAGTAAATGCCGATGATACTGTTCTAATCATTGATCACGAACAAATTGATATCCAGCTACTTCAGGCACAAGCTGCAAAAGATGCTGCCGAAGCACAGTTAAATCTTATGTTAAAAGGTGCCAGACTTGAAGACATCAGCCTCGCTGAACAAAACCTGAATCAGGCTAAAGTAAATTTTGAAACTGCTGAAAGGGATAAGAATCGGATGCAGAATTTATATAACTCCCGGTCAATTACTCTAAAACAATTTGAGGATGCTGCTGCAAAATTTGAATTGATGAGCTCACAACTAAAATCTGCACAAGAAAACTTTGATAAAGTTAAAAAGATTTTCAGACCTGAAGAAATTGAACAAGCACGGGCAAATCTTAATAAAACAATTGCAGGAGTTGAACTGCTAAAGAAAAATATCCGAGATTGTTATGTAGTCTCACCAATCAATGGTTTTCTTGTTAAAACATTTGTTGAACGTGGAGAAACCGTTACACCTATGTCTTCGCTTTTCAAAGTATCAGATCTTGATATTGTTGAACTGCTTATCTATGTATCAACCGAAGAGCTTGCTTACATTAAACTCGGGCAGGAAGCAAGGATTACTATTGATGCATTTAAGGACAAAGTTTACAAAGGGAAAGTTACTTATATCTCTCCCGAAGCCGAATTCACTCCAAAAAATATTCAGACTAAAGACGAAAGAACGAAACTTGTGTTTGCAGTAAAGATCAAGATTGCAAACGATAATTATAATTTAAAACCCGGCATGCCTGCTGATGCCACTATCGTTCTAACACAGCACGATTGAATGATTGTTTGAATGTATGAAAACCTGCAATCATATAGACATACATCTAGACAAAGGATGAATTATGAACTCTGTTATTAAAATAGAAAACCTGAAAAAATCTTACGAAAGCATTGAGGCTGTTAAAGATGTAACTCTCTCTATTGAGAAAGGTGAAATGTTTGGACTTGTGGGACCAGATGGAGCTGGAAAAACAACAACTATCAGAATGCTTATTGGGTTATTAAATCCTGATTCAGGAAGTGCTGAGGTTCTTGGTTATAATATAAGAACTCAAAAAAATAAAATTAAAGAGCAGGTTGGATATCTATCACAAAAATTTTCACTGTATGGAGATCTGACGATTGATGAGAACATCGAGTTTTTTGCAGATATACATGGGGTTAAAAAATATAAAGATAGAAGAAATGAACTACTTGAGTTTACAAGACTGACTCAGTTTCGAAATCGACTTGCCGATAAGCTTTCCGGTGGAATGAAGCAAAAGCTTGCTCTTGCCTGCACTCTTATTCACAAACCAAAAATTATTTTTCTTGATGAACCGACAACTGGAGTTGATCCGGTTTCGAGAAGAGATTTCTGGAAGATACTTTCTAATCTTCTTAAAGAAGAAATAACAATCTTTATGACAACTCCATATCTTGATGAAGCTGAGCGGTGCAATAAAATCGCTTTGATGAACAACGGTAAAATAATAAGCTGGGATACCCCAAAGAATATTAAAGTATCACTCGGTGGACAAATAGTTGAAATCGTATGTTCTCCAAGCCGTACTGCTTACAATATCATAAAAACTAATACAAGCTATGAGGTTCAGATGTATGGAGACAGACTTAATGTAACTGTTCAAAATTATGACGAACAATATGAAAGTCTTGAAAAACTTCTTGTTGATAATTGTGTTGAGATACATGATCATAGAGTCATTCCACCATCACTGGAAAATGTTTTTATTCACTTGATTAGTAAAACATCCTAAAAGGGATAAGCAATGAAAAAAATAGTATTATTAAGCATAATGATAATATCATCTCTTTATTCACAAGCGCAAAAACTAACACTGCAGGAAAGTATAGAGCTGGGGCTTAGGAACAGTAAAGATTTAAGAATTACTCAATCAAAATTAAAAAGTTCTGATGCAAAGGTATCTGAAGTTAATTCGATGTTTCTTCCGCAGTTTAAATTTACAGTAAACTATACCCGTTTAAGTGATAATGTTCCTCCGTTCGAAGTTATCACTCCGTTTTCTGCTGTGCCAATAAAAATATCTGAGCCGGTATTAAATAATTATTATTTAAAGCTATCACTCCAACAGCCAATATTTACAGGACTCAAACTACTATCATCTAAAAAAGCAGCAGAGTATTATTTCAATGCAGCTGAATCCGATTATTCAAAAGAGCTGAATGAGACTGTTATGAATATCCATACAATATTCTGGAATTATTACAGAGCTAATGAAATAAGAAATCTTTTAATGAAAAGTCTGGGACAAATCGAAAATCATCTTAAGGATACAAAAAACTTTCTTGAGAATGGTCTGACAACTCAGAATGATTATCTTAAATTACAAGTACAGTATTTAAACACACAATTGCAATTGATTGAAGCAGAAAACAATCTGGAAGTTACGCGGGCTGTGTTTAATAAAACTCTGGGACTTCCGCTTGAAACGAAAACAGAAGTTGTTACTGATGAATTAAAAGTTCAGAACATAAATTATAATCCCGAAGAACTTATTAAGGAAGCAAAAATAAATCGTAACGAGATTGAATCATTATCTTATAAATTGAAAGCCGCTGAAGAAAATATTACTTCAGCCAGATCGGGCTGGTTCCCAAGTGTTTACTTATCCGGCAATTATTATTACAGTAATCCTAATACAAGATTTCAGCCGCTTACTGACAAATGGAATGATACTTGGGATGTTGGCGTAACTTTAAGCTGGGATGTTTGGGATTGGGGATCAACCTTATCTAAAACTACTCAGGCTGAAGAACTTTCTGTTCAAACTCAGGCTTCGCTTGAAAAGCTGAATGACAACATTGAAATTGAAGTCTATAAAAGTTATCTGAACTTAATTAAATCGAAAGAAAAAGCGGGTGTCAGCAAACTTAGCTTGGAACAGGCATCAGAAAATTACCGCATTATAACTGAGAAATATAAAGAACAATTAGCTACAAGTACCGATTTGATTGATGCAGAGGTCTCTGAGCTTCAGGCAGCAACTAATCTCACTTCGTCATTGATTGAATATCATCTTGCAAAAGTGAAACTGGATTTAACAGTGGGGAGAAAGATTTATTGAGAAGCCAGAAGTCAGGAGTCAGGTGTCAGAACTCAGGACACAGAATTTTAAAATAAGAATTAAGAGGATTTTAAATGGAAAAGAAATCAACAGAAAGTTTTACCGAATTAGTCGTTTGGCAAAAGGCACATTTATTCGTGCTGACTGTCTATAAATTAACCAAAGAATTCCCGAATGAAGAAGTTTACGGATTAGCTTCACAATTCAGAAGAGCAGCTATTTCAATTGCAGCTAACATTGCGGAAAGCTATAAAAAGTGGAGTAACAAGGAAAAATCAAGACTTCTAAATATTGCTCACAGCTCACTTGAAGAGTGCAGATATTACTTGATTTTATCAAATGATCTTAAATATTGCGATGTTAAAGATGCTATGAATATCTTAGAGGAAGTAAGTAAGCTGCCCTATTCATACTCCAAAGTAATTTCAAAAACTGAGTCCTGATTCCAGAGTTCTGAATATTGAAAATGAACAGTATCATAGTAAATAATCTTACAAAAAAATTCGGCAGCTTTACTGCAGTTGATAATGTATCCTTCAATGTAAACAAGGGAGAAATATTCGGGTTTCTCGGTGCTAATGGTGCAGGCAAATCAACTACAATCAGAATGTTAACCGGAATACTTGAACCAACATCGGGTGATGCAATTGTTGGCGGTTACAGCATTATGAAAGAACCGGATAAAGTGAAAACACAAATCGGCTATATGTCGCAAAAATTTTCTTTATACAATGATCTTACAGTTGAAGAAAATATCCGCTTCTTTGCAGGAGTATATGGGCTTACAGGAAAACAATATCAGGAAAGAAAAAACTGGGTTTTAAAAGTTGCAGATCTCAAAGGAAAGGAAAAATTATTAACGGCTTCGTTGCCGGGCGGAATTAAACAAAGACTTGCATTAGGAACCGCCGTTATACACGAACCTAAAATTGTTTTTCTTGATGAGCCAACCAGCGGAGTTGATCCGGTATCAAGGAGAAATTTCTGGGATTTGATCCACGAATTATCCTTTGGTGGAACTACTGTGCTTGTTACTACTCACTACTTAGACGAGGCTGAATTCTGCAGTGATATAATTCTGATAAATGCCGGCAGATTGATTGCACAGGGAAATGCAAAAGCATTAAAAACCAACTATATCAAAAACACTATACTTGAAATTGAATCTGACAGAATTGTTGATAGTATGGAAATACTGGAAAAAGAAGATTGGGTCGGTGAAACATCAATATTCGGTAATTACATTCATATAATATTAAAAGATAATTCAAAAACTGAAATTGACGTTATTGATGTTTTAACAAACAGGAATTCAATCAAAGTTCAGAGAATTGATAAGATAGTGCCGACACTGGAAGATGTATTTATACATTTGTTAGAAAAGGACAAAACAAATGTTTCATAGAATTTATGCAATTATAAAAAAGGAATTTAAGCAGCTGAAGCGGGATACAAGAATGCTTTTTATAGTATTCTTTTTCCCCGTTGTACTGCTTGCCATTTTCGGTTATGCAATCAACTTTGATGTTAAGCATATTAAAATTGCTGTTTATGATCAGGATAAATCAGAGTACACAAGTGAATATATAAACGGATTGATCAGCTCAGAATATTTTGAACTCGTTACTTACATCGACAGCGATGCTGAGATTAAAAAATTACTTGATGAAAAAATTGTTCAGGCTGTTATCGTTTTCCCGAATGATTTATCCAAAAAATTAAACAACAAAGAAGAAGTTAAAGTACAATATCTGGTGGATGGAGTTGAAGGAAACACAGCAAATGTAATTGTAAATTATGTTAATGCTGCAACAATTAATTATTCATTAAAGCTTACAAAAGAATATCTGGCAGCAACAGGAAAACAATTCTATGTTCCAATAAATCTTGAACCAAGGTTTTGGTTCAATCCTGAACTTGAAAGCACAAAATTTTTAATACCTGGGTTGATGGGAATGATTTTAATTATAACTGCTGTTGTCTCGGTTTCATTATCAATTGTAAGAGAAAAAGAGAGAGGAACAATCGAACAGATAAATGTTTCCCCTCTTTCATCATTTGAGCTAATTATAGGAAAGACAACTCCACACATAGTTATTTCATTAATCAATGCGGCTATTGTACTACTTGCAGGTTACATTCTTTTCGGTGTAGCAATAAAGGGCAGCATCTTTTTACTGCTGCTGAGCACTTTTATTTTTTTGTTTGCAGCTCTTGGACTTGGAATTTTTATATCAAGTGTTGCTGACTCGCAGCAGGTTGCTTTTCAGGCAGCAAACATAGCAGCGTTATTACCTTCATTGATATTATCAGGATTTATTTTTCCTATCGAAAGCATGCCAACAGTAATTCAATGGGTAACAAATATTACCCCGGCAAAATTTTATGTAGTAACACTTCGGGCAATTTTATTAAGAGGTGTCGGTCTATCGGCTTTCTGGGAACAGCTAATTTATATGATGATTTTCGGAATAATATTTATTGCACTTGCAACACTGGTTGATAGAAAAGCAAAAGCAGCATGATAAAAACTAAAACCTTAAAGGTTTCATAAAATAATTAGAAGATATTAAATGAAAACGATATATGAATTTATAATTAAAGAACTGCTTCAGCTAAAGCGTGACAAGAAAATGATGGCTGTAATTTTTATCGCTCCCATTTTACAACTTATACTTCTTGGTTATGCAGCAAATATGGATGTTGAAATCATTCACACAACAATTTTTGATCAGGATAAAACACCAGCCAGCAGAGAGTTTATCAGAAGCTTTGAAAAGTCAGGATATTTTTCAATTGATTATTATGCATCAAGTTATGATGAAGTAACTGAACTGATTGACAAAGCTAAAACAATCGTAACGATTGTAATCCCAAAAGATTTTGAGAAGGAATTAAATAAACGCGAAACTGTATCAATTCAAACATTGTTTGAAGGCTCTGACGGCAACAAATCATCCATAGCACTTGGATATATTCAAGCAGTAACAAATCGTTATTCACAAAAGATTGTTAACAATATAAGAGATAAATATGGGATGAAACTTCCGATTGCTGGTTCACTTGTTCCTGAAGTTAGAGTTTGGTACAATCCTGAAATGAAAACCAGAAATTATATGGTGCCCGGTATTATGGGATTGATACTAATGATATCTACTTTATCGCTTATGTCAATGGCTGTTGTTCGAGAAAGAGAAATCGGGACACTTGAGCAGTTGATAGTTACACCCTTAAAATCTTATCAGCTTATTCTCGGCAAACTTATTCCATTCACAATTGTCGGCTTTGTGGTTATGTTAATCGTAATGGTGATAATGACGCAATGGTTCGGGATAATTATACGCGGAAGCAGATTGTTTTTGCTTTTTGCTTCATTACTTTTTGTTCTATCCAATCTTGGCTGGGGTTTATTAATCTCAACAATATCAAAAACACAAAGCCAGGCTATGATGGTTTCGGTATTTGCAGTTATGATGCCGATGGTTTATCTGTCTGGATTTGCATTTCCAATCGAGAACATGCCACAAACAGTCCAGTATATAACCTATCTCATTCCGTTAAGATATTATATTACTATTCTTCATGGTATTGTTCTCAAAGGAACCGGTTTTTCGTCATTATGGTTTGAAACTTTGATACTTTTGGGAATGGGTGTGGGAATTTTAACATTAAGCGCTTTAAGATTTAGCAAGAAAATAGACTGATGAAATAATTTATCCTTATACTAGGAATAAACTCTACTAATCAAAAACGTTATTGTATATCTTAGTAACCTTGATAACAATCACAAAATAAAATATTTAGAATAGAGGTCTTGACAATTGTTTTTATTTCATTATTTTTGTTAGTGAGTGTTAACTAATTTATTGAAAGTAATTATGTCAAGATTAACAACCGAAGAAAGACAAACAATGATAATTGATGAAGCTATCAAGATAATTCATTCCGGTGGCTATGAAGCTTTATCAATACGAGAGATCGCAAAGCGGGTTAAGATTAGCGAACCGGCAATTTACAGACATTTTTTAAATAAAGAAGATATTATTCTAGGGATACTTAACAGAATGCTCGAATTTGATGAATTGTTAAATAAGAATATTGCTGCTGCAAAATCTGCAAAGCAAAAAATTAGGCAATTTGTTCTTTTTCACTTTGAATTTCTTGAAAAGAACCCTGAAATGACTTCAGTTCTTATTTCTGAGGAAATGTACAACCAGAGCGACATATTGAAGAAAAAGCTGGTTTTTATAATTCAGAAACGTAAGCAGCTTCTTAAAGTAATACTTGATAATGCAAAAAGTTCAGGAGAACTAGTTGATGTTGATAATTATGAATTACTGAGCATAATTCTCGGCACTATTAGAATTATAGTCATGGAATGGAGGCTGAGTAATTTTAGCTTTCAATTGACCGACAGAGGAAAAAATATATTAAAAATCTTGGAAAAATTAATTCTTTTATAAGCTTTTATATTTTTTAATTGAATGATTAGTGAACGCTAACTAACTATTAATATAAAATGAAAAACAAAAACTTTATAAATAACAATCCTCTAGAATCAGAGAATGAAATCATTACTTATCTGAACAATCAATTCATTTTCCACGGCTTTAGAAACTTTTCACTTGATGAACTTGCCTTAAAATTTAGAATAAGTAAGAAAACGATTTACAAGAGATTTGAAACAAAGGAAGAAATAATCAGAACAGTATTGATTCACCAACTAAGTGAAGCATACACAAATTTTGTCTCAATAATTCAATCCCAGATTACTATTGTAGAAATGTTTGTAGAGCTATCCAAAATCATTGAAAAGTATTTTTCTGTTTTCAATGAGACATCAATCAAGAACTTGAATAAATACTTCCCTGATCTGGCTGAGTTTATCGTAAATTTCAGAACTAGTCGTATCATCCCGTTAGTAAAGATCCTGTTAAAACTTGGGAAGAAGAAACAACTGATTTTAGAAATTCCAGATGAAATCATTATACGGGTGTTTAATTCTGCATTGAGCGACATTGTTCAATCAAAATCAAAAATTGAGTCCCAACAATCATACGAAGGGTTATTCAGACAATCGTTTAACCTATTACTAAATGGAATTTTAACAAAAAAAGGCAAACAAATATTAATAAATAAAATAGAGGTAGTAAAATGAAAATAATTAAAATAGTAACAGCGGCACTATTAACTGTTGCTTTAACTGGATGCAGCAACGAGGAAAACACATCTTCTTTATACGGTACCGGTACAATTGAATCAACAAATGTGTTAATAAGTGCTCGCAATGCAGGTCAAGTAGAAACGATTTTTTATAGTGAAGGGCAGTTGATAAATGCCGGAGATACTATAATGACAATAGATCATGAGGCATTGGATTATCAACTTGCTCAGTCAGAGGCTGGAGTCCAGATTGCAAAAGCTCAGCTTGAATTAATGCTTAAAGGTGCCAGAAATGAAGATATACAACAAGCAGAAGAAATGATGAGGCAGAGTGAAATTAATTATAACAATGCTCAGAAAGATTTTAAACGTTACGAACAACTGTGGCAAAGTAAATCAATTTCTGATAAACAATTTGAAGACATGAAGTCGCGATATGAAATAAATTTAGCTCAATTTAATTCTGCTAAAGAGAATCTAAAAAAGGTAAAAAGAATCTTCCGCCCTGAAGAAATTGAACAGGCAAAAGGCAACCTGAAAAAAGCCGAAGCAATGGTAGGCCTTCTTAAGAAAAATATAAAAGATAGTTTTATAATCTCACCTTTGAATGGTTTTATAGTTAAAAATTTTGTTGAGTCGGGTGAAATTGTTACACCAATGTCATCACTTGTAAAAGTTTCTAATTTGTCAACTGTAGAACTGATAATCTACGTATCTGAAATTGAACTTGGCAAGGTTAAACTCGGTCAGAAAGCAGTTATAACCGTTGATACATATCCGGAAAAGAAATACGAGGGAAGGGTTACGTTTATTTCACCGGAAGCAGAGTTTACTCCTAAAAATGTCCAGACTAAAGATGAGAGAACCAAGCTTGTTTTTGCTGTAAAAATTGAAGTGCCGAATAAAGAATTTGACTTGAAATCTGGTATGCCCGCAGACGCTGAGGTGTATTTATAAAATCTGAAAGATGAAAGATGGAACCTCTAATTAAAATAAAAAATCTTAAAAAGAAATACGGCGAATTAATTGCCGTAGATGGTGTTAGTTATGATGTAAACAGGGGGGAAATGTTCGGATTGGTTGGACCAGATGGCGCCGGCAAAACTACAACAATGAGAATGTTAGTTGGATTGCTGAATCCGGATGAAGGGAATGCAGAAATTCTTGGACACGATTTATTGACTCAAAAAAATCTGATTAAAGATGAAATCGGATATTTGTCCCAGCGCTTTTCATTGTATGGTGATTTATCAGTTGATGAGAATATTGAATTCTTTGCAGACATACATGGAGTTAAAAATTTTGAACAAAGAAGAAATGAACTGCTTGAGTTCACAAGATTAACTCCTTTTAGGGACAGATTGGCTGATAAACTATCTGGTGGAATGAAACAAAAGCTTGCACTTGCCTGCACACTAATCCATAAACCCAAAATTATTTTTCTTGATGAACCAACTACCGGCGTTGATCCTGTATCCCGAAGGGACTTCTGGAAAATTCTCTCAAATCTTCTGAAAGACGGAGTAACAATTTTTATGACAACACCGTATCTGGATGAAGCAGAAAGATGCAGCAGAGTAGCTTTAATGGATAAAGGTTCAATTATCAGTTGTGATACACCAAAAAATGTTAAGGATTCTATGCACATGCAGGTAATTGAGATTGTTTGTAATCCTGTTAGAACTGCATATAACGTGGTAAAGGCATCAACAAATTATGAAGTTCAGATGTATGGTGACAGACTGAATGTTGCGGTAAACGATTATGAACAAGATTATCCGATTATCAAAGATCTCTTTGAGAAGAATTCGATAGCCGAAATTGATAAAAGAATTATAACTCCTTCACTGGAGAATGTGTTTATACATTTTATGAACAAATAAAGAATTAAAGAAAAAGAATAAGGTAAAAAAATGAAGAAAATAATGATGCTGATTTTGTTTACTGGTTCATTACTGGCACAGCAGAAGCTGTTGACATTAGAAGAAAGTATCAGAATTGGTTTAGAAAACAGCAAGGACTTGAAAATAGCAGGTGCAAAAACCAATAGTGCCGATTATAAACTGTCGGAAGTAAATAGTATGTTTTTACCCCAGTTTAATGTTTTGGGTAATTATACAAGACTCAGTGATAACATTCCTGCATTTGAAGTAACATTACCCTTTTCGCCTTCGACTGTTAGAATAGCTGATCCGATTTATGATAATTACACATTTAAGATCGGCTTTTCACAGCCTTTGTTTACAGGATTCAAACTGCTATCATCAAGAAATGCTGCAAAATATAATCTGAAGGCGGAAGAATATGACTATTCAAAAGAAAAAAATGAGACGGCATTTGGAATTCAAACCGCATTCTGGAATTATTACAAGACCACGGAAATAAAAAAAGTAGTAGAACAAACCTTAATACAGATTGAAAATCATCTTAATGACACAAGGAATTTTTATTCGCAGGGATTAGTATCAAATAATGATGTTTTAAAACTCGAGGTACAATATTCAAATACAAAATTAATATTGATTGATGCTATAAATAATCTGAACATTTCGAAGATGGCTTTTAATAAAGCGTTGGGATTTGAACTGGACTCTCAGACTAATGTAGTTGTTAACCCAAATGAACTTAGTTCGATTGAATTTGATGAAAAGGATTTTTTGAGCGAAGCTTTAAGTAATAGGAATGAATTAAAGTCTTTATCATTTAGAATAGAAGGAAGTAAAGAAAATATTAAAGCCGCCTGGTCTGAGCTTTATCCTTCGGTTTATCTTTCAGGCAATTATTATTATAGTAACCCTAACCCAAGATATCAACCTGCTGTAAATGAATTCAATAATAACTGGGATGTCGGAGTAACCTTAAGCTGGAACTTCTGGGATTGGGGAAAAACATCTTCCAAGGTCTCACAGGCTGAGCAGACTAAGATACAGCTTGAAACAAATTATGACCAGTTAAGGGAAAATATTCAAATGGAAGTACAAAAAAATTATTTGGACTTACTTAGAAATGAGGAAAAAATTTCTGTAAACAAAATTGCTTTAGAACAGGCAAAAGAAAATTACAGAATAACAGCAGAAAAATATGATCTACAAATCGCTTCAAGCACAGATTTAATTGATGCTGAATCTCTAAAGCTGCAGGCTGAGACAAATCTCAAAACAGCCGAGGTAGATTACCAGATTTCAAAAACCAATTTATTAAAATCTTTAGGAAGGAATATCTTCTGATGAAAGCAATTGAAGTAAATAATCTGACCAAAAAATTCGGTGATTTTACTGCTGTTAATAACATCAATTTTGATGTTAAACAAGGTGAGATATTCGGCTTCCTTGGTGCTAATGGTGCCGGTAAATCTACAACCATCAGAATGTTAATTGGTGTATTAGAACCAACTTCGGGTGATGCGATGGTAGGCGGCTATAGTATTAAGAATGATCCAGAAATGGTAAAAAGGCATATTGGATATATGTCACAAAAATTCTCTCTTTACAATGATCTCACAGTAGCTGAAAATATCAGGTTTTATGCTGGAGTTTATGGGCTTGATGGAAAGAAATATCAGGAGCGAAAACAATGGGTGTTAAAGGTTGCTAATCTGGAAAATATGGAAAACATGCTTACTGCATCTTTACCCGGTGGAATTAAACAGCGTCTCGCACTTGGCACTGCTGTAATTCACGAACCAAAAATAGTATTTCTTGACGAGCCTACCAGTGGAGTTGATCCGGTTTCGAGAAGAAATTTCTGGGACTTAATAAATGACCTTTCAGATGCCGGAACAACTGTTCTTGTTACTACCCATTACTTAGATGAAGCAGAGTTTTGCAATGATATAATTCTTATTAACGCTGGCAGATTAGTGGCACAGGGTAATGCAAAAGCACTAAAAACTAACTACATAAAAAACCCGATTCTTGAAATAGAAAGCAACAGAGTTGTTGATAGTCTGGAAATACTTGAAAAAGAAAAATGGGTTGGCGAAACATCAATATTTGGAAATTATATCCACGTAATCTTAAATGATGATACAATTACCGAAAAGAATATTACCCGATTACTTTATGAACAGAACGGAATAAAGATTAAGCGTATTGAAAGAATAATTCCAACTCTTGAAGATGTTTTTATTCATTTAATTGAAAAGGATAATAAATAAAATGCTCAGCAGAATATTTGCAATTGCCAAAAAAGAAATAAAACAACTTAGAAGAGATACAAGGATGTTATTCATCATTTTCTTTTTCCCGGTTGTGTTGTTAATAATTTTTGGTTACGCGATAAACTTTGACGTTAAACATATAAAAATTGCTGTCTATGATCAGGATCAATCGGATTACACAAGAAATTATATAAACGGATTAATTAGCTCAGATTATTTTGATCTTGTAACTTATATAGAAGACAGTGATGAAATAAAAAGACTCTTAGACGAAAAAGTTGTTCAGGCTGTAATTGTATTTCCAAACGATTTTTCAAAAAAAATAATGTCTAAACAGGATGTTAAAGTTCAATATTTGATTGATGGTGTAGATGGAAGTACAGCAAGTGTTATACAGAATTATATTAACGCAGCTACTTATACTTATTCAATCGGATTAACAAAAGAATACCTGGCTGTTCATGGTAAAAATATATACATGCCTATAGACTTACAGCCGCGGTTTTGGTTTAATCCAGAATTACAATCAACAAAGTTTCTTATCCCGGGTTTAATGGGGATGATTTTAATTGTTACGGCAGTAATTTCTATCTCACTATCGATTGTCAGAGAAAAAGAAAGAGGAACAATCGAGCAAATTAATGTTTCGCCGCTTTCATCTCTTGAATTTATACTCGGTAAAACAATACCATACATTTTTATTTCTTTAATAAATGCAACGATTGTTCTTGCTGCTGGTTATGTGCTTTTTGGAATTGTGATAAAAGGTAACATTTTCCTGCTTTTGTTTGCAACAATGGTTTTTCTTTTTGCTGCATTAGGTTTGGGAATTTTCATTTCAACTGTTGCTGATTCACAGCAAGTAGCATTTCAGGCAGCAAATGTTACATCACTGCTTCCGTCGTTCATTTTATCTGGATTTATTTTCCCTATTGAAACGATGCCTAACGTAATTCAGGTACTTACAAATATTACTCCTGCAAAATTTTATGTGGTAATTCTAAGAGCAATTCTGTTAAGAGGTGCAGGGGTATCGGCATTCTGGGAGCAGTTAATTTATTTAGGGATATTCGGAACAATATTTATAACCTTAGCAACAATTATTGATAAAAGATCCAGAGGTAAAAAATAATATGAAAACTATTTATCATTTTATCATAAAAGAATTATTACAGGTAAAACGAGATAAAAAGATGCTTGTGATAATTTTTATGGCCCCGATTTTACAGCTTATATTTCTTGGATATGCTGCAAATATGGATGTTGACATAGTTCATACAACCATTCTAGATCAGGATAAAACAGAATCTAGCCGAAATTATATTACAAGTATTTTAGAAACTGGATATTTTCAGATTGATTATTATGCTAAAGATTATGACGAAATAACAGACCTACTAAATGACGGTAAAACTCTTGTTTCTATAATAATTCCTAAAGATTTTGAAAAAAGAATCAATAAACATCAACCAGCACCGGTGCAGGCAATATTTGAGGGTTCAGATGCAAGTAAGGCTTCTATAGCACTTGGATATATCCAAGGTGTAACAACAAAATTTTCACAAAATCTGATCCTGGAAACCAAAGATAATTTGGGAATCAAAGGTCCGTTAAGCGGCTCAATAATTCCTGAACCAAGAGTATGGTACAATCCAGAAATGAAATCAAGAATATTTATGGTACCAGGTATTCTCGGTCTTGTATTAATGATCTCTACAATTTCACTAATGTCAATGGCAATTGTAAGAGAAAGAGAAATTGGAACTATGGAACAGTTGATCGTTACACCGGTTAAAACATATCAGCTCTTACTTGGCAAACTGATTCCCTTTACGCTTATTGGCTTTGTGATATTAGTAATTGTGATGGTCATTATGACACAATGGTTTGGAATAATGGTGCGTGGGAATAAACTGTTTTTAGTATTTGCCGCATTTCTTTTTGTTTTGTCGAATTTAGGAATAGGTTTATTTATATCAACAATTTCTAAGACACAGCAGCAGGCAATGATGGCTTCGGTTTTTGCTGTAATGATGCCAATGATTTATTTGTCAGGGTTTGCATTTCCAATTGAAAACATGCCGCAGTTTTTCCAATACATAACTTACGCAATTCCATTGCGGTACTTCATTACAATTTTAAGAGGTGTTGTATTAAAGGGAATAGGTATTTCATCCTTGTGGTTAGAGGTATTAATTTTATTTGGAATGGGTGCTTTACTGTTAGTTATTAGTTCTATGAGATTTAGTAAAAAAGTTGAGTAACAGGGTATTAGATTTTTACATGGAGTGCGCAATTAATAAATATTTTTATTCAAACTAAACAAAACACAAACTCTTAATAATACTTATTTAGAGCTTGTAAAAACAATAAACAAAGACAAAAGGAGTAATAAAATGAAAACGAAATCAATAATCTTTGCAGCAATGCTGATATTCTTTAGCACGAATATGTTTTCGCAAACTGGCAGAGCAGGTAAATTTGGCGTTGGTATAGATGATATAACTTCATCACCTAATTTCTTGTTCAAGTACTATTTTTCTGATCAATTCTCAGTGAATTTAATAACTGGGGTAAACCTAGAATTCCTAGGTGAAGATGCACCTGCTGGCTCAACAAAACTTGATGGTTATGATCTAAGATTCGGATTGGGTAGTATGTACCATTTTAATATGGATAAGCTTACACCTTATCTTGGTATTGAAGCAATTTATGGTATAAAACAGAATGCCGGATATTATACAGTAGAGCCAGATCCTAAAAACAGCGTAACGTTCGGTTTTGTACTGGGTGCAGATTATTTTCTTTTCGAAAAATTCAGTCTTGGAATAAAGCAGAATCTAAACTTTGATTTACAGCTTTCAAGAGATATACCTGTTGAAGAAACCGATATGTTAATAAATACGACAACGCAGTTAACAGCAAGATACTATTTCAATTAATGTAAAAAGTTCAACTGGTAAGTTTTCCGGTTGTTCTTTTGAACAGCCGGAAATCATATTTAATCAGATTATTAAAAGCAATAAAAGGTAAGGTATCAATGAACGTAAATTTACAAAATATTATAAGATCATTCGGGTTAAAGATATTAAGCTTAGCAATTCCGGACAAAAAAAGATTATTAAGAAGCACTGTTGTATCTCTATATATAATTTTGTTTTCTTTAACATCTTTGATGGCACAAATTACCAACAACGAATATCTGCCCTCGGGTTTATCTGATTTTTATTCAAATAATGCTGATACATCTAATTCTATTATGCTGAATCAGGTAGAAAAAAATTACTGGCTGCCTGCTGTTGAGATAGTAGGGTTAAACTTAGGTGTTTGGGCAACTCATAGATATTTGACCAAAGAAAGCTGGTCTGCAATTAGCTGGAATTCGATAAAAGAAAATTTTAAAAATGGTTTTGAATGGGATGCAGACGGATATTTAACTAATCAGTTCTGGCATCCGTATCATGGTTCAAATTATTATAATGCGGCGCGATCAAATGGATTAAGTTTTTGGGAATCTGCACCCTATGCTTTTGTCGGAAGCTTAATGTGGGAGTATTTTATGGAGAATGAACCACCATCCTACAATGATATAATCAATACTCCAGTCACGGGAATTATCCTTGGTGAAATTTCTTTTCGTGTTTCTGATCTGATTATCGATGAAAGTACTACTGGTTTTGAAAGAGTTTTAAGAGAATTTTCTTCAACACTTATTGATCCGATGAAGGGATTTAACCGCCTAATACGAGGTGATATGTGGAAGTCTGGTTTTAAAGAAAATAATCATGATTTCAATGCTGTAATTTCCTTCGGAGCTCACAATGTTTTTTTCAGCAGAAAATTTAACAACAACAGAATGTATGCTTTCCTAAGAGCGGATTTAAATTATGGTAACCAATTTGATGTTAAAAGTCATAACAAACCCTTCGATTATTTCTCTTTGCGGACTGAAATAAATTTAACTGCTGATGATAATATTGTTGGAATATTTGCCAGCGGTGTACTCTGGGACAATGACATTAAAATATTCAACACTTCAAAGAATACAATTGGAATTTACAAAGAGGTCGATATTCATATTAATACCGTTTATAAACTTTCTGCATCAAGTATATCAGGACAAATAATAAATAAAATACCGATAACCCCAACAATATCCTTGCAAAATTATTTGAGTGTTTCTACTATTCTTATGGGAGGAACAAATTCGCAATATGCTGTTGAATATGGAAAAGATTATAACATTGGACCCGGCGCAAGCGGTAAAGTAGGGTTTAAACTTTCTTTCATAACGTTGGGCGATTTTTATGCCATCTACAAAAGATATTGGATACATACTCTTAGCGGAGCAGAAAGTGAAGAATTTGTAGGATTATTTAATGTAGGACTTACCCACAAATTATATTCAAAAACATCGCTTGGTTTGGATTTTTTACTTTATGAAAGATATGGTGAATATAAATATTACCCTGATACTCAGGATGCTAATTCTGCTGTCAGGTTCTATATACAACACTCAATATAAAATCAGAATACAATCGAGAGTAAAGGTTAAAGAAAAAAGAATAAATTAAATGAAGAAAAATGTAAACATAATTATTGCAATAGCTGCAATAATCTTCAGTGTATTTTCCCTTATAGAAGGGTCGCGTGTTCTCTTGGGATTATCTGTTCCGGAATATGTTGTTTTTACTCCCCTGCTGATCTATAATATTATTATGGGGATAACCGGAGTTTATGTTGGGGTTCAAATATTACAGCAGCACATAAACGCGTTAAGAAATTCTGCTGTCATTTCTCTATTTCATATCAGCATATTGATTACTATTAGTTTGCTATATCTCTTTGACTCAGTGGTTTCTATACACAGTGTGTATGCAATGATATTCAGGACAGTTTTTTGGTTGATAATTACAACTACGATATGGGCAATTAATAATTATATACAAACAAAAAAGGAAAAATAATGAATACCAAAATATTTTTAGTTTCAATTTTATTAACAGTTACTGCTCTTTTATCTGCACAAGATAAAATTTCTTTAACTGAAGTGGAAAAAGTGAAAGTGTATTTATCATTAAATGACTCACAATACAATTCAATTAAAAAGAATGTTACAGAAATTGAATCAATACTTGATGAAGATAAACGGATAATTGAAGATTTGAAAAAAAGAGTAATGAATGATGATGAACCAGGATTCTTTGAAAAGATAAAAGTTAAAAGAGGAAGAGATGACAGAGTATCTAAAATAAAAGACCTGAAGAAAAAAATTGAAAAACAATTGAACGATGAACAAAAAGAAAAATATAAAGATATAATAAAACCGGATCTACAAGGACTTCGTAAAGAAGAAATTTTTGGTCAGTAGAAATAAACCTTTTTGTAATGAAAAAAAACATGATCATATTTTTTATAAAAGTTAACGGCTTACTCTTTGTCGGAAGTGAATCGTTTAGTAAAACAATAGATGAAAGTGTAAAAACGAGTAAAGACGGGTTTTACCTTGTTCCTGTATTTTTTTATTTACCTAACACAAGTTATGCAATTGGTGATGCTTTTATATATTATAATTATCCAACCCCGTATAATCTCAAGCGATCCCAAGATATCGTTGACGGATATGGAACTTATTCTACAAAAAAACAAATGCAGACATGTGTAAGGATAAACCGATTCTACGGAGATAATAATTACCGCTTTGATCCTGAAGTATCACATTACTATTCACCATATGAGTTTTTGGGAATTGTACCTGATCTGGTTACAAAAGTAAAAGAAGATGTTATTTACAATAAGTGTAGAATTAAGATTGATTTTCTTTTCTCGAAGATAAATAATATTTACATCGGTACTTACTTCTGGTCTGAAAAATTCGAGCATGCAGATGATGATTCAAATTGTGTTATTGTTAAAGGTGATCTGCTCGGTTCGTTAGCTGTTACAACATCAAGCCTGGGTTGGGAAGTGATTTATGTTCTGCGGGCTAGTTTGTTCTGTCCAACCGAAGAAATCTTTGCCGATATGAGTAAACTCTATTTTAATAAGCTAGCTGGCGTTGATGTTAATTTTTTAAGGTTTGATCTATACGTTCGTTACAATATCGGTATTACAAAGCAACAGGTTTTAGCTTTGAACACTTTAATTGGCAGCGCAGCCAGCTATGTTCCGATTCAAATGTTGCTGAAACTTGGCAATCATCAAATGATGCGAGGCTATCTGCTGGGAAAATATCTGGATAAAACTTATGGGCTATTCATGCAGAATACAGAAGATCCTTATTATGAAGAATTAGTGCATCTGCATCCGTTGGTGTCAGTCAGGTTCTGCCAAAGATTTCCAGAATCTAATTTAAATGATTTTAAAATAGCTGGCGGAATTGGATTAAGATATCTGCTTGATAGAGAGCAGCATCTCAATCTCGCCCAACCCCAGGAAGGAGCTGATTTTTATTTTACTATTCAGGAAGTTGTTTAAGATAATGAAGAAGAAATATTTAGAAAAAAGAAATAATAATTATGATGAAAAAAGGTAAAAATTTAACAGCAAAACTTGATTTTGGAATTATTGCCGCCGGCGAAGGCTCAAGACTCAAAGCTGAAGGAATTCAGCCATCTAAACCAATGATTTCAATTTACGGTAAACCATTAATTCAATGGATTATTGAATCAGCGCTCAGTTGTGGAATTAATAAGATAAACTGTATTATCAACGAAAATTCTAAAGACCTTAAATTATATCTTAATGAATATGATAGTTCTCATAAAATTAATTTATTAGTCAAGGATACAATAAGCTCTTTCCACAGCTTAAAAGAAGTATCAAAATATCTTACTCCGCCTTTTTTGATTGCTGCAACAGATTCTATTTTCAGAGAAAATGAATTTAAATCCTTCATTGAATTCGGGATGAATGTTTCCAATGCTGATGTGATAGTAGCTTCAACTGATTTTATTGATGATGAAAAACCACTTTATATAAAACTTGATGAAGATGGCAGTGTGGTTGATTTTTATGACACTGCAGAAAACTTTGAATTTGTTACAGGCGGATTATATCTCTTCAGAAAAGAAATCAGAAAAGAAATTAAAGAGGCAATTGAGGCTGATACGAATCGGCTTCGGAATTTTTTACGCTTTCTAATCAAAAAAGGATTCCGGATTCAAACTTTCCGTTTCTCAAAAATTATTGATGTTGATCATATTTCAGATATTAAAGCAGCCGAATCATATTTAAGTGAAATTGAATGATGAATTTAGTTGATTCAAAAACGAGTTTTCAAAAATCATTCTTAGATAAAATTAAGAAGTTACAGGATTATACCCTGTTAGTTATTGACATATTTAAATTAATGCCAACAGTAAGAAAAAACCTTGATGTAGTTTTAAGTGAAATGTATCTGATAGGAACAAAAGCTCTCGTTCTTGTTTCACTCGGCGGTCTTTTCTCCGGTGTAATTTTAGCAATTGAAACCGGTCATAATCTTGAAAAGTTCGGTGCAGCTATGCTTATCAGCCGTACGATTTCATTAGGAATGATCAGAGAGCTTGGACCAGTTATAACCGGTCTTTTACTTGCTGCACGTACGAGTGCAAAAAATGCATCTGAAATCGGCGCTATGCAATTAAGCGAACAAATTGATGCATTATGCGCGTTTGGCTTAAATCCAGTCGAAAAACTTATTGTACCTCGGGTGATTGCCGCACTAATAATGTTTCTTCCATTAACAATGATTGCAGATATGTCAGGAATTATCGGCGGAATGTTGGTTACAAATTCTACTTTTCATATAGACCTTGCCTACTTCTGGAATACTGCTATAAACGTGCTTCAGTTTAAAGATATTTTTGTCGGTGTAATAAAACCGGTATTCTTTTCCTTTTTCATAGCCAGTATAGGGTGCTATTACGGACTAATAACAAAAGGCGGAACAACTAATCTTGGTAAAAATTCAATTAACGCAGTGGTTACTTCATCAATAGTTGTGTTGTTTCTGGATTTCATCTTTACAAAAGTTGTCTGGGAGATTATGTAAAAATGATCAAGCTGCAGAATATATCTTTACGATTTGATGAAAGGCTTATACTTGAAGATGTTTCTCTTAATGTAGAGAAAAACAGTGTGCATGTAATTCTTGGTCCAAGCGGAGCAGGAAAAAGCACTATTCTTAAAGTGATTTTAGGATTACTGCAAACCGATCAAGGCAAAGTTATTATTGATGGAAAAGATATAACAACACTAAATGAGCAGCAGATTCTGGCTATCAGAAGAAAAATCGGATTTGTTTTCCAGGGAAATGCACTTTTTGATTCTTTAACAACTGCTGAAAATACCGCTTACTTCCTTTCCTATTTTACAGATAAAAGTGAAGAACAAATAAAGAGAAAAGTAAAAGAAATTTTATCATTTGTTAATCTGAACGGATCAGAAAACATGTATCCGGACGAACTAAGCGGCGGTATGAAAAAACGTTTAGCAATTGCGAGGGCACTTGCAACAGACCCAAAGATAATTCTTTTTGATGAGCCTACAACCGGATTAGACCCCATTAATTCAAAAGCAATTCTGGATCTCATTAAGAAATTAAAAAGAGCAGGAACTACATCAGTAATTGTTACTCATATATTAAATGATGCAATTATGATCGGCGATGTTTTAAGTGTTATCAGCGAAGGGAAAGTTGTGCTCTCTGGAAGTGTTAAAGAAATACTTCAATCAAATAATCAGTTTATAAAAGATTTCTTTTATGAGATCTACTACGATGAATCTACATCAAACAAAATTAAAGCAGAACTTTATGAGAGAGCATAGACAAAAAAGTAATAATCTTAAGATAGGTTTTACAGTTTTTATCGGCATTGTAATCCTATTAATTTTTAGCGTTTTAATAGGCACAAACAATTTCCTTTTCTCCAGTACATATAATCTTTTTATCAAGCTAGATAATACTGCGGGCTTGGTCAACGGTGCCCCGGTTACATTGGGCGGTTATAAAATTGGTGAAATTGATGATATCGAATTTCTTATGGTACATTCAAAAGCTGAGATAAGAATCAAACTGAAAATAAAAACTGAGTATAAAAGTAAGATAAGGATGGATTCAAGAGCCAGAATTACAAGCATAGGAATTCTTGGTGAAAAATTTATTGATATAAAAATCGGCAGTCCTGATGAAAATATTATTCCGGATAACTCATTTATTGAGCAGGAACAAGTCATTTCAATTGATAACATTTCGGAAAATCTAAAACCAGGGATAGAAAATTTTAATAAAACACTTGAGAATATAAAAGATATTACTGAGGCAATAGTTAAAGGAAACGGCACTGTTGGGAAACTGATTAATAATTCCGACCTGATTGATAAACTTAATCATATCCTGTATAAAATTGATTTCACTCTTACATCACTTCAAAATGAAAACGGATCGTTAAATAAACTTTTAACTGATGATAAGTTATATAACAACCTTTCATCAGCAATTACTGAATTGAAGTTGCTGGGTGATAACTTAAACGACGGAAAAGGAACGTTGGGAAAACTGTTAACAAATGATTCCTTATACAATAATCTTAACAGCTCTGCAGATCAGTTGAATATTGTACTTAAATCAGCTAACCAGGACAGCACAATTGTTAATGGATTATTAAACGATAAGAGACTTTATTTGAATTTAAGTGAATTGATAATTGATATGAGCAAACTCATAAATGATATTAAAGAAAATCCGGATAGATATATAAATGTATCAGTTTTTTAGCAGTTAATTGTTTGAACATAAGGGCTTAAAGAAATTAAAATTTATTGTAACAAAATGTAAAAGACTTACTAACCAAAGCATAAAAAATTATGAGACTAAATTTTGCAGGTGTTAAAAGAAAAGAGCTTTATTCACCAAATCATATTACAAACGATTCTTTAATACTGAACATAACAGCAGAAGTATTAAAGACATTCGGTCATAAAGTTTCAATTTACGATGAATCATTTATTGAAACCTACGGAATTGAGGAAGACTATATTTTCTCAATGGCTCAAGGCATTACCGGATTATCAAAGCTAAAAGAATTAGAATCGGAAGGGAGATTTATTATAAACTCTCCAACTGCTTCATTAAACTCATACAGAACTACTATGATAAAAATGCTGACAGACCACAAAGTTCCGTTTCCCAAAAGTATTTTTTTAAATGATAGCAATATCTCAGAAGATTACTTCGGTCTATTCGGTGCAAAAAAACTTTGGCTCAAAAGAGGTGATGTTCATGCTGAACATAAAGAAGATGTTACTCTCATCTATTCGAAAGGAGAACTTTTAACCACATTAGAAGAGTTTATCAGAAGAGGAATTAAAAATGCAATTATTCAGGAGCATTTGCCGGGTGATACTATAAAGTTTTATGGTATAAATGAGGAAGAATATTTCTATTGGTATTATCTGAATGGGAATAATCACATTCCATTTGATGTGGATAAACTTAAAAAATTAGCTTTTTTATCAGCAAAAATCTTAGGGCTGGATGTGTTTGGCGGTGATGTTATTATCTCACCAACAGGATCAATTTCTGTTATTGATGTTAATGATTGGCCAAGTTTTGCACCGGTTAGAGATAAAGCTGCTGAAGCTATTGGAAAATTAATTCATAGAAAGGTATTAGATTATGTTAACCAAAACTAAAAAGACAAAAAAGTATTCACTAATAAAAACTGAAATACCGGGCAGTAATTCGTTAAAGATATTTAATGAAGAACAAAAGTTTATTGCACCCGGAACTCAAACAATCGCAACATCTTCAAAAATTGTTACAGCAAAAGGAGAAGGTGCTTTAGTTGAAGATATTGACGGAAACAGATTTATTGATTTTTTTGCCGGCGTAGGCGTTGCGAGTCTGGGATACAATCATCCAAAGTATGTCAAATATCTTTCCAACCAGCTTGCTAAAATCCATGTGGGTAGTTTTACTACAGAATCTAGAGCAAAACTTGTTGAACTTTTAGCAGAAGTAAGTCCGGGTGATTTAAACAGAAGTCAGTTCTACAGCAGCGGTGCAGAAGCTGTTGAAGCTGCATTACGGCTTGCAAAATCTTATACTAAAAAATATGAGTTTATAAGTTTCTGGGGCGGTTTCCACGGAAAGACAATGGGTGTATTGGGTTTACTTAGTGATACATTTAAAAATGGATTAGGTCCCTTGCCTGTTGGTACATTTTCTACACCCTATGCAAACTGTAATCACTGCCCTTTCAATGAAACATTACCTGTCTGTGATTTTAGATGTGTAAAGTTTATTGAAGATAAAATCAGATATGAAACCACAAATCAAATTGCAGCTTTTATAGTTGAGCCAATACAAGGCACTAATGGAAATGTGATTCCGCCAAAAGGATATTTAGCAGAACTTCAAAAGACAGCGCATAAAATCGGAGCATTATTAATTGTTGATGAAATGATTACAGGCTTTGGAAGAACCGGAAAAATGTTCGGATGTCAGCACGATGATATTGTCCCTGATATAATAACAATTGGAAAAGGTTTTGGCGGCGGATTTCCTATGACGGGATTACTATCAAACGAAGAAATTATTAATGCAAAACCATTTGCAAATCCGTCCGGCAGTTCCTCAAGTTATGGTGGAAATCCAATTGCATCGGCAGCGGCATATATAACATTAAAAATAATCATCGAAGATGGATTGGTTGAAAACTCTGCAAAGGTTGGCGCATTTATGCTTGAAAGATTAAAAGCATTTCAGGAGAAATTCGATTTCGTCTCTGATGTTCGCGGTAAAGGGTTAATGATTGGTATTGAACTGACTAAGAATAAAAACAGTAATGAAAAATTGGATAAGAAATACACTCAAATGATCTTTCAGGAATGTTTAAAGCGTGGATTGATAATTATGGGTTATAATCCTGATATCAGAATAAACCCTCCTTTGGTAATTACTCAGGATATTGCTGAAGAAGGAATAGAAATAATGGAAGAGGTTTTTGAATATGTCTCAGCTCAAATCAAAAATTGACAATACATTTAAATCGAGAGAAACCGAAGAACTGCTGGATAAAATTTTCTACAGACCGCTTGGTTATTTAATTGCACTCGGCTCTAAGAAAATTGGAATGACTCCAAATGCTGTTACAATATTAAGCATCTTTATCGGAGTAATCGCGGGACATCTTTTTTATTATAACAATCTTATGATAAATATGATCGGTATTTTAATGCTTATCAGTGCCGAAGCATTAGATAGTGCCGATGGACAGCTTGCACGAATGACTGACAGAAAAAGTATGTATGGAAGAATACTTGACGGCTTCGGAGGTAATTTATGGTTTATTAGTATTTACATTCATTTATGCTTCAGGTTAATAGAGTCCGGAAGTTCGTACACTATTTTTCTGCTTGCAATAATCGCCGGTATCAGCCACTCTTTACAATCTGCTATGGCAGACTATTATCGTAATTATTATCTCTATATGGTTTTTGGTGAAAACAAAAGTGAAGTTGTAAAATCTAATGAGCTTCAATTGCTTTACGAAGAACTTAGCTGGCGAAAGCATTTCATTAAAAAATTTCTGATGAGAGTCTATATAAATTATACGATTGAACAGGAATACTTCTCTAAAAAATCTATAAACTTAATCACTTTTGTTTCCAGACAATTTCCCGATCAACTGCCTGCTGAAATACAGAAAATGTTCAGTGAAAAGAATAAAAAACTTATTAAGTATTATAATATCCTTACAACTAATACAAGAATGATGGTTCTTTTCTTATCAATACTTACCGGTTATTTGCAGCTGTATTTCATTTTTGAAATTTCAATACTGAATATCCTGCTTATATGGGTAGTATATAAACACGAGCAGAACTCGCAGGAAATACTTGATAAAGCAAAAAGATTAAATGTGGAGAACGTCTATGCTTAATGGAGCTATAATAGGATTCGGTAATATTGCGCAAACAAATCATCTTGATGCATATAAAAATGACAATATAAAAGACAGGGCAAAAATTGTTGCAGCGGTTGAACCTGTAATTGAAAACTATAAAGAGAACAAAAGAAATTTTCCTGAAATAAAATTCTACACTACATTCGATGAACTAATTAACAATGAAAAAATTGATTTTGCAGATATAACCTGTCCCCCGGAATTTCATTTTGATATAATTAAGAAAAGCATTGAAAACAATCTCCATATTATATGTGAAAAACCTTTCGTTCTTAATCTAAGTGAGGCTGAAAAAATACAAAAGATGCTTCTTGAAAGCGGAAATATTTTTATACCGTGTCATCAGTATAAATATTCTCCGGTATGGATAAATTTTAAAAAATTCATAGATGAACAAAGTGCATCCAAGAAAGTACTTGCCCAATTTAATGTTTTCCGCCTGCAAGCAGATACCGGATTAAAATCCACACTTAACAAGTGGCGAACATCAGCACAAACAGAAGGCGGCGGAGTTTTAATTGACACAGGAATCCATTACTTGTATTTGGTTAACTGGATGTTTGGTAAACCGATTAAAATATCTTCACACTTAACAACCCTTAGTCATTCAAATTATAAATCTGAAGATACTGCGGCAGTAATTTATGAATCAGAAAAAGGTATTGCACAAATAACAGTTACCTGGGCAGCAGATAAAAGGCATAATGATGCAAAAGCAGTTTGTTCAAACGGAAGCTTGTTTTATCAGAGCGGTAATAAGATGTTGAAAACTTCTGCAGATATAACCGAAGAATTGGTTGTTCCGGATGCATCAGAAAAATCACATTACTCAGCGCTTTATGTGAAAATGTTTTCTGAGTTCTTCGATGCGGTTGATAAAAAGAAACAAAATGTGCAGTGGATTGATGAGGCATACCAGTCTGTTTACTTATTGAATGAATGTTTAAGATCATCTGAGTTGTACGATGTTAAGAGTTAAAATGAAAAATAAAACAAAAAGTATTTTGTTCATTTTAGGCTTTGCTTTTTTTGTTTATCTCATCTGGGATTTCGGAATAAATAATATCATCGATAATATTCAAAAAACCGGCTGGTATTTTGCTCTGATTATAGGGATTTGGCTGTTCATATATTTCTTCAATACAGTTGCTTGGAATTACATAATAAACGATAAGAGAATTTCTTTTTCTGATTTGTTTTCCATTACAATAAGCAGTTATGCTTTGAATTATATGACTCCGTTTTTTCATCTTGGCGGTGAACCTTATAAAGTAATTGCACTAAAAAAACATTTAGGTTTAAACAGGGCGCTTTCTGTAACGATTTCATATCTGATGCTTCACTTCTTATCGTCATTTTTATTTTGGATAGCTGCAATAGCCGCGATATATTTTTGGCTGCCTGTTTCCGGAACAGCATACTTAATTATAACTGTTTGTCTTGCAGTATTTCTTGCTGCTGCTTATTTCTTTATCAAAGGATATAAAAATGGTGTAACAAAATCATTTGCTTACTTTATTGTTAAACTACCGCTGCTAAAAAAATTTAACGGAACTATCCGTGATAAAGAGGAATTCTTAAATGATGTTGATAAGAACATAAAGGAATTATTAAACAACCGCCCGGGTAGTTTTTTAGCAGCTAATATTTTTGAATTACTATCCCGGCTGATAGGCACTCTTGAGTTTTATTTCATTCTGATTGCGCTTGGTTATTCGCCGACTTTATTTGATTCGTTATTAATTAATGCGGGCGCATCTATTATTTCAAATCTTCTATTCATTGTTCCCTTTGAAGTCGGAGTTAAAGAAGGCGGTCTTTACCTAACTCTGCAGTTATTGAATTTTATTCCTTTATTAGGCGTTTATATAGGGCTGGTTAACAGAATAAGGGAATTATTCTGGATAATGATCGGTTTACTTTTAATGGTGTTTACAGATAAAAGAAATACTAAAAAAGAAATTAATAAGGTGTTAATTGATGAAAACTATATTGTTTGATTTTGGCGGAACCCTCGACACAGATGGGATTCACTGGAGTGAATTATTTTGGGAGACCTATGTCCATTTCCATATACCGGTTACAAAAGAAAATCTAAGACAGGCATTTATCTATTCTGAAAGAAAAATAGTGAATATTATAAAGCCTGAATTTAACCTGAAACAAACCTTAGAGAAACAATTGTTTTATCAATTGGAATATCTGCAAAACAATTTTTTTCTGCCATCGTACTTCAGTTTTATTGTATATGAACTGAGTGAGTATTGCTATAGACACGTCATTACTACAATAATTAAATCTAAAGAATTACTTGAAAATCTGAAGCCGCAATATTCACTTGGAATAATTTCCAATTACTATGGCAATCTTGAAACAGTTCTGCAGGAACTATCTCTAAAAAAATATTTTTCCTCTGTCATTGATTCTACAAAACTCGGAGTAAGAAAACCTAACGAACAAATATTTAAAACTGCATTGAATGATCTGGAAGCAGATCCAAAAGAAACAATAATGATCGGTGACTCTTATGAAAATGATATTATTCCGGCAAAAGCAATCGGTTGTTTTACTGTCTGGGTTCAGAACAAAGGCTGGAATGCACCCCCAGACAATGGTAGTGCAGATTATAAAATAGATTCAATAACAAAATTACCTGAATTATTAGAAAGCTTGAACTAAAGAATATTTTAACAAAATACAGATAGGAGTATAAAATGGAAGCTTATAAAATTGAAAAACCAGATAACAAATTGGGCGTTCTGATTGTTGGACTGAATGGAGCTGTATCCACAACTTTTTTAGCCGGCATTTTTGCAATCAGAAAAAATTTAGCTCGTCCCGTTGGCTCATTAACCCAATTGGGAAAAATCAGAATCGGGAAAAGGTCTGATCATAATTTCCCATTCATTAAAGATTTTGTACCTTTTACTGCAATCGAGGATTTAGTATTCGGCGGCTGGGATATCAGAGATGAAAATTCTCTGGAAGCAGCTAAATATGCCAAGGTACTTAATGATACTGATCTAAACAATGTTGCCGATGAATTAAAATCTATAAAGTCAATGCGGGGAGTCTTCGATCATAATTTTGTAAAAAGATTAGAAGGCAGCTATATCAAAACCGGTAAAAACAAATATGATTTAATGATGCAATTAAGAGAGGATATTCAGTCTTTCAAGAAAACAAACTCTCTCGACCGGATTGTGGTTATTTGGGCAGGCAGTACAGAAACTTATATTGAACAGAAGGAAGTTCATTCGACAAAAGAGAATTTTATCAGTGGAATGATTAATAATGATCCAGATATTTCTCCAAGTATGCTTTATGCTTTTGCATCAGTAGCCGAAGGAGCTGCCTATGTTAATGGTTCGCCAAATTTAAGTGTTGATATTTCTGCAATAGTTGACTTTGCAAACGAAATGAACGTTCCGGTTGCTGGAAAGGATTTTAAGACTGGTCAAACGCTGATAAAAACTGTTATTGCACCCATGTTAAAGATGAGGCTGCTGGGATTAAACGGCTGGTTTTCTAACAATATTTTAGGAAATAGAGACGGTGAAGTTCTTGACGACCCCGGCTCATTCAAGACAAAAGAAGAAAGTAAATTATCAGTCCTTAATTCAATATTACAGCCGGAACTCTACGAAGAACTTTACTCTGATTACTACCATAAGGTTAGAATAAATTATTATCCTCCCCGCGGAGATAATAAAGAAGGCTGGGATAATATTGATATTTTTGGCTGGCTCGGTTATCCAATGGAATTGAAGATTAACTTTTTATGCCGCGATTCAATTCTTGCTGCACCAATTATGCTTGATGTTATTCTTTTTGCAGATTTGGCACTTCGCAGTAATATGAAGGGTATTCAAGAATGGATGTCGCTGTTTTTCAAAAGTCCAATGCATTCAGAAAATGTTGTTCCCGAACATGATCTATTTATTCAATCAATGAAATTAAAAAATACTTTAAGAAAACTGATGAACGAAACACCCATTACTCATCTTGAATCTAATGGTGTGGAGCATATTGTGGAAGAGAGTGATTGTTACGAATAAATGGTATAGTTGCAGCATATCAGAATATTATCTTAACCAATTATACTGTTAATACAAACTAACATTTTAAATAAGTATGATCTATTATTTTTTAATATTAGCTGTCTGTTTTGCTTTGGAAGTAAACGCACAAGCAGTTTCCGACTCTTTATCTTCACAAAAAAGTCATTACAAAACTAATTCCACTGAAGGAGACTCTGCTGAGATAGAAATATCCAATGTTACAGTTTCTGCCCTGCCATTTGCACTTTACAGCGAAATATTTGGCTGGGCAGTTGGTGGATTTATTGGAGTTCAAGGTCTATCGCAGAGTAATATGTCTCTTTATGCGGGCGGTCTGATAAGCACAAACGGGACTAAATACGGGTTTATTCAATTCAGAGAATTTTATCTGCCATTTTATCCGCGAATTTATATAACCCCCGACTTACTTGGCGGATACTTTGGCGTTATAAATATTTACAAAGATCCGCCGAACTCTCCACCTGGGAGTGATCCACAATTTCGAGCAGGTAGTAATGAATCGGATAAGAATGACTACATAGAAGCAAGTGGTTATGATCAATGGTACGAAATTAAATTCAGATTTCTGCTTCCTGTTGGACATGGTAAAGATGAAGTATATTTTTCAACCAAACTTGAAAACGGAATTTTAAAATCCGGTGAGATGGGGGGAACTCATTGGAACCCTTTCAAAAGCGGTAGAACTTTCATTGATATAAAACCATTTTACAGAAAGAGAGTTTCATTAGCTACAAACGGAATTGAATTTGCATTAACGAGAGAAAACACTGATTTTTATGTTAATCCAACACGTGGTAGCTTTCAAAAGTTTGCTTTCAGAAGAGACTTCGGTTGGTTTAATACAATGACACCCTGGAGCGTTGTAGAAACTGATTTAAGATGGTATCTGCCTCTTCACGAAATTATTTCTGATAAAAAATCGCTTCCAAAAGTACTGGCATTAAGTTTTTGGACTATCAACACTCTTACCTGGAACAGTTACGATGTGATTGGGACAGAACTAAATGGAAATGAAATCAAACAATATCATCGTCCTCCTCCTTACACCGGAGCTTATCTCGGCGGAAGGTATCGTTTGCGTGCTTTTTATGAGGGAAGATTTAATGACAGAGCTGCTATCTATTACGGGGCAGAATATAGACAAATCATTGACTGGAATCCTTTTGGTTATTGGTCGGTTACAGAAGGGCTAAATGTTCACTGGCTGCAGTTTGCTGTTTTTGGAGAAATTGGCAGAGTTGCACCTGCTTGGGATTTATTAACTTTACATTCAGATATGAAATGGAGTGCAGGTGGAGGGCTAAGAATATTTATGAATAACCTATTACTGAGAATTGACGGAGCTTTCAGCCGGGAGGGATTTTATACACAAATGTTCGTTGATCATGCATTTTGAGTATGCAAAAAAAAATAAATTTTGTCAATAGTTCAATGATTTAATCTGAGTTATTTTAGGTTAAGTGAGAGTTGATATTATGAAAGGATTTTTTAAGAGACCAAGTCTTTAGTTTATTTTGAAAAATTCTTTGTTGGTATTAGTAAATATATTTTTATTAGGCAGCAGTGCCTCCGTTCATTGCGATGAAATAGATGGCTGGTTGTTAAAACAGCTATTAAAGCGATTAAATCCCATAATGTAAATTATGTTTTTATATGGTGCAGTAAACTTATGAAGATTATATAAAAATGCTTATGAAAAAACTATTGCTGTCAGAAAATCTGGCAAAGAAACTCGGGAGCTTGCCGATATATATTTCTTTGAAACTGTAGTGCGCATTCATCGGACTGGAGAAGGCGAACTTATACAAGGCTTAAACCTGCTGATAGGTAATTTGACTCTGCAATATTTGCTGCATATCTGAAATTGCACGATAAAAAAGAAGAAGAAGTAACCTATCCAACAGCAATATTAATCGGTGAATATCTGAAACTTAAACTGAAACATTAAAATATTTAAGCTGAATTACTTAACTGATTTTCTCAAGTGTAATTTTGAGATTGATAAATCTAATATTATAATCAGATGCTTTTAATTGTTTGAAAATTATTAAACAGATTTGGCACGGATAGTTAGATATTTGAAAACTTGAGAGAAGTGTTTAACAACAAATTTATTGGATTCATAGCCCCAATAGTAAGATTCAAAGAAAAACAAACTTGCAGTTTCTCAAACACCATAAAAAAACAATATTTCTGATAACTGAGTTTGAAACATTTAGAGATTTATTCAGGTTATTTATTAAATTTCATCATTCAGTTTTTTTACTACAATTTTCTATGGTTTATTTTTATATAAACTAAGGTTTACAAGTTTGTAAGAAAGTGAATTGATTCACTGAAAATAAAATTTAAATAAGGATCATTTTTTGGTTTTGAATAATTATCAGACTAAATGAAAAATACTAATGAGAAAATCTTTGAAGAAATTTTTACAGAAGAAATAATTTCTAACGAAAGCTTCCGTTCAAAAGTTCTTGCAGGAATAATTGGTTTCCTGATTATTGTTGTTTTACTGTTATCAATTGCTTTTGCAAAACACTTTAAAGATGTTTCTCAATTTTCAATCACAATTGAAATTACTCTTCTTATTCTTGCTGTAATATTTGTAAGAGCAATCTTTGTAAGCCGCGCCGCAAAAAAATGGAATAAATACGGGGTAAAAGCTTTTATATTAATAAGATATATCAATGCCTTTACTGAAATAAGTATCCCCAGTGTTGTTCTTATAATCTACTCATTCAATTTACCATCAATGTATCCGCTTTTTACGCCTGTTTCACTTCTCTACTTTTTAATAATAATGCTTAGTGCGTTAGAACTTGATTTTAAACTCTGTTTATTTTCAGGCACTATGGCGGCTTTACAGTATATTATAATAGCTTTGTATTTAACCAGTAGACCTTCGGAAGTTTTTGATTCCTTATCAATCTTTCCAATACATATCGGAACAGCTGCATTATTGTTTATTTCAGGACATACAGCAGGATTAATTACTGTTCATATAAAAAGAGGTTTATTGAAATACTACAAAGCTCAATCCGAAAGAAATGAAATTCAAAAATTATTCGGTCAACAGATATCAAGGGAAATTGTCGATGAGCTTGTAGAGAATCATTATGAAGTTCAAAGCCGCACTAGATTTGCTGTAATAATGTTTATTGATATAAGAAATTTTTCAATCTTTGCCCAGAATAAATCGCCTGAAGAAATCATTGCATATCAAAACAACGTATTTTCTTTTATGATTGAAATTATAAACAAACATAAAGGTATAGTTAATCAAATTATGGGTGATGGATTAATGGCAATATTCGGTGCACCAATTGAACACAAAAATGATTGCCAATCAGCTGTTAATGCTTCTCTCGAAATCTATAAAGAACTTAAACGCAGAAATGAAAAAGGATTGCTTCCTGATACAGTTATCAGAATTGGAATAAATGCCGGTGAAGTTGTTACAGGAAATGTTGGTACCAGCGAGAGAAAACAGTATTCTGTTACCGGACAACCTGTAATCATTGCTGCAAGATTAGAACAGATAAACAAAGAGCTTAACTCTGTCATTCTTATTTCAGATGAAGTTTACAAACGAGTAGCGTTGGAAAATGAACCTATAAATCATGATGATATTACAATAAAAGGAGTTCCTAATCCAATTACAGTTTATCAAATAGTATAAACAGCAAATCCTAACTGATAACAGATTCAAAATAACGCGAGACTGTGGTAATTCTTCTTTTTTAAACCGAATGGCATTCCCAGCTTTTTAATTTTAAGAATAATTTTCCAGAAGTCTGATAAACTATATTTTTTACTAAATCATTATTCCCTTTTCTTTATTTTTACATTGCAAAAAAAAATTATGAGGATTCAATGCAGAGAATCAGAATTGACTTGCCGGGCAAGTTTCTATTTATAACAGATATTTCTGTCCGTGTTTATGATGTAAACTTTGCCGGGCACTTAAGTAATGATTCAATTTTATCAATGGTTCATGAGGCAAGAATATTATTCCTTAAAAACTGGGGATATAGTGAAGTTGATACTGAAGGCGCAGGAATAATAATGTTTGATGCTGCAATTCAGTATAAATCCCAAGGATATCATGGCGATATTCTTGTATTTGATGTTACAGTTGATAACTTTATTAAAACAGGATGCGATTTCTTTTTTAAAATAACTAATAAATCAAATGGAAAAGAAATTGCGCGTGTTAAAACCGGTATAGCTTTCTTTGATTATAACACCAATAAACTTGTTCAGGTACCTGAAAAGTTTAAATCACTTATTGAATCACTAAAAAACAATTAATTTAAAGCATAAAAAATGTTTGATAATATTGTATTTACCGCAAACATTGTTGCACCAGTCTTTCTGATTATTGCAGTAGGATATCTTGCCAGAAAACTAAAAATAATTAATGAAGCATTTGTTGATGTAACAGCAAAGTTTGTATTTCAGATATCATTACCTGTTTTCGTTTTTCTGGAAATTGCACGATTAGACATGACACAAGTTTTTGATGCTGACCAAATAATTTTTATTATACTTGGAACTATACTTACCTATATCATTATCTGGCTCGGCACTATCCCGTTTATAAAAAGACCCGAAGATAAAAGTGCATTTATTCAGGGAGCTTTCAGGGGCAACTATGCTATTGTTGGACTTGCAATTATCTCTAATTTATTCAGTGCAGAAGCTTTAGGTAAAGCTACATTGGTATTGGCTTTTTTGCTTCCGGTTTACAATATACTTGCGGTAATTGTTTTAACTGTTCCGAAGCATCAGGGAAAAATTAAAATGCGAGCTATTACACTTGAAATATTATTAAACCCGCTTATACTTGCCTTTCTCGTTTCTCTTCCAATTTCTTTTTTCAAATTAAAACTGCCTGCATTATTAGAATCAACAGGTAACTATTTTGCAGAACTTGCTTTACCACTTGCACTTGTTGGAATCGGCGGATCGCTGAATCTGGAGAATCTCAAAAAAGCTTCAACACTTGCCTTTACAGCATCAACAATAAAAATAATTTTACTGCCGTCAATATTAACTCTTATTGCATATTTTTACGGATACAGAGGCAACGACCTTGGGATATTGTTTATTGTTTTCGGCTGTCCAACCGCAATAGCAAGTTTTGTTATGGCTGATGCGATGGGGGCAAATTCCAAACTTGCAGGAAACATTATTATGATAACAACACTTGGATCTGTCTTTACAATTTCAGCAGGTATTTTGATTCTTAAGAGTTTCAGTTTGATTTGACACTATATGTTAACAGATAAAATATGCTCTGTATTATCCGTACAATTTACATTCTCTGTATAATTCTGTTATGATTTTACTCAGTTGATATTACTTGTATCAGAGTCTTTGTGTAATACCTCTCCGGAACAGGTTTACTTTACGTCAGCAAGGTCATTTAATTATTACTGCAAAGGTTTAATAATTATTTTCTGATTGTTAAACATTTTTTTACTTCGAACATCATTCCGTATTTTTGATTAACAGCTTAAAATTTAAACTTAAAATCTGGAGATAAAATGTATAAAGTAGTTTTGCTGCGTCATGGTGAAAGTAGCTGGAATAAAGAAAATCGCTTTACCGGCTGGACAGATGTTGATCTATCTGAAAAAGGATTGGATGAAGCAAAAAAAGCCGGACAGGTTCTGAAATCAGAAGGATATAAATTTGATATCGCTTATACATCGGTATTAAAAAGGGCTATCAGAACATTGTGGATAACTCTTGATGAATTAGATTTAATGTGGATTCCTGTTATCCGTAACTGGAGATTAAACGAAAGACATTATGGAGCACTGCAAGGATTAAATAAAGCAGAAACAGCACAAAAATTCGGAGAAGATCAGGTAAAAATCTGGAGAAGAAGTTATGATATTCAACCTCCGGCATTAGAAACAAGTGATGACAGATTCCCTGGCAAAGATCCACGTTATGCCGAATTGAAAGAGAATGAACTTCCATTAACAGAATGTTTAAAAGATACAGTTGCACGTTTTGTTCCCTATTGGGAAAATACAATTTCACCAATGGTCAAATCAGGTAAAAAAGTATTGATAACTGCACACGGGAACAGTCTGAGGGCATTATTAAAATATCTTGATAATGTTTCTGAAAAGGATATAGTGGAACTGAATATTCCGACAGGAATTCCCTTAGTTTATGAACTGGATTCAAACCTAAAATCAATAAGAAATTATTATCTTGGCAATCAGGAAGAAATAGCAAAAGCTGCAGCAGCAGTTGCTAATCAGGGAAAAGTAAAGTAATAATTGTCAATCAGCGAAAGTTTTTGAAATATTTTTGTATTCAGATTGAAGACAAGCTCTTCCTCTAAATAATTTAGCCTTGACATTAACACGTAGATTGCTAATTTTCTCAACCAAGTTTATAACCTTTGCTGACAGGAGATTTAGTATATGCTAAAAAAATCATTTTTAATAATCTCATCATTACTTTTTATTGCTTCAACAATAAATGCACAAACAGTAATTGCAAAATACGCCGGTGAGTTTATGGCGCTTGGCGT
The DNA here is from genome assembly GCA_032027145.1 of Ignavibacterium sp. Taxonomy (NCBI): domain Bacteria; kingdom Pseudomonadati; phylum Ignavibacteriota; class Ignavibacteria; order Ignavibacteriales; family Ignavibacteriaceae; genus Ignavibacterium; species Ignavibacterium sp. The sequence goes on along the minus strand of JAVSMP010000001.1, from coordinate 1,394,275 downwards.
TGGAGGCAGAGCTCTTGGTATGGGAGGGGCTTTTGTTGCTGTTGCTAATGATGTTACATCCGGTTATTACAATCCTGCAGGGCTTGCAAACCTGAATTATCCACAGCTTGCATTGATGCATTCGGAGCAATTCGGAAATCTTGTAAATTATGATTACGGTTCAGTTGCTATTCCATTTCAGGGTGATATGAGTTTTGGAGTAAGTGCAATGAGATTGGGTGTTGATGGAATACCAGATACGAGAAATGCTCTTATTGATGCAAACGGCGATGGCATTATTGATATAAATGATGATAGATTAGACTATTCCAGAATTACTGAATTCAGCAACCAGGATTGGGCTTTTTATCTTACATTTGCAAAAAGACAATCAGAGGATTTTTATTGGGGAGTTAATGCAAAAATTATAAGAAGAGACTTGGCAGAGTTTGGTGCAACAGGAATAGGTTTTGATGTAGGAGCTTATTATATCCCAATGGAAAATCTCTTTCTTGGCGCAAACCTGCAGGATGCAACCACTACTTTGATAGCGTGGAATACAGGTAGAAACGAGCTTGTTTCACCTACTCTTAAAATTGGCGCAGCTTATAAAGTAGCTGAATTTTTGGGTGGTTATTTAATGCCTGCATTAGATTTTGATATTAGGTTTGAAAACAGACAATTTGCTTCCAACTTTAATTTAGGTCCGGTTAGTTTTGATATGCATGCAGGATTTGAATATACATTCAAAAATCTCATATATATCAGAGGCGGTTATAACGATGTTAAACAATTTACAGTTGGCGCCGGTGTTAAATTACCTAAACTGAATATTGATTATTCATTTGCCAGATTTAATGAGTCTGCTATTGAGAGATTGGATGATTCACACAGGATTTCTGTAATGCTTACATTGGAAGAACCAAGATTTTTAAGAGATGGTTTATAAAATTTCTCACTTCACAAAACGGATCAAAAAAAATCCTTATTCGTTTTTTATGAATAAGGATTTTTTATTTTTAAATACTGGTGATTACTTCTTCTTAAGTAATTCCTTTATCTTATTTACATAAACATTTTTATCAACCAAACCAACGTGCTGATCAACTATATTGCCTTTTTTATCAATCACAAAAGAAGTAGGAATTGCTTCAATGCCGCCATAAGCAATAACCGTCTTTTCATCTCCATACACAACAGGATAATTTATCCCATAATCTTTAATAAATCCCGGAACATCTTTAATTGTCTTATCTCCGTCAAGTGAAATACCAATAATTACAACATCATTTTTAAATTCATTCTGAATGGAGATTAAATCCGGAATTCCTCTTCTGCAGGGCGGGCACCAAGTTGCCCAAAAATCAACTATCACGATTTTATTTTTAAAATCAGAAAACTTAACTACTTTGCCATCAACAGATTTCAAAGAAAAATCTGGTGCCTTTCGATCAATAAGATTTATAATAACTGATAAATCATCTGTCTTTGATAGTTTAGAATATTCAACAGAATTATTAACTGTAACTGAGTTAATAAGCAGTATTAAACCAACGAACATTTTTATTATCATAGTTTGTCCTTTATCTAATTTTCAGAATTATTTAATTGTTGAGGATTATAATCAGGAGGATACGGTCCTTCCTCCGGTTCATTTCTTGTATTGTTTACAATAAAAAATATTAACAAAACAATTATTGTTATAACGGTCCAGATTAAATTTTTAGTTTTAGGATCAACAAGCGGTTTTTTTTCAACAGCTTTTTTTCCGGTTTTTCGCTCTCTGTTAGAGTTACTTGTTTTTTTTGCCATATTCTATCCAGTAAGATGTCAATTTATGTTTTTGGTTGCACTAACTTAATTATTGATTTATAAAAAGAAAAAGATTTTTCAGGCAGAAATTTATTCCAGGTATTCTTAGCTAATTCTAAATTATCTGAAAAATATGACTGTGAAAAGACTTCAACTCAACAAATAAACCTTTTTCAGATATTTCTTTTAGAGATCGTTTGTATGTATTGTTATTAATCAGGTCTTTTAACACAATCTCATCCTGCTTTGCAGGAATATCAAACTTTAACCTGCATCTCGAAGTAATACTATCATAGTTTACAACAACGATTCTTAAATCATCATCTAATCGCCACTCCCATGCAAGTAAATTTTCATTAGTAAAATCGGATTGTGCTACCGGGTTTGTATCCAAAAATTTCCACTTTCCGTTTTTAAATATTTCTTCCTTAGTAATGTTAAAAAGTTTTCTGTAAAACTCTTTGATTTTTTCATCTTGTTTTTCTTCAGGTTCTCTGCCAAGCTGAACAGGCAACTTAATCTTTTTACCATCACACTGTCCATCAAAATATAAAGCAATCCCGGGAATAGTGCCAGCTATAACCGCAGCAGCAAGTGATCTTTCTCTTCCTAATTTTACAACTGCTCGCTCTTCATCATGATTTTCCAAAAATCTGACTGATTTATTCTGATAATCTTCTTCTGCCTGTAAATGATTATGAATTGATTGTACATTACCTCCAACAAGCCTATCTGTTAACTTCTTATCATAAGTAAAATCAAATCCAAGCTTTTGAAGCTGCCACTCAAGATCCCAGTAAGTTTCCGCAATAAAGAGAAAATCAACTCGTTTAGCTTTTACTTGAGCAATTGCTTCTTCCCAAAATTCTTTTTCTGGTTTTTCATATCCATACTTTTTTAAAACACCGATCCAGGTATTGTAAAAAATATTATTAAGCGGAAGCATCGCCATATCACATCTTACACCATCACATAGTTCTGTAAGCTCCAAAAGAATGTTTGCAAGAAACTTTCTTGCTTCAGGTTCATAAAAATTAATTTGAGCTGTATCTTTCCAGGGAGGGAATAAGGGATCTCTTCCGTGAGCAAGATATTCATTATCATTTGCTGGCGATGGATAAAAAGTATATGGATCATTTTTAAAGATGTGCTCATCAGCAGGAAGAAATATTTCTTTATTCGTCCAGATCAAAGATGATTTAGCACTAAAGTGATTAGATATGAAATCAAGTATTAATAATATTCCTGCTTCGTTCAATCGCTTTTTAAAATTGAGCAGATCTTCTTTTGTACCAAGAATACTATTAACCTCATATTTATCAATTGAATATGGTGATCCGATTACATCTTCTTTTCGCCAATCCTTTAGAGCTTCAGTATAAGATTTAATTAGCTCAGGTTCAAAACAATATTCTGCAATAACACTTTTGTTATTAGTCCATACGCCCATTAACCATATCAAATCAAAACCATTTGATTTCCAAAAATCTATTTGCGAGTCAGGCACATCAGCTAAGGTTGCCTTTGCACCAAACTTTTTAATCCAAACTCTTGAATTTATTTCTAGTAACCTTGGGTATTTTACATTCATTTTGATATAAGGGAAATTTAATTCACTTATGCGAAGATAAAAAAAATTGTTGTACCATACTCTTTACCTAAAATGTTAGTCATTTACAAAGGTAATTATTACATACCTGTAAAGAATTTTTAACCTAATGCTCAATGTTGTTCTTTTTTTTTTTAATTTTTTTTTGAGGAAGTATAAAAAATTATAAATGAATTAAATATTTTTATAATTGAGATATAATCGGGTAAAGTAAAATTTTAGTATTTGCAGTAAAATAAATGTTTTCATTATATAACGAACAAAGCTCTTAGTGTTAGTAATATTGTATCCGGAAGTTAAATTTATTTAACTGGTATGATAATTGCCAATATAGGATACAATTTTGGTTATTTATTTACATGATAATTGTTATAAAAGTTTATTAATTGAAATAATTGAGGAGACTGATGTCAAATTCACCAACAAAACCAAAAGAAAACATAACAAAAAATCTTCTGAATCCGGATATAGCAAATAACGAACTGGAACTGGAATTAGAAGAATATACAAAATCAGCTGTAAGAAAAATTAAACTTACAGTTATGATTAAACCAGCTATTATTTCAGTAATAGCTCTAATCATCTCGTTTTATCTCGACCTTTCAGAAGTACCAATATTAGGAAACATAACTATAGATATTGCAAAAGCATTATTTCCAAGTTGGCAGCCTGTAACAGGTGATGTAGAACCTTTTAGATTCTGGTGGCTTCCTCTTGTTTCATATTCGCTATTTGTGTTATTAGCTTTTTTTGCTTACAATAAACTTAAACTTGAAATTATCAGAACCCCTGCCAGTGGTACAATTGACAGAATAGTTAACTCTTATACAAGTATTATCGATAGTATTGCAACTGCATTACCTTTGATAGGTGCGGCTATTTTGTTAATAAGCATTAAACTTGGTGAAGAAGTATTTTTAGGTTTATCAGTACCTTTTGAAATAAAGGCACTAATAGTATTAGCTCTTGGTAAACTGTTTGAACCTGTTCTTGACCAGCTTGGAGTAGAGTTTCAGACAATAGTTAATCACGTTTCTGATATCAAAGAAAAATATTTTTCAAGAATTCAGGTTGAAAATTCCAAAAATCTGCTTAAGCAGTTAAATCAGCCCGGCACCGGTTTTGGCTCTGGAACTGATCTGTCATTAGCAGAGGTTGAAAAGTTCAAGATGCTTGTTGAGCAGTCTGCAAAACTAAGTGAAATAATGAAAGTCAATTTCAACGCGATTGGTGCACTAGCTGATAAAATTAATCAATATGAAGGCATAAGTTCTCAAAAAATTTCAGAACTAAATACCCTGGCAAATTCAATAAATCAGGCTTCTCATTCATTGAGTGATGAAAAAACTCTTGCCAGTTTAAAACATTTAGAAGCAATAGTTGTAAAGAAATAAAGAAGAAAAAAAATGTTAAATAAAAACAGAGATAGTAAATTTGTTATCTATCAGGTGTTATACATATTCGTAATTACTGTACTTGCTTTAAAAGGGGCTGATCTTGATTTGCGGAGAGTTGCATTAGAAGAAGAAACTGTAAGCAAATCTGTTAGAGATTCTCTTATTTCAGTATTGGATTCTCTTTATGCACTTGGAATAGATTTTTCTATCAAAATTGATCCTAATGTTGTTGTAGAAAATGAACAAATGCGCGAACAATTAGCTGTATTAAACAAAAAACTTGAAGTGTTAAAAGATTATGTTCCACCGCTGCCGCCAGATCAAAAGAAAGAAGAGAAGGTTGAAGAGCAAACTCTTCTTCAGTCTCCAATATCTGTAAAGCAAACATTTATACAATACACCTGGAATATTGCACGCAACACCGGAACAGTTCCGGCAAGCATTTATGATCCTAAAAACTTAAATACACCAATTGTAACAGTTCCTGCTGGACAGGAAAAACGATTTGATTTGACTGATCAAACTGAAGTGGTGTTGAAATTCGGATCGCAGGAAGAAAGAATAAAAGTTCTGCCAAACAAACCGCCTGAAGTGAAAATTGAAAGAGTTACAACGAAAATGAACGCTGCTAATATATATGTAAAAGAACTTCAAAGAATAACAGTATTTAAAGTTACAATAATAGATCAAAGACCTGATCAGCTTAAAGTTACATATACAGGACCAATATCTGTTACAGGCCCAATAAAAGATAGCAATGGAAATCTGATTTATAATGTTTCGCTAAAAATTGCTAATACCGAAAATGCTTTTGATTCCTGGCTTGATAAAAACGGCGGTTTACGCGAAGCTGATGGCAGATATAAAGTTAACTTTTTCTTTAATGTTTTTGACGAAATATCAAAAGACAAAATTCAAGTAGGAGATTCATTCTTCTTTACAGAGTTTTCTAATTAATTATTTATGGTATACAAATAAAAATGAACGCATCTAAATTACTTCTAGTATTCTTAACTACTGTATTTATTACAGGATTAAGTTCTGTTTTTGCCCAGGAAGAAGAAGAGCAAATCCGATATTACCAAATGGAGCCACTTGACGACAGCTTGTTTATAAAAATTCAGGATGCTCTCTTTATTGATCCTCCTGATCCCAAGGCAGAAATAGTAGTCGATCTGAGAGATGCTAATAATCAAACTATTTCAATTAAAAGCGCATTATATCCTTTTCTTGCTATCCCACCTGAATTAAGAGCAAGAGTAATAACTTATCCTTTCAAATTAAACCTTGAAGAGGATATTAATTACGGAAGTGTATTTACAAGGGTATTTCAAAAAATCAGGATTAACAAAGTTGCACAGCCACCGACAAAACTTCAGATCTCTCCTACAATGGGATATGTAAATCCATTCTTTCAGTTGCAGGGCGGTGAAAGATTAGGATTATCATTAAAACAGGATGTGGGTTTATCGCTTGGTATCGGAACTCCATATTCAGGAGCTCTTGAAACAAATATGATGGAAGTTAATTTCCACATACTTGGGGTAAAGGCAGGTATATTCAGTCATATTGATGCAATGATAGAGGCTGTTAAAAGCCAAAATCATAACAACCTGATAGTAAGTGAAGGATTTCAGGTTACCTATGTAATTCCATTTGGCAATTTCTTCGAATTTGGTTACTTAAAGGCAACTACTGAAATTGGCAATGAACGGAAGCGAAGATACCTTGATGAATCTGAAGGAGCAACAGTTCTTAATCCTGATTCAACTGTGAAGTATCAGGCAAGAATTATAGATAACGAGCAGTCCTTCCTTAATTGGGAATTTAGATATCCAGTATCAATACTTGGGTCAACCCGAGGCAGATTTTATTTCGGACAGTATCTTGATGAATGGCATTTTGGTTTATCTTTAAGAGAAGCATCGCTTGCCGGAAGCACTTTTGATTTTAGCTTTGATGGGATGCCGGGCAGTAAATATCGTGAACCTCAATACAACATTAACATCTTAGTTCAAAAGATAATGGAAGGATGGGGATTCAGTGCTTTCTCAATAGGTCCATCAGCAAGTCTTTCAAGATTGGATTCTGGTAATTTTGGTTTCACAAAAATATTTGTAAACATTCGATTTAAAATTGGCACCTCTTTCTGAGGTTCAATTTACAATTTTTTCAGCCCCTATTTATCAGGGGCTTTTTTATTTACTTTTCATACCAAGCTATTCTTTTTAAATTTACTAAAAGAAATTATTGCTTTAATGAAAAAACAATCTCTAATACTCTGGATCAGTTCAATCGTAATTGTGTTCATTATCTCTTACATGAACAAAATAACTTCTGCTGATTATCCAATTACAGGAACTATTGGAATTGAAGGTAAGAAAGTATCTTACAGATTCGAAAAGGTTTGCTATGAAAATGATGATTATATTTTTTCAATCAGATCTGATTTAAAAGAATTAACCGGGAAGTATTTTTATAAACTTAACTATGATTCTATCTGGACTTCAAAAGAATTATTAAAAGATAATTTTCTTTTAACAGGTATTCTGCCAAAACAAAAGCCGGAAACTAAACTGCAGTATTATGCTGAACTCCGTTACAAAGATAATATCATCTCCATACCTGACAAGAAATATGTTCAAATAACTTTCTTTGGAAAGATTCCGATTGTGGTCAACATACTTCAATTTTTCTTTTTGTACGGCGGATTAGTATTCGCAGTCAGGACAGGATTAGAAAGTTTTAATAAAAACATTAAAACAAAAAAGTTTATCATAATCTTTTTAATAATATTTCTTACTCTAATTGCTTTGATAAACCCACTCTATCTAACTTATAAAAATGGATTTATAAATCAATATGTTCCTTCAATTGATAGATTATTCTCCGCGGCAGAACTACTAATTTTTGCACTATGGGTTATCACTGCAATTGTATTATTCAATAAATCAAAGATAAGATATTTAACATTATTCTCGGCAGTATTAACACTTCTGATTTTCTATATCTTTTATTAGTTAATCATTAAGCATTTTTATCACACCCGAATGAATAAGTTTATTACAAGCGACAATACTATTTCCTGTTACAGGATCATTACCTTTATAATCTGTTATTTCTCCACCCGCGCCTTTAATAATTGGTATCACAGCCATAGAATCCCAAACGCTCATAATGGGATCAATCATTATATCTGCATAGCCAGTTGCTAAGAGATAATAACCGTAACAATCTCCCCAATTTCTGTAAAGCTTAACCTGTCTTGCAAGTTTATCAAATTTAGTTTGATCCTGATACTCACCAATATTAAAGTGATCTGTTGTAAGAAGTACAGCTTCATAGATTGAACTGCAGTCCCGCAAACGAACTAAATTATCATTAAGCCAGGCTGAATTATTATCACCGATTAAAAATTCATTTAAGATCGGATGATTTATAACACCGATGAGAGGTTCTCCTTTGTGCATCAAAGCAATTAGAGTTCCAAAACTTAGAGCACCTGATATAAAACTTTTTGTTCCATCAATCGGGTCTAATATCCAAACATATTCTGCATCAGCATTTTCATTACCAAACTCCTCCCCTATTATTCCATGTACAGGAAACTCCTTTTGGATAAGTAACCGCATTTTCTCTTCAGCTTTTTTATCAGCAATTGTAACCGGAGAATCATCAGCTTTTTTATCTACTGCCAAATCAGTTCTGAAATACTGTTTAATAATGGCTGAACTTTCCATAGAAAGGCATCTAAGAAATGGGATTAATTCATTTGTAGTCATAGCATTTATAGGATTTTAATGCTGTAAAGATAGCTAAAATGAGTTTGCAGAAACAGCAAGTATGATTATATTTGCCACGCAAATTTGTTCTTAAAATAATTCGGAGAGATGGCAGAGTCCCCGCATAATTGCGGGGTAAAGGTTGTTTATCCCGCCTTAGGCGGGAAATGCGGCGGTCTTAATATGTATTTTGTTTATATATTAAAGAGTCAAAAACCAGAACGATTCTATGTAGGATGTACATCAAATCTTAAAAGAAGAATTGATGAGCATAATTTAGGAAAAGTTGTATCAACAAAAGCTTATGCACCCTGGTCGTTAATTTATGTTGAAAATTATTCGTCCAGAACAACTGCATTTGAAAGAGAAAAGCAAATTAAATCCTACAAAGGGGGAAGGGCGTTTAAGAGCCTGATAAATAATTCGGAGAGATGGCAGAGTCCCCGCATAATTGCGGGGTAAAGGTTGTTTATCCCGCCTTAGGCGGGAAATGCGGCGGTCTTAATATGTATTTTGTTTATATATTAAAGAGTCAAAAACCAGAACGATTCTATGTAGGATGTACATCAAATCTTAAAAGAAGAATTGATGAGCATAATTTAGGAAAAGTTGTATCAACAAAAGCTTATGCACCCTGGTCGTTAATTTATGTTGAAAATTATTCGTCCAGAACAACTGCATTTGAAAGAGAAAAGCAAATTAAATCCTACAAAGGGGGAAGGGCGTTTAAGAGCCTGATAAATAATTCGGAGAGATGGCAGAGTCCCCGCATAATTGCGGGGTAAAGGTTGTTTATCCCGCCTTAGGCGGGAAATGCGGCGGTCTTAATATGTATTTTGTTTATATATTAAAGAGTCAAAAACCAGAACGATTCTATGTAGGATGTACATCAAATCTTAAAAGAAGAATTGATGAGCATAATTTAGGAAAAGTTGTATCAACAAAAGCTTATGCACCCTGGTCGTTAATTTATGTTGAAAATTATTCGTCCAGAACAACTGCATTTGAAAGAGAAAAGCAAATTAAATCCTACAAAGGGGGAAGGGCGTTTAAGAGCCTGATAAATAATTCGGAGAGATGGCAGAGTGGTTGAATGCGGCGGTCTTGAAAACCGTTAAGGATGCAAGTCCTTCCGGGGTTCGAATCCCTGTCTCTCCGCAAATTCATTTATTTCATCAAGACTAGTTTACGGGTTGTTAGTATTTTGCCATTACTGTTAAGTACGGCAAAGTAAACTCCGCTGGATATTTTCTCTCCATTTCTATTTGAACTATCCCACAATAAATATCCTGCACCTGAAAGCTCAGTGTAGCTTTTTAATAATTCACCGGTAACAGAAAATATATTAAGGCAGGAATTAGAATTAATCGGAACATTATATTCAATCCTGCAAGATGGATTAAATGGGTTTGGATATGCAGTCAAATAATAATTTTCGGGTACAGTATATTCTTCTGTTATACTCACTACACCTGTTTGTAAAACGAAATGACAAACAGAGCCAGATGGCAAGGTATAGGTAAAACTATTATTTACAATATTGGCTATTGGATCAATCTCAGCAATCAGCGGGCTATTACCGTCTAATTTCCATACACGCCCGCTTTGTATATTTTGCTGGGATAAAACCGAAAAATTGCCTTCAACATTTTCATTTAGATTTTTATTTATTGCTATTAAATGTATCTCATTTCCTTCATCATTCAGTGAACCATAAACAGATGTACTTACGCTATCACTTGTTGAAGCAGATACATAGTAATCGCCAAATGTTGAATTATTTCCATCGTAATTTCTATAAATTTTATAAGCTGATGAGATATAGTCTGAAGGAGAATCAAGCTGCCAGAATGTTCCGAGATAAACATCATACCTGCCAAATATTCCCAATACATCTGCTATTGCAATTGCACCTGTAATATCATTTTCTCCGCCATAGGAAAATTCAGTAAATGCAAGTTTAGTCCCCGGATAAAACTGATCAATGGATTGTTTTAATCTGGGTATTAATGGTAAATAAGAATTGAACCATTGTGCTATCCAACTGTTTTCCTGATAGTTATTATCCCACAAAGTTCTCGGCGCCTGTACTCTGGCAAGTTTGTCAGCGGTTGTGTTGGCATTTGCTTGTGTAATTCTGTTATTGCCCATTGCCTCAGGATACCAATGAATATCTAAAACATCAAGCAGCCTTTTTCCTGAAGAGATTTCAGCCTGTTTCATTCTATCAAGATAATAATCAATAAACCATTGATAGTTTGTTCCGGCGCGTAAAGAATCCCAGTCTTCAGCTGATTGAAAATTATAATAACCATTGAATCCATAAAGAACCGGTCCGAAAATTTCCAAATAAGGGTCAATATTTTTCACAGCAGTTGCTGCATCAATTGCTTTCTGAACTATCTCAACACATTTTGCCTGTAAAGGATGAATTCTTGGATGTGTCAAATTCCACAAGTCGGGTTCATTATCCAGCGAGTAGCCTTTTATTCCGCTTGATGTATTTGCCATACCAAATTTATCAACAAGAAAGTTTAAATATTCATCCATATAAACAAAAGAATCTGAAGTATCCGGCTGTAGCGTGAATTGACTTTCTTTTTCAAATTTAACAGTTCGCCATCTGGATGAAGGTGCTGTTTGCTGCTGTGAGACAGTACCCTTTTTGTCCCTTGCAACATAACCAGCAAGCTGAAGTGTAATTAGTGAGTATGCGTTTAATTCAATTGATTTATCTCTGAATGTTGTAGTAACAATTCCGGGCTCAGATTCATTTTGTATGCCTGCAATCCAGGTAAGATAGTTATCACTGGAGTTTAAGTAGTCGGTTCCGGCATTGGAAGCATTATTTTCCCAATTGTATCCTGTCAGTCTGTTACCTCCCTGTCTTAATGCACCCCAATGTTCTTCTTCAGTTAATAATTGATTAGTGCCGTAAATATAAGGACTGATTGTTCTTAGTGATTCTTCAACAGATATGGAAAAACTGACCGGCTGTGAAAAAACATTTGATGAAACAATTACAATAATTAGTGCTGATAAAAAGCTGAAAATTTTCATGGTTTACCTTTTCAAATACATTATATCAGTTTCAAAAATTAAACCAGATAAAATCCATTTATTCAAAAATATTTTGTTGTTCTTTCAAAATTTGTCGGCATTAATTTACTTCTGTAATTATAAGGTTAGGTAAAAAGTAAAGCCAGGTATATATCGACAATATTACTTTGCCTTAAGAGTTGAAACTAATGGGGAATTATTTTAGTAATTACTTCTTTAGCGCTTCACTCAACAGTTTTGTAAGCTGAGCTTTAATATATGGTTTGGAGATATAATGATTAAATCCAATTGATAAAAATTTTTCTCTATCACCTAACATTGCAAATGCAGTTGCAGCAATCATCGGAGTTTTTTCATATCCTGCAATTTTTCTTATTCTTTCCATAACCTCAATGCCCGTAATACCTGTACCCAAATTTATATCCATTAAAATTAAATCAAATTTTTCTTTCTCTGCAATTTCAATTGCCTTTACACCGTCTTCAGCAAATATAACTTTATAAAGATTTTTCAAAAAAAGATTTATTACTTCTCTTGATGTCAAATCATCTTCTACGATAAGTATCTTTTTATCTATTCTTGATTCTGAAGATTTTTTTTCTGCAGTATCAGCATACATTTGATTTGCTTCATTTCTTACTGCCTCTTCATCTGTACTATAAGAAAAGAGAGGCAACTGACAAGTAAATTCTGACCCTTTACCCGGTGTGCTTTTGATTGATATTTGACCACCAAGAAGTTCAACATACTTTTTACAAATTGTTAAACCCAGCCCTGTCCCCTGAAAACCTCTGCCTAATCCTTCTGATACCTGACGAAATTCTTCGAATACAAGCCCAAGATTTTCTTCAGTAATTCCAATACCTGTATCTTTAATAGATACTATAAAATCCCTGTGAAACAATTCCAGGCTTACGAATACTCCGCCTTTATTTGTAAACTTCAACGCATTATTAATCAGATTATTAAAAACATCTCTCAGCATTCTCGGATCAGTTCTGCTCATAATTTCAATTGAAGGAAAAGAAGTTTTCAGGAAAAGATTTTTCTTTTTAGCAGCAGCTTCAAAATGGAATGTAATATTTTTAATTAAAGAGTTTACATTTACTATTTGATAATCTATGTTGTGTTTATTTGCTTCTAAACGCGATAAATCCAGTATCATATTCAAAGTTTCAATTAACCTTTGCCCGCTCTCATAAATTGCACTTGCCATTTTTTTATACTTATCATCTTCCAATTCATTAACCAATAAATCTGAATATCCAAGGATACCGATCATTGGTGTTCTTAGTTCGTGGCTCATATTTGCAAGAAAAGTTGATTTTAGTTTATTTGATTCATCTGCTTTTTCTTTAGCCTCAATTAATTCTTTTTCTTTTTGCTTTAGCTCTGTTATATCTTCAGCAGAAAACAAAACACCCTTATAGTTCTTATCTTTATTCATCAGAAATGTTATATGAAAAATAAGAGTTCGTATTTCTTTCCCTTTGGTTTCCACATCAATAATCAGCTGGTTAAATGGTTCCTGTTTATTATTGATTACATCTGAAAACAACTTTATCTGCTTTTCTTTTTCATAAACAGGCAAACAGGTATCATACCAGTTCTTCCCGACCAATTCACCTGGTTTATAGCCTAATACTTCATCGCCCTTTTTGTTAATCAATTGTATGTAGCCATCACGGTCTAATAGCGCGATAACTGTACCTGCAATATCAAGATATTTTTTTGTCTGGTCTCTTTCTTTCTGAAGCTCCAGATTTGTTACGGCAAGTTCTTCTGTCCTGTCAACAACTCTTTTCTCAAGCTCATCATTAAGTGTTTCAAGTTCTTCCTGTGTTATTTTTCTTACTTTAACTTCCTCTTCAAGTAATTTTCTCTGTTCAAAAAAGTCCTTTATAAGATTTGTTAAAACACCAAATTCGTTTTTACTGTTTTCAAATTTTTGAAGTGGCTGTAACTTGTTAGTTCTGATACTTTTTATGATTATGGATAATGGTTTAATAAACTGAAAAAAAATCACGTGAGTTATAACTATTATTAATCCCAAAAAAATCAACCCAAGTTCTATATACTCACTGCTTAGTCCTAGAGATTTATTTGTTAAAACTTCTGATTCCTTTTCTACAACTAAAATATGTTTTAATGATCCTTTGTCATTTTCAATTTCAAAAATTGCTCTGATATACTGTGGCCCGGTTTTTTCCTTTATTATTTTAAGTTCATCTTTTGTAATGAACTTTAGTGTCGAATTTGTTGATTTGGCAATATTATCAAGTATTGATTGAATCTGTATTATTGAATCCTTTACTATGAATTTTCCACTGTTTATGTATCCAATCAGATTGTTTGCGGTTAGTTTTCTTTCCGGAATAAATTCAATTTTATATTTTGGCTGAGTTAAATAGTCAATTATAATTGAATTGAGAGTTGATTTTTTTTCAACAGAAATTTCATTGAGAAATGATGTTTCTTTTGTCTTTAAATAAATTACTGATATAGCATAAAAAAATGATATAACTAGAATCAGAATTATTAATCGTATCTGAATTTTTTTGGGCATCGTGTACAGATTTCTTTTTTTATTTATCTTTTCTGAATTACCATCTTTTATTTGAAATATATAAGCGGTTAATTACAAAATAATGTTCTTAAAAAATGGACTTATTTTAATAATACATTAGCCAATTCATATTGGTTTATGAATTAATTATCGAAAAAATCGGTAAATACTTAATGAAGTTATTTGTTGGTTTTTATGATAGATTTTTCAGTATTATTTCCTTAAGCTGTTTCTGATTAAACGGTTTTGCCAAAAAGTCAGTAAATCCTTCCTGCATAAAAATTTCTTGATCCATCGATGATGTATAACCGGTAATTGCAATGATAGGGGCATTTTTATAACGGTTAATTTTTCTAATCTCTTTCATTAATTCAACTCCACCGATGCTATCTTTTAAGTTTATGTCCATAAGTATAATATCGTACTCTGAATCTTTTATTGCGGCTATTGTTTCTTCGTAATTAGTAGTGGTATCCATTGTTGCAATATCATTTAAGAAATATTTCATGATATCAACATTCATTAAATAATCTTCCACAATCAGTAAGTGCGGTACTTTTGCCGAACTGCTATCAATCTGAAAATCAACTTCAAATGGATTTTTAATTACGCTGCTGCTTTTTTTGCTATTTGTATTAAAAGGTAGTATTACAGAAAATTCAGAACCGACATTTTCTTTGCTTTCAACATTTAATTTTCCATCAAGAAGAGAAACCATTTTATTAGCTATTGTAAGTCCAAGTCCTGTACCTTCATATTTTCTAGTTGCACCTTCACTTAGTTGTCTGAAAGCATCAAAGATCACATTTTTATTTTTCTCAGATATTCCAATTCCTGTATCTCTAACAGATATAAAACAATTAAGATTCTTCTTTTCATCTTCAATTTGGTTTACAGTAATTGTTATGCCGCCCTTCTCTGTATATTTAACTGCATTATCAATCAGATTACGGAATATCTGCTCTAAAAGTTTTTCATCAGATTGTATTATTATATCTTCATCTTTTATATCAACTTCAAAGAAAAGATTTTTTTCAGCAGAAATGCTCTTGTAACTGTAATCCAAATATCTTACAAAATGAGAAACATTAATATCAGTTCTATTTATTTTTAATCTCTCCGACTCAAGGTCAGATAGTTCAATAATAGAATTGAGAGTATTTAATAATCTGTAACTCGATTTAATTATCTTGTTGGACATCTCAATTACATCTTCATCTTTGGCTTCTTCTGCGATAATCTGAGAGAAACCGATAATTGAGTTCATTGGAGTTCTTATTTCATGATTAAGATTGCCTAACAAGTGAGTTTTGAAGTTGTTTATTTCCTTTGCTTTGTTCAAAGCATTTTTTAATTCTAATTCTAATTCTTTTTGCTGTGTTACATCCTGCTCAATTAAAAGAAAATGAATTGTTTTTCCTTTTTCATTTATAATCGGAGAAATAATAAGTGAAGTCCAGTATGATTGCAAATCTTTATTAACATTCATCACTTCACCCATCCAGATATTGCCTTCTTTAACAATAGACCATATTTGTTCTGAATTCTGACCTGCAAGTGGTTTAACAGAATTAACTTTCTGCCCGATAACTTCAGTTTCTGTAAAGCCTGTAAGATCAACAAATTTTGGATTTACATATTCAACAACCAGATCAGTATTAGTCAATAAAACTGAGGCAGGACTTTGTTTAACAATTTCAGATAAGAACCTTAATTCTTTTTCAGCATTCTTTCTGAATGAAATATCCCGGTTAACTGCAATAATTGCTTTTTGTCCAAGATAATCTGTCGGTGATATATTTACCTCGAGATGTATTTTTTTTCCATTGTTACTTAATGACTCAATTTCAAATGTTGATACATCAACTAAATCCGCAGCATCAGCAACTTTTTTGTATAATTCCTGCTTATCGCTGCAAAGAGCATAAAATGATGTTCCTATTAATTCAATTTTTTCTAATCCATAAACTTCGCAGGCTCTTGTGTTAGTGTTTAGTATTATTCCTCTTTCTGGTTCAAAGATAATAATCGGATCATGAGCATTATCAAAAAGATTTTTATAGGCTTGTTCTGATTTCTTTAATTTATTCTCTGTCAAGATTCTGTCAGTTATATCCTCAGCAATTCCAATAATATTAACTGAAGATTTACTATTCTTTGAAATTGCTTTTAATCTTGAGTTGATCCATCGAGTGCTTCCGTCAGGTCTAACTATTCTGTATTCAATATTTCCAATCAGATTATCTGAAAGACGAATTTTACTTATCAGTTCTAATAATCTTTTTCTGTCTTTAAGATAAATTGTATCCAGCCAGTTTTTTGAATCTTCGAGAGCTTTCATTTTATCCATACCCCAAAGGCGAT
Organism: Ignavibacterium sp.; assembly: GCA_032027145.1. Taxonomy (NCBI): domain Bacteria; kingdom Pseudomonadati; phylum Ignavibacteriota; class Ignavibacteria; order Ignavibacteriales; family Ignavibacteriaceae; genus Ignavibacterium; species Ignavibacterium sp. Next base: position 1,377,706 of record JAVSMP010000001.1, on the reverse strand, counting down.
TAAAAGCCGGACTTAAGTAAGTTATTTTCTCTCCACTTTCATCGCTGTTAAGGGTAAAAAATACAATATCAACATTATCAGCAATTTGTTTGATTCTTTCTTCACTTTCCCGAAGGGCTTCCTGAGTAGCTAATAGATCAGTTACATCATGGATTGACTTAATTACTTTGGTAACTTTTCCTGTTTCATCTTTTAACGGCGAAAACAATACGTCAACATAAACTGGCTGACCATCGATTTTTTTATGAATATGTCTTACAAGTTTTGGAAGACCATTATCAAAAACATTCTGCAGCTCACACTTAATTCCGGCTTCGCAGCAGGGCATATCCAGATCGTGAGATATCTTATAACATTTTTTGCCAATTATTTCAGAAGTAGCAAAACCAGTTGTTTTAAGAGTAGAATTATTTGCGTCAATAATATTGTAATCCCTGTCAATCACTAAAATATCTTCGTGCATACTATGTAATAGAGACCGGTAATAAGATTCTCTTTCACTAAGCGCCTGCTCTGCTAAAATTCTTTCTTTTTCTATTTCAATACTGTTTAATGCAAATGCAATATCTTCACCTAATGTTTGAAGCAGCTCAATTTCTTCTGTATCAAAACCATAGGGCTCCTTGGAAATAATGACAATAAATCCAAAAAACTTTTCTTTAACCATCATAGGGCATAAAAGAACAACCGGCTGTTTTATGTTGTGATCAGTAAATAATTTATCAACAAGATTAAGAGCTTCATCATCCTTAAATAAGGTAAATTCATTTTTTGATAAAGGTTTTTCTATAACACTTTGAATCCTTTTTTTAATAAAATGATTTGTAACTCCGCCTTTGAAAGATTTTTTAAATTTTTCTGAGAACACCATGGGATTTGAAGCAGGTTCCTGCTCATAACTGATCCAGCTTGCTAAATAATCTTTTGAATTAACAAGAATTGAACACGCTTCATAAAGTAATTTTTCAGGAATGCTTTCTCTTGCAATCAGTTTATCAATACTTCTAATAGCCTTAAGCAGTTGATTGAAATGTTTTAATGATCTGTCTGTAGAAGATTTATAAATGGCTGTTTCAATCATTGCCCCAAGTTCTTTATCACGCACAGGTTTGGTCAGAAATCCATAAGTTCCTCTGTCTTTGCTTCTCTGGATAGTTTCCTGGTCAGCATACGCAGTTAAATAAATCACGGGAATTTCCGATTCTGTATGAATAAGATCTGCTGCTTCAATTCCTGTTAATTCACCTTTTAATTTAACATCCATCAAGATAAGGTCAGGAATTTCCTTCAGAGCAAGGTTAACAGCTTCAGTGCCTGTAGCTACCGGATTTAATGCTGTATATCCCAATGAATCTACTATTCTCTGAAGCTGCGAAGCTACAATTGCGTCATCTTCAACAATTAATATTTTTTTATAATTATTAATCTCAGACATTTTCGAATTTTATATTGAACTTTGTTCCGGAAGTTGTATCAAGCTCTATTGAGCCGGCTAATTGATATTTGACCCAATAGTTAACAAGCTTAAGCCCGAGTGATTCCGTATTTTCCCAATTAAAATTTTGGGGTATTCCTTTACCGTTATCCATCACTATTATTTCAATCAGGTTATTATTTTTGCTTAGTTTAACATTGAGTTTAGCTGCTCCATCTGTTAAATCATTAAAAGCATATTTTAATGAGTTCGTAAGAAGTTCGTTAACAATAAGTCCGCAGGGCATTGCGGCTTCTACATTAAGAATAACATTTTCTGCTTCCACATTACAAATAATTTCTCTGCCGGAGGCAAATGCCTGAAAGACATGAGAGGTTAAGCTTTTAAGGTAATTCTCCATATCAATCTTTGCTGGGTGGTCAGATTGATATAATTGTTCATAGACTAACGACATAGTTCGGGCTTGTTCCTGCAATTCCCGCAGAAACATTTCAACATTTTTATCTTCAAGTTTATCTATCTGCATTTCAATAAGATAGATCATTGCTTGTAAATTATTTTTTACTCTGTGGTGTACCTCTTTCAATAAAACATTCTTATCAGAAAGCGCAGCTTGCATTTTTAGTTCAGATTTTTTTCTGTTCGTTATATCACGCATTTGTGCGATTATCACATTTTTGCCAAAATAAATCCCTTTAAAAATCTGAACTTCAGTGAAGATTTTTGTTTTGTCTTTTTTCTTACCGACAAATTCAATTTTTTGTGAAACATTACTTTTAGCAAATTCAAACTTTCTTTTTATCTCATCAATGTCGTTCTCATCCCCGCTGCTGATAAATTCAGGGTTCTTCTCTATCAGTTCTTCACGGGTATATCCAAAAAATGAAACTGCCCCGTCGTTTACATCAATAAAGGTCCAATCATAATCCTGAATAAATATTGCATCACTGATTGTGTTGAAAAGATTTTTATAGCTCTGTTCACTTTCTTCAAGTTTATCTTTAACGATCTTATCCTTATGTTTGTTTTCGAGCAGCCCTATTAATTGTGCTGCTTTATTTGTTTCATCACGTTTAAAGATTGTTATTTTAACGAGAAACCAAAAATACTTGCCAGCCTTATCTCTGATTCTTATTTCTGTTTCTTTGACAGTGCCGTCTGGCAGAGCATTAAGCTCAGACAGAAGATTAATTAACTTCGGTTTATCATCCTGGCAAATAATCTCTGAAAATATTTTTTCGCCCTGTTGTAATATTTCTTCTTCGTTATATCCAAGGAATTTAAACTCAGGAAAGTTAGAATAGATTATTCTGTCTTTATTTAAATCAATGATAAATAAGATACCTGGGATTGTTTTAAGAATTTTCTGAGTAAATAACCGGTTAGTTTCAAATTCCTTTTTTACACGATTTCTTTCATTAATATCCACTATTAACCCAAAAATTTCTTTTGGATTTCCATCAACATCTTTAATAAGCTCTGATTTATCCAAGAACCATTTGTATTGCCCATCGGCACATTTCCAGCGATAAATAAGTTCAATATTATCTTTTGTCCAAATCTCTTCTTGTTCACATTTTACCAAGTCATAGTCTTCTTCGTGTACATTATTATTCCACAAATCATATTCATTATTAAAATAATCTTCTGTGTAACCAGTTAGCTCAACAATTTTCTCATCAAACTTTCTAATCAATTGATTATTAATTATTTCACACCTGTAAAAAGCTACGGAGATCGCATTTTGCAGAAGTTTATTGTAACTGATACTATTAAAAGAATTTATTATTTGAGGTTCGGTAGTTTTCAAAATCGCAATTACTTAAAAAATTAAAACTCTAAAATTGAATTATTATACTGGGTTTCAACCTATTTAATTTCTTCATTTTAGCCACTTTTATGCCAGAAGTTAATTAAATTGTGTGTTTTAAGGTATGAATTGAAAGTGTATAAAAACTAAATCATCCATCTTTTTGATAGAAAATTTAGCTGTTTTTCTCTTTCTGCCAATAACTTCAGGCGATTCTCAGGAAAAATCTTCCGAATGTAATTATTTTTACAAAATGGATTCTTTTACTGAATAATAGTTGACTGAGGCAGGTACAGTAAAGAAGAACTCAGATCCATTTCCAACAGAACTTTCAACCCATATTTTACCACCATGTTTTTCGATAAAATCTTTGCATAATATCATACCAAGTCCGGAGCCTTTTTCGTTTGTCGTACCAGGAGTAGTAAAACTCTTATTCATTTCAAACAGTAAAGTTTTCTGTTTAGCATCCATACCAACACCGTTATCTTTAACAGAAAAGCAAATCATATCCTCACACTTATCAGATGTTACATTTATCTCACCATTTCTATTCGTAAACTTAATTGCGTTGGTTAAGAGGTTATTAAAAACTGATTGCATCATATTTTCATCAGCATAAATATAAGTGTCTTTATCAAGCTCGTTAATTATCTTAATATTTTTCTGTTCAGCATTGGATGCAAGTAATGATATTGAATTTTCCACAGTATTAAATGCATTCATCTGTACTGGATGAAATTCTATTCTGCCTGTTTGGAGTCTGCTCCATTCAAGAAGATTAGTTAATAATCCAATTGTCTGTTTAGAAATCTCTACAATACTTGAAGCAAATTCTTTTATCTCAGATTTCTGTAATTCTTCAATGTCTTCTGCAAGAATTTCAGCATAACCGATAAGTGCAACGATTGGGGTTTTAACATCATGGGCAATAATGGAAACAAATTTATCTTTAGTATCATTTATCTGTCTAAGATCTTCTGCAATCTTGAGTATCTGTAATTCATTTTGTTTCTGATTAGTAACATCCCTCAGCAATAATAAAACTTCATTCTGATGACTCTTAACTACTCTTGCTTCATAATGTTTTGAGCCAAACTGTCCGGGCATCTGAAAATCATAAGTACTTAATTGTCCATTTAAGCGTGTTTCCTTTATTGTTCTATAAAGGTCATCTGAAATCTGCTGAGGGAAGACATCCCATAAACTTTTACCGACAAAGTAATCTGGTGATATCGGGAAACCTGAATTGTTACCTGTTTTATAATCAGTAAAATTTCCGTCATTAGATAAAATAAATAAAATATCCGGCAAGGCTTTGATAATTGCATAATCTCTCCCAATAACATCGCTCATCAATTCATCAATTATTTTTTTCTCGGTAATATCTTCTGCTATACAATCATAAAAAATACTGCCATCAGTTGGATCAAAATATTTTTGTATATACTCGGTTACAACAACAATCCTTCCGTTCTTTTTACGCCATCTTGATTCAACTCCATCTGTATTATTAATCTTTAATAGGTGTTCCTGATATTTCGAAATAGAAAAATTCTCTCTGAACTGGGGATTTTCCTTAAATGATTTAATAAATTCGTCGCGGGAACTGAAACCAAGCATTCTTACTAATGTCTGATTTGCAAAGACTGGATAACCGTTTGATGATATTCTATAGAATGCAAAATGAGGATTTGCAAAAAAACTTGAAGAAATATTTTCTTCTTTATTCATCTCAATAGATAATTGTATTTAATAAATTATTAACTATCTGTTTTTTGCATGCATCCTTTTGATATAACTTAATCAAAACACAATTAAATAAACCAAAGAAAAGAACTGAACTCAAGTGGCAAGTTAAATGCCAGCACAATATTATTTTTGTCTCGTAATGGACTTAAAAAACTGGCAAATATGACGCTTAAATGAATGGATTATAGTAGAAATTATGAGACTTATCTCTTTTTGAAATTAAGTGTGTTTAAATAAACACTTAAGGCTAATATTATTCACAGCAAGACCCAGACTAATACCCTATCTTAACAAGTGGAAAAATAAGAGTAATTTTTGTCCCGGTTTGTTTTCTGCTGACAATTTCAAAAAGTCCACCCATCATTTTAGTCAGTTTACTTGCAATTGCTAAACCTAATCCTGCACCTTGACATCTTTTTGAGTAAGCATCTTCTTCGTGTGAAAATGGTTCAAGTAAATACTTTATATCTTCCTGATTCATTCCTTCGCCCGTATCAGTAACTGTTATATAAGCAAAGTTGTTAAAAATAAATGAGCGAAGTACTACTTTCCCAATCATAGTATATTTTATTGCATTTTCTGCCACGGCATATATAATTTTTTCAAGCTTAACCCAGTCTGTCTTAATAATAACCTCTTCTTCAGAAAGTTCTGTCAACAGTTCAATATTCTTGAGTCTGGCAGTATTCTTAAGTTTACTATCAACAGATTTAAGAACCTGATTGCAATTTAAATAGACATAATCGAATGTAACTTCACCCGATTCAATTTCAGACATATCAATAATGTGATCAAACAGATGGGCAACACGAGACATTACATCTTTAACAAGACTTAAAAGTTCAGAAACATTCTGATAGTCTCCGGCTTTTATACTTTCCTCCAGGATATCTGCATATCCGGAAATTGCATTAAATGGTGTTCTGATCTCATGTGACATATTTTCAATGAAAGAGGTTTTAAGCATATTAAGCTGTACTTCTTTTTCGTATGCAGTTTTCATTTTGGTCTGATAATTCTGCTGATCAGTTATGTTATTAAAACTAATCATCACATAAGATTCATCCTCATTACTTATATCCATTAATGTAATTTTGCAACTGTAATGAATAAGATTAAATTTCTCTTTAAACTCAAATGAAGGTAACGACTCGTTAATTATCATTTCACTGTTTTTAAGGATATTTCTAAGAATCCCTTCAGTAAAAATTGTTTTAATATCTGTATTTATAATACCAGATTTTTCAAGATTGAATACTCTGAAAAAACTGTTATTTCCGTTTTCAAAATAAAACTTGTCATTTTTTCTTTTTATTATAAATAATGGATCACGGATATTGTTGATTATTGATTTGAGTTTATTTTCAGATTCTTTAGCAATTAAGTTTTTCTGAATATAATCGGTTATATCGTGCGCAATGAGCATAAATGCATTCGAATCGGCATTCGGGGTTAAAAAGGGTGTTAACCGAAGTTCTTTAAACCTTAATTTTCCTTTATCTTTTAACGAAATAATTTTTACCCAGTTTTGTTTAAGGAAGAACGCTCTTTCAGCTGTCAGCAGATCAGCCTTTGACAAAAAACTTTCTAACGGAGTGCAGAAAAATTTTTCGTAAAGTTCTTCAATCCCAAATCCTAAAATCTCTTCCATTGAATGCGATAAAAATGATATCTTACCTTTCGAGTCGATTGTCATCAAGGGAATGCTTGCAAATTCTATAGCTGCATGAATAGAATTAATCCTGTCTTCAAGAATAATTTCTTTTTCAGTATGATGAAAAACTATAAGCAGATATTGTGTATTATCAATTTCAATTCTTTCAATCTCAGCATTGTATTGACCAGATGCAGATTCAGATAAATTTTGTATGTTAACATTTATATTGATATTTGCATAACTGCTGGCAAAAAAATCTGATAAGATTTTAGCGAAGTTTATATCCGCCTGAAGTTGTGATATGTTTGAAATATTGTTTAAGCCAAAAGAAATCTGAGCTGCCTGATTTGAAAAAACAATTGCGTTAGTCCGATTGATAACAATAATCGGCTTAGATTCTGCCAAAACATTTATTGGAATGATATCTTGCTGAATAGCAGTATTATCAAGAGCGGTTACTTCTTTATAATCTAACATTGATATTCAATATCTTGATAATTTTTTTATTACTACTGTCCGGTGAAAAGTATCGCAAATGATTTGTTATTACTTCTCCGCTTACTTTCTCTACAAAAGAAATAATATTTCTATGAATCAGAGATAGTTCATACTGAAGTTTTTTTTCTGCCCCATCCAAAAAAAATGAATTTATTTCCGGGTCATTAGAATTTTTTAATAAAATACTATCGTACGAGACAAATTTTTCAAACAACCAGTTTAAATACTCTGTTGATGAAGCAGTAGGTGCTTCAGAAAAGACCTGCGGGTCGAAATCAAATGAAATTGTAACATCATATTTATGCTCAGAAGTGCTGACTACAGCCCCGTTTGTAATACTGTAATTAATATCTGATGTTTTATTGTCGTTAATACTTATTCTTGTTTTAAATAGTAATTTATCCACTATAAACTCTATAGTGAATTCATCGTTACTGTTGTGTTCTAAGGATTTTAACTGCCACTTTAGGCTGGATAAATATTTAAAAGCTGACGAAAAACTGAGTGAGTCAGAAATGTTTGATTTATTACCATTAATTACAGATAACGAACTACTGCCGCCCGAATAGCGATTATTGCCCTTCAGCTCGTTTGCATTAGCGATATTTTCAATTTTTTTCAGCATTTTCCCAGTTCTCCACTACATTATCGAAAAACTTAAGGAAAAATTTAGCTCAGAAAATCAATCAAACTTGATCATTTTACTTTGATCAGTGTAATCTATTATTTCGGGATTTTCTAACTTGGTAAGCTGCTGAACAAATGTTTGTATTCTTTCCATTGCCTGCTGGATAATCTGAAAATCTTCTTCTGTTTGTTCTGTGGCTTTATCTGATAAATTTTCTTTCAGATCATTTACCGCAAGTTTCAGACTGCTTAGAGGATTGTTTATTTTATGTCCGATAGTGCAGGCAAGCTCTATTATTGCTTTTGTGTGCTCAATGGATTTAAGTTCTCTTTGAAGATTGAATATTCTAATACCAGATTTAATTCTTGCAATAAGCTCCTGATTTTCAATAGGCTTCATTAAAAAGTCATCTGCTCCTACATCAAGTCCGGTTACTCTATCTCTTAAAGAAGTTCTTGCAGTTAAAATAATGTAATAGATAAGTTTATAATTTTCATTACCTTTAATCTGATTACAAAGCTCAAGTCCATCCATAACCGGCATAGTCCAGTCAGCAAGTATAACTTTTGGGTGAAAGGATTCTAATGCAACCAGAGCTTCCTGTCCATTATTAGCTGTAAGAACTTCAAAGTTATTTTTAGTAAGCAGTTTTTCAAGAATATATCTTGTATCGCGTTCATCTTCTACAACAAGTATTTTATCTTTTTCTTTTTCAGTCAATTTGTAATTAAAGTATTAATTTTATTTAAAAATTTGTTATAATCTAAAATAGGTTTTGTTATTATATCAGCTGCTTTGGTTTCGTTCAGCAATTTATTAGTTTGACTTGATAATGAATATGCAGTAACTAAAACAACCGGTATATTCTTAAATTCTTCATTAGATTTAATAATCTGTGCAAGTTTAATTCCATCAGTTTTTACACCGTTAAGATAAGTATTACTTAGATTTATATCCATCAAAATTAATCCGACTTCTTCATTTGATAAAGTATCTAATATTTTATCTCCGTCATCAGTAACAGTTACATTAAAACCATTCTTATTAAAAAACATTGAATAAAACTGCTGGGTTATTCTGTCATCTTCAACAATGATTATTCTTTTCATTGTGGTGCCTCGGTAGCAAATTTAATAATTATACTTATTCGTCTGTTAACCAGATTAAAAGGATCTTTTTTATCAAGTAATCTTGTATCGGCATATCCTCTTATCTCATCAATACGTACCGGGTCCAGCCCGCTTGCAACGATTACTCTTCTTGCAGAATTTGCACGATCAACACTTAATTCAAAATTAGTATAGCCTCTTCCATCATTTGGATAAGGTCTGGCATCAGTATGACCTTCAATTATCAGTTTGTTGGGTATCGCTTTAAGATTCTTACTTAATTCATAAAGAAGTTTTTTAGCATCCTCTCTGAGTTCTGATGTCCCTATTTCAAAAAAAACAGCATCGTTGGATTCTATCATTTCAATTCTTAATCCTTCATTTGCAATTTCTATTTTAATCTGATCCATCAGATAAGCAAAATCACTGTTAGAAGATAAATTGCTGATTATTGAATCTTTCATTGCATTCAATCTTTCGATTTCCTGTTCCCTTTGTTTTACTTTGTCTATTATTTCTTTCGCTTTGTCTGAAGGCAATTCAAATACTCCGCCTTCAATAATAGATATCCCCTTCATTTTATCAGAAAATGCAATAGGATCTTTAAAGTATCCAGCTACATTTTTTATAACTTCTTCACTTTGTCCTAAAACCCAAAGTACAATAAACAAAGCCATCATTGCAGTAACAAAATCAGCATAGGCAACTTTCCAGGCACCGCCGTGATGCCCTTTGTGTTTATTTATCTTTTTAACAACAATAATATTTTCTTTATCCCCGAGCATCTATTCAGTTTTTCCTCGCATATAATTTTCAAGTTCACTAAAAGTCGGTCTTTCATCTGTAAATATAGTTCTTCTGGCAATTTCTACTGCAATAATTGGAGGATTACCTTTTGCATAGGCAACAACACAGGTTTTAATAGTTTCAAGATATCTCATCTTTTCTTCAAGCGCTACTTCCATATTTGTTGCTAATGGTCCTACAAATCCATAAGCTAAAAGAACACCGAGAAATGTTCCAACTAAAGCAGCCGCTACATGATGTCCGACTGCAACTGCACCAGCATCAATTGAGCCCATTGTAACAATAATACCTAAAACTGCTGCAACAATACCAAGACCAGGAAACGCATCACTCATTTTTGTTATTGCATTAATTGCCGGTTTAGTTTCAGCTTCAAGAGTTTCAATTTCAGCATCGATTAAATTTTCCAGTTCGTGGGGCGGTACACCACCAGAAAGCATAACTTTCATTGTATCACAGAAAAAAGTTTTTGCAAGATCGTTATTTATAAACTTTTTATTCTTAGAAAGAATATCGCTTTCTTCAGGCAATTCAACATGCTTTTCAATTGCAAGAAGTCCTTCTCTTTGTGCAAGTAAAAAAAGATCGTTAAAAGCTTTAAGCAATTCAAGATAATCTTCTTTTGAATAAGCATGAGATTTAAAAATGCTTGGAATTGTTTTAATAA